>NZ_JXYS01000031.1 GCF_000949295.1 Acidithrix ferrooxidans
AAACATCTTTGGGTGATTTAGCAGTGGTATCTTTGATTACTTCCATGAAGCAATGAGTAGGAGCACCATTGCTAATCGACACTCCAATTAGGACATTGGTTTGTTTTGTTCCCTTTCCTCTTCTGCCTTCGCCATGGCTCTCACCACCTAAAAAGAACTCATCTACCTGGACGTTTCCTCCAAGTTTATATAAACCATTTCGGTCAGCCATTGCTTTTCGTAGCTTATTTAGCATCAACCAGCCAGTCGAATAAGATACTTGAACGAATTTAGCAATGGTAGTAGCCGAAAGACCACGCTTGTCGTTGGACAATAGATAGATAGCGGAGAACCACTTGGATAAAGAGATATGGCTTCGATGGAAGATGGTTCCGGAGGTAACGCTAGTTTGACGGTGACAAGATTTACATTGAAAAAGTGGAGCTCGAGATGCTGCATTTCTTCGATGGTTTGGCCTGATTAAGGTAAACTGGTCAGAGTCACACTTTGGGCATCTAAATCCCTCATAGCATAAGCAATTTGATCAAATGATCTTCACATGCTTCCTCTGAAGCGAAGCGTACCATAAAGCCTGAGATATCCACCATGCCTCCTTTATCGAACATCTGTTCTACTAAAGATTAGCTCCAATCTGGTCTCGGTGGAGGCGAAACTTACGAAACTTGATAAGTATGAAACTATTTGATATTACGCTACCAAATCAAAGAGTAAATCTATCTCGAGAACCGTCCTCCATCCAAGATATTTTATCAAACATATATAGCTCAAAATAGCAAATATCATTTAGAAAAAGCGATTCAACCACGGGCATAAATCCAAATTTATCAATGGTTTTATCTTGAGTAAATATAGTATAACATAGCGAGATAGGTATCTATAATGCATATCCAATCAGATCAATATTCAAAAATGACTACAAGCATGAAATCGTCAACCAAGCAGCCGCCAAGGTCAACTCAGTCTCTAAAAATATCCTATTTTAAATGAACAATCACAATATTCACCACCGAATCAATGGAATTGTTCTTGTGAATATCGATCTTTGAGAAAAACTTTTGCAAGGGGGACTACTGTCCACTGTCCTATCTCATAGAACGAAGATACCTACGGTGCCTACCGACATTCCAAATTGGTTTTCAACTTCCGCTAGTTAGCCCAGTTCAAGTTAGCCCAGTTCAAGTTAGCCCAGTTCAAGTTAGCCCAGTTCAAGTTAGCCCAGTTCAAGTTAGCCCAGTTCAAAAAGAATGCTATTAGTTCGGCCACGTTCTAGCGATTCAAACCCATTTCTTTCATTTTTCTAACCGCATTATCTGCTCAAATTAAATCGCAAAAACAAATTATAGATAGAGTATCTATTATAAAACTTTATTCATTCTATATTAATAATCACAACCTATCATTTGGCTACCTCCGAAAATATCACTCATCATTTATAAAATTCTACAACAAATTACTCATAAAACGTGTTAAAAATTCGACACTATCTCGAATTTCAACTCATCAATAAAAGGGTTCATCTCTAATCAAAAATGACCCCATTGTTAATTTGACGCAACCAAACTCACAGAGCTTAGTCAAACCATGCACCAGGGCGCGGGTTTGAGACTATGCATTAAAAATCAAATCGCCTTCCTCATAATCAGGCCGATCATGGCAGTGGTCTGTCCAACATTCTTCACAGCCCAATAGGCGCTCCAAAAAAGCAATAGGGCACGAAGACCTTGCCATTCGATTACAGGAATAGATATATACCATAGGGGGTATATATCTATATAGAAAGGAGATCTCATTGAAATTTATTACCTTTATGAACAGCACCACAGGGAGATCCTCGCGAATTATAGCCGGACTAATCTTGATTTTCGCGGGCTTGATTCCAGGAAAGGCCTGGATAGTGATCTCGATAGTTGGACTTGTACCTTTCGTAGCCGGAATGGCCAACAAGTGCATTCTGATTCCGCTCATCCACAACACACCGAGCAACCGAGGAGTGAGCGATGGTGGCGATCCCAAGAGCTTGAGCTAGGGTAATGCCACTAACTTAGCCACATTGCAAGCTCGATTAATTTAATCATAATGCATTAAGGCGAGCCAAAGAGAAGAGGTATCTCCATTTCATCGTCTTCCTACTTAAAGATATAAAATTCCCCGTGTATTCATGCTCTGAACAAATACACGGGGAATTGGTCAATAATCTATCGCCCTAGAGCTGTGGCGTCTTGTATTCAGTCCTCGACGACTCTCTTCATGCCAGCTCTCTCACCTCGAGTAACGAACTTGGTAGCCATCTTTCTTGATGCTTCATCGATCATCTCATCTCCGAACATTACTGCACCTTTTCGATCACCTTCGGTAGCAACTTTGTAAGCGTCCAAAATTGACCAAGCTAGCTCAAACTGTTCGGCGGTTGGCGAATACATCTCGTTAATCACTGTAACTTGATCAGGATGCAAAGCCCATTTGCCGTCATAGCCCAAGGTTACAGTACGATTGCAGTAGTCTCTAAGCGCTTGGCTGTCTTTTACCTTCAAGAATGGTCCATCAATGACCTGCAACCCGTAAGCACGTCCCGCCATCAAAATCTTCGAGAAGACATAATGAAAATGATCGCCAGGGTAATTAGGAATCTGAACACCACCCGTCAAAACAGGCATCTCCATCGAAGCTGCAAAATCAGCCGGTCCAAAGACAATTGTCTCGAGGCGGGGAGAAGCCGCACATATCTCTTCGACATTTATCAAACCTAAAGTCGATTCAATCTGTGCCTCGATCCCAATATGACCCTTAGGAAGGCCAGCGTTGATCTCAACTTGGGTTAATAGGCGATCCATGGCTATCACGTCTGCTGCGCTCTGGACTTTCGGGAGCATAATCTCATCAAGACGCTCACCAGCATTTCCGACAACTTCAATAACATCGGCGTAAGTCCACTTGGTATCCCATGCATTCACACGCACGCACAATACACGATCATCCCATTCGAGGTTACGTATCGCCTCTACCACCTTGGCCCTAGCACCCTCCTTTTCCAGAGGTGCTACCGAGTCCTCGAGATCCAAAAACGACATATCGGCCGGAATCGTTGGCGCCTTTGCAAGAAAGCGCTCAGAAGATCCGGGAACTGAAAGGCAGGAACGCCTTGGTAAATTTCTACTTCTATCAGACATTCAAAAATAATAACTCAATTTGATCACGCACTACTAGTCAAAGACCTAAAACTAAATGTCAGCCCCAAAATAAATACCAGCAAAATCCCACTAAGAGATGGGTTTGTTGAAGATAAGTGACAAACTTCACATGACATACAAACAAAAAGTCATCGATCTCAGCCGTATGCGAGAGGGCTTTTCCAGTCTCGGAAAAAAATACTCCTTCTGTTTTCATCTGTAGCCTCTAGTGAATCTCCAATAGCCCTATAAACAAGGAAGGCCGCTCAAAGGTATCTATCAATAAAAATCCAAAAAGAGTTCAGTTTTCTCGTTGATTCCAATTGAAGCCATAATTGCCCGAACTATAAAAATTATCCCAATGGATTACCTCATAAGGCAACCCATTGGGATTATTAAAAAGCAGAAAACGACCGCTACATCGTCTCTGGAGAGCAACTTCCACTCAAAAAAAGCACATCACTAATGAGTAAGCACTTTGACCTTGCACCGGTGGCTACCTAAGGGATTCCTCTAAAAACGGAATCAACCTATCCCAAGCCTGATTTGATGCAGCTGCATCATAGACCTCAGGTCTCGCATCATTGAAAAATGCGTGCTCAGTATTTGGATACACAAAAAACTCCGCATCTTTACCAAGTTCGACCAAGCTGCGTTCCAGTCCCCTGGATACCTTTGGCGGAGCAAAATCGTCGATCTCGGCATAGTGACCTTGGATGGATGCAGTTATCGCCGAATAATCTGGCGCCGCCTCTGGCCAAGGTATTACTCCATAGAACGGTGCAACCGCACCAACCGCATCTGGTCTATTGGCCGCCAAGACTAATGCCAAGCCTCCGCCCATGCAAAACCCAACGACACCGACCTTAGATGTCTCGGCCCGAACCATCAGTTCATCCACAGCACCAGAAAGATCCTTGGCGAATTTATCGATCTCAAGAGCCATCATGTACTTGCCCGCTTCGTCTGGCTCTGTCGCGACTTTGCCGTGGTACAAATCTGGTGCGAGAGCCAAATAACCAAGGGCGGCGAAACGGTCACACACGTCCTTTATGTGGTCGACAAGACCCCACCACTCTTGAATTACGACTATTGCTTTGCCATTGCTAGTGGTCGGCGTCGCGAGATAACCAACGCCATTTGTTCCATTACTTGGAAACTCAATCATTTTGCCCATAATTCTAAAGATAGCAGAAAAGTAGATCCAATTAGTTCGATGACCAAAAGACTGTGAAGCAAATGCCGCAAAATTCCTCAGAAAGGAATTGAACGATTCAAAACTCAATGATCCAAAGGCCTTTTATCGGCTCAACCCTGGGTTGAAATAGTATTTGGACAGAGATGAAAGCTCTCTGGATCTCAAAAATCTAACGTTATAATCACTCCTTCTTACAAGCAACTCTTTCGAAAGTAATCCTTAGAGCTTTGAAAACCCTAGTCGCTAGAGGTGAATGGCTGAATTCTCAATAAGCGCCGGCCAACTTCGAGTGATCCCATGAAACCATCTTCGTTGCTTTAATTATGACACCAACTCTCTTTGGAGCACTAGAGAGAAATACGAGCGATGCAGCAGGATCAGCCTCTGGGTAATATCTCGAAAAGACTGAATTTCCGATGCTCCTAACGACCTCTAAATCTCGAACTATCTCACAAGTGCCCACTATCTCGACGCCTCTAAGCTGATCATAGCTATTGCCACTCTCCACCAAACAAGTAATAGATGAGTTGCGCTCAAGGTTCTTTACCTTTTGACTCTTGGAATAGGTCCAAAATGCAAGATCATCGCCGTAAAATCCATACCACATAGCGACAAGGTGAATTGCGTTAGACGGCGAGTGAGTTGCGACCGACATTGAAGACGGAAGGTGCAAAAAGGCCGCTAATTCATCCTCGGTCATCTTGATCAGGTCTCTTCTGGTGGCCAATGTGATCTCCTATCGTAAAAAGCGTCCTAAAGTTCCAACATTAGCCAGCAAAGCGTGGTGTGTCTTGGACCTCACGGATAATTGTCAACATATCCAAGATTTGCAGGACATTGCAGGGCAATAGGAGGGAAAACTTGAGGCAAAGTGGCAAATCGAACTTCTCGTTGCTAGGCTCTGGCGCGAAAAAGCAGTCAGACAAAGATACGAGATCTGTTACCTGAAGATCCCCACCTGGGGTTTCGGCATTTGCGAATCGAACTCGTTCAAAATTTCAAAAGGAAAGTCAAACCCATTAAAATCGAGCGGAAGCCCAACCGAGATGGAGAGCTTTGACTTCAGAGAGCATCGATAGAGATCCTTACTTCGACCCTAATCAGAAAGCCAAGATCACCAAATTAAAATAAATAGGAGATCGAACCAATCGCACGCATTGCCCAAGTAGTGAGTTTATTGCACAAACGGACTTCAAGGGTCCAATGGTTTTTCTCTCAAAAAATAAATAGCACTAGAGATATAAAGTCGCACCAAGAGTCTCTCGCGCAAACCTTTTAGCAATGTCAAAAAGCAAGGATAGGAACTCTCCGGATTACAACGGCATTGCCTTGTCAGACATACCTTTATACGCCGTGAACATATATGCTGTGAATAAATCTCTCTTCTAAATGTAAAGAGATGAGATCCTTATCCTTGATTGTTACTAAGAGACTTGATATCACCTTAAAAAACCAATAGATCGCCTCCCGCTCCAAATCTAGAGTTGGGGAGCCAAGGTCTCAATTGAAGACCTTGAAGAATAGAGTCATAAATATCAAATCAGCCATGTTGGTATGTATAGCCACCTAAGGGCCCAACCACTAGTTACAAAAACGGACGTCAGATCAGTTCGGAGGCAACAGCATCGTTTCTTGTGCTTCTACGTGACCCCATCACATAGGTGACGCTCTCAGGATTAGCCCTAAAACCAGGCAACTCACTGAGGGTAGTTACCTCCTTGTGGAGTTCGCTACCACCTTCAGAACTCCCCAAAGCGAGGGCTCTAATTTGGGCGTCAAATAGCTCGCTAGGTAGCTCAAACCCGAACGGAATTCGGATAATAACCCTAACTCCATCCCCCAGGACTTGGTTGGCTATCGAGATTATGTGACTCGCAATTACAACCCGACCGCCTGAAAAAGAAGATGGCTCCAAAACCAATGCTGAACGATTTGGGGGGTGTGCCTTCCCGATCAACTGAGAGATCGAGTTCATAGGATCGAAATAGTTTATCTTATCTCGAGTATCCAAGGTGTCAATATTCTTACTTGAAACAGAGCGTACTGACCGTCCATTTTCTTTGGTACGGCCAGTAGTCATCGTCTCAAATGCCCGGTTCATATCTAAAAAATACAGAGCCATTCCATTGTCGATCTGGCCAAACAGACCCGATATACTCTGATCCCCTAAAATCTCATCCCGAATCAATTCGACCTCATCACCGACCTCGATAGAGAGTAAAATTCGATTGGCCAGCGTCCACAAAAGACCATTTCTTGGATGTGACTCCAATAGGCGGCGAATTGCGACTAAAAGCATTTCAGGACGGTCCGCAAGCGCACCCAACGAGTCGAGCGCAGAGAGCGCCACTACCTCTGGAGAACGATCATCAAGACCCGCTACATAGCGAAGAATTTCAAGGGGATTCATATTACTAAGTTACCCTATTAATCCACCCTTTGTCATCGCAAAGACGTCTAATGCTTTATCTGCTTCCTCTGGAGTTAGAAGTCCTTCTTCTAATACTAAAGTTCGCAAGTCCTTATTTTCGGCTAAAGATCGCTTGATAATTTTCGCAGCTGCCTCATAGCCAATATAGGGATTCAACGAGGTACCAATAGAAGGTGAAGATAGTGCGTAATTTCTACATCTTTCAACATCGGCCTCAATGCCATCAACACACTTGTGAGCCAGAGCAATTGAGACGGAAGAGATCAGCTCAATCGACTCAATTATGTTTCGCGCTATCACGGGAAGCATAACATTTAGCTCAAGGATGCCGGCGCTTCCGCCGAATGCCACAGCGGCATCATTGCCGATCACTTGAGCAACCACTTGACATACTGCTTCTGGCACAACTGGATTCACCTTGCCAGGCATAATTGAGGATCCTGGTTGAAGGTCGGGGAGGTGGATCTCTCCGAGCCCACAACGTGGGCCTGAAGCCATCCACCTCAGGTCATTTGCGATCTTATACAGAGAGATCGCGATAGTGCGAAGCACTCCTGAAGCCTCCACGAGAGCATCGCGCGAACCCTGCGCCTCAAAGTGGTTTCTAGCCTCAGTCAAGGGCAGGTCCATCCACTCGCGAAGGAGCGCAATAGCTTTAGGCGCGAACTCTTTAGGGGCATTGATACCAGTTCCAACGGCCGTTCCACCCAAGGGCATCTCGCACACCCGAGGTAGAACTGATTCGATACGCTCAATACCGTAGTCGATTGCTGCACGATACCCAGAAAACTCTTGCCCAAGGGTAACCGGAGTAGCATCCATTAGGTGGGTTCGACCAGACTTGACCACGCTCTCGAATTCAATTGCTTTTGAACCAAGTGAGGCTGACAGTTCCAAAAGAGCCGGGATCAGGTTGAACTTTAGCTCACTGGCGGTAGCCAAGTGAATGGCACTTGGGAAAACGTCATTGGAAGATTGCGAGGCATTGGTATGGTCGTTCGGCTTTACGGTAACGTCAACGAGAATCTCACTTGCCAGAGTTGCTAAAACTTCGTTCATATTCATGTTCGAAGAAGTACCAGAACCAGTCTGAAAGACGTCAATCGGAAACTCGTCGTCGAAGTCACCATTAGCAACGCGCTCTGCAGCGCTGGAAATGGCATTGGCAATTTTCGGATCCAGAGTACCAATTTGAGAGTTAGCCATTGCGCCAGCGGATTTTATGAGCGCTAGAGCCCGTATCAGGGGTTTCGATATCCGAAGGCCTGAAATGGGAAAGTTCTCAACCGCTCGCTGGGTCTGAGCTTGCCACTTTGCTTGTAACGGGACTGCAATGTCGCCCATGGAATCGTGTTCTAACCGGAAGTTTTGGGAATTTGAAGTTGTACTCATCATTCACAAAACTACTACAAATATAAATGCCGTCGCTAATTTGCAATGACCATTATGCCAATGATAACCCTAGCAACGTCATGCTCACCAGAATCAGCTATGAACAACAAATTCGAGACGCATATCCAAACCCATCCCACAAAATCTAGCCTACGCTTAGCCTGAATCCACAGAAATGGACCAGCTTGAGCCCCTCGGTGTGACTTCAAGTCGGTTTTTTGGAACTGATTTAGGTTTGACGGAGGGTCTATGGCTTAAATCTGGTTTCAGAGTGCCAAATATGACCTATTCGCTTTGTGGTTGAGCCTGTTTGGTCATTTTTGAGATTCTGAAATCTCATTTTGGCCATAGTGACCTAATCACTTGTCTTCTAGAGCAGTTCCTTCAAGTAATATTCAGTGTGTTAGGTAACCAGATGTTCAGGTGATGGCGATCTCAAACTTTCTGATCCGATCAAGAGCCTCTAAGAACTTATCCTTATAGTGCCAATGTTCTTCAAGATGCAGTATTACTTTTCTAGCTGAACGAGTGATATGTCCTGCGATCTGAAAGTAACACCGTCGAAGCTTTGGTGTGGTTATTACAGTTTCTGCAATAGCACCTATTTGTGCCCGGTTGTGTGCAGTTGCACCGTGCCAGGTTGTGTGCAATTGCACCGTGCCAGGTTGTGTGCAATTGCACCGTGCCAGGTTGTGTGCAATTGCACCAATGGCTAATTAGACCAGAGCCAACCAAACGGCATTAGCGTTCATGCATCTGGATGGAACATGATTCCATCCCGAACCTCCTTTGAGATCCTTGATGACTAGTTCGATCTGGGCATGTGCTCGGTGATCAGCCTCAAGGAAAAGCGTTTCGCCTTGTCGATCGGTAATAAATGCGTGATAGTCATAGTCACTAAATAGTGCCAGCTGAGACCCTGGAGTAGGCTTTGTTCTTCCGACGATAAGACGAACGTCTTGTCTATCTCTTGCAAATGCGCGATATTTGACTTCTGCTACATCAGCTCCACCTTCAAGCCAATAAGGAATTGAAGTCCATGTTTCTTCTGGTATGGCTGCAATAACCTGCTTCAATCGTTTTGACATCCGTGTTGTAATGCAAATGCGAACATTGCCTTGGCTGGCTGTGTCTCTTACGGCTCTTGAGAAGAACCCAGAGTCAAAACGCATGGTTATTTCACCAGTTGCTCCAGCGGCTCTGGCATTGTCGATTACCTGAGTTACAAACTCTCCGGCACCACGAGCGGTATTGGCGTTGCCTTCACGAGTCACTATTCCAAGAATGTCACCTGTTTTACCAACAGCTGCTAGGTGTGGGTGATACCCCCTTACTTTGGTATAACCAAATCCAGCTCCTTCTTTTTTGTTTCCATATACCTGACATATCGTGGAATCAACATCAATGGTGAGCGGCTCATCACCTGGACCTGCTCCAGCTAGCCAGGCTCGTTTTAGCAACAAAGCTGCAACTCGTTCAACATCTGCGATGTCACTGGTCTCAAAACTACGCAAGAAGACACCAAGAGTGGATGGTGCTGGCATTATCTGACCAAGGATAACTTGCGCATTTGGGCTTCGAAGGATTGCAGTGTCATCAATGCAATCACCACCGGCCAAAATAGATGCGATGCAAGATAGATGCGATGATAGCCATGGCTTTTCTGCCAACATTTGCTCGTCCAGGACGATCCTCTAGGTCAATGTGAGAATCAAAGAGATCCCTAAGGCCAAGTCTCTCAGCAAGGGTGATAGGGAGTATTAACCCACTGTTGGAAACTGCGTTCGAATCGTCAAAGGTGACTATCAAACACTCTAAAGCACTAGTAGATGCTCGCATCTAAAAGGTGCTCCTTGAACTGATAGATTTGAAGTGTCTTCAAACATCATTCTACCAGTTCAGAGCACCTTTTCTATGCCAAAATCAAAGTCGATCGACTAAATTTTCGGTGGATCCAGGCTTAGTCTCCACTGGTACACCAGAGCCTTGGAACCCAAGTATCGTATGGAAAAGCCATCCCTTAGGGTGAGCTAGAAGCAGCTACAATTCCCCATGTAGCCCCCGACACGAGGAGAATAATTAACCGACGACCTCAAAATCACCATTTCGTAAGAGTCAATCAATATGAGAGATTCCCTCTGCTTCCTCCGTGTCAAGGCAGCCAGAATCGTTTCGGAGTCAAGGAATCTCAAAGATAAGTTTTGTCTTATTAGAGGAAAATCCCTCAAAAACGCTCTACCTGTTCAAGTCGATTCGAAGAAGCGTCGATGAAATAAAATATTCCTTAGAACAGACATTAATGTATGGAATCAGCCAAATATCTCTGCGGAGCTTACTATCATATTTGAATTGTGACGAACCTGCCTAACAATGATACGGATTTAGATGCCGAATTCAAAGTGACCGAAGTTCGGTCCAAAAAATTTAGCCGAAAGGCGCTTACCGGAATTTCAGCTCTAGTACTAGGGTTGACCCCGATAGCAACTTTCGCAACTAGCGCATCGGCCGATCAGCTTTCAAGCGCGAAAGCACAAGCATCGGCAATTGCGAGTAAAATTGCTACCCTCAATGCCCAAGTAAGCGCTTACTCTGAAGCTTATGACCAAGCGCAGCTGAAGCTACAAACCCTAAATCAGCAGATCTCAATAAGCAAAGCCTCAATTGCCTCCACAGAAGCAAAGATCGCGGAGCTTAGAAAAAAACTAGCCGCTGAAGCTGTGAATTTTTACACCCAGGGTGGATCAGTCGTTTCCTTTGCCGACGTCTTAAATGGTTCATCCACAGATGTAACCTTGCGAGACGTCTTCGCGGGAACCGTAGCCAACTCACAACAGACATTAATCGCGCAGTTCAACCTTGCAAATGCCAACCTCAACATCGAAAAAGCTAAGTTGGCCTCCGAAAAGGCCCTAGCAACAGCGGCACTAAATAGCGCAGCCTCTTCAAAAGCCGCCGCGCAGTCCGCGATGAATACTGCGCAATCGCAATTACTCACAGTCAATTCCAATATCGCATCACTGGTCCTCCAGGCACAAAAGCAACAGCAACTAGCCCAAGAAGCCGCGGCCCTGCAGGCCCAAAAGCGGGCCCAAGCTCTTGCTCTTGCACAGCATCTTCAGCTTCAACAACAGCAGCTTCAACAACAGCAGCTTCAACAACAGCAGCTTCAACAACAACGAAGTGCGACTACTACAAGTCGTGCAAATGCTCAACAAAGCAACCCAAATGGCCAATCTGCATATGTAGCAATTCCTCCAGGTGCTGGAGCAGGTACAGCAGTGTCGGTTGCGATGGCACAAATCGGTAAAAGTTACGTATTTGGCGGTGCCGGGCCCAACTACTTTGACTGCTCTGGCTTTGTAATGTACGCATGGGCGCACGCTGGGGTCTATCTCCCGCATTCCGCTGCAGCACAATACGACTCAATTCAACACGTCTCACTCAACAGCCTTCAACCAGGGGATTTAGTCTTTTACTTCACTCCCATAGACCACGTTGCAATGTACATTGGCAATGGCGAAGTAGTAGTGGCCGATAATCCTTCATACCCAATCATGGTGCGGAGCCTCTATTGGGACGGAAGTCCCGTAGGAGCCGGACGTCCCTAGATCCAACTTGTAGGTGGATTGATTTTTATCTATGGGTCGTATGCTTGTTTTGCAATGAATGCTGCAAAGATCATAGACAAAACAATCCTATTCACCACTTGCCCAGATCCCACTATCAGCGATGAAGAGTTACTCGTCAGAGTGGCCGGTGCCGGATTAAACGCGGCTGACCTACTCCAAGTTGGAGGGTTTTATCCCCCGCCAAATGGAGTGGTTAGCGATATTCCGGGCTTGGAATTTTCTGGGACCGTAGTTGCTCAAGGATCAAAGGTACCCACGAACTGGATCAATAGACCAATAATGGGTATCGTCGCAGGCGGAGCCCAGGCCGAAATGGTAAAGATTCACTTTAGCAACGCAATAGAAGTTGACCAAACATTACCCCTAGTGAAGTGGTCCGCGATACCAGAGGCCTACACAACGGCTTACGATGCACTCTTTAGCCAAGGTGAGATTAGCGCCGGAGATAGAGTCTTGATCACTGGAGCTACTGGAGGTGTCGGAACTGCCGCTATCGCGCTTGCAAAATTTGCTGGCGCCACAGTCTTTGGAGTATCACGGACCGACGAAGGACTCTTGGCCATAGAACGCCAGGGGGCTATGGCAATCTCGCCATCGCAAATCGCAACATCTGGCCCTTTTGATCTTATATTAGAACTCGTCGGCGGGGTCAATATGGCCTCCAATCTTCAAGCTCTATCGCTTCTTGGCAGGATAGTCATAATAGGAGTCGGAGCAGGGCCAAAGGCTGAAGTCGACCTTCGTATGATTATGGCTAAAAGAGCGACTGTTAGAGGTTCGACACTAAGACCCCGAAGCGTTGGAGAGAAGGCGCAGATTGCGCAGCGAATTCAAAGCCACATCCTACCCGCAATCAAAGATGGAACTTTCGGACCACTCATATCAGCGGTCTACCCCGCATCGAAGGCCGCACTTGCCTATAGCGACTTTAGCAAATCAAAAGTAGGCAAGCTCATCTTGGATTTTTCGATCTAAACGATAATTTCAAATTTAAAAAGGGTCGCCATCTCAAATATTTGCCACCGCGGCTTGATAAATTCAAACCCTTTTACACCCATGCAGGTCAATCCTGTAACTTTGTTGCCTGGTGTACAACCTTTGTTTAATATCCAGTGGCTAAGGTCGTATGTAGTTTTAAACTCGAAGTAAGGAAGGGGACCCTTGATCGAAGATAAAAAGACCAAAATTGTGGCAACTCTCGGGCCCGCTTGTGCCAATATTGATACGGTAGTAGCGATGGCCAAAGCGGGAATGAATGTAGCTCGTCTAAATTTAGCTCACGGAACTCCAGCATCAATTGTACGACTAATTGGACTGGTCCGCAGAGCAGAGCGACATACCGGAAAGATGATATCCATTCTTGCCGATCTTCCTGGTCCAAAGATGAGGATCGGCAAGTTAGACCAAGCAATAGGGCTAAAGGGCGGAATGACCGTAAGGCTCGCCCCTACCGGTTCGCCGGCAGTCGATAATGATATAAATATTCCTGTTGATTTCCCTGGAATCGCCAGAGCGGTTGGACCAGGTTCACTCATCTACCTAGCAGATGGATTTATCTCTCTCAAAGTAGTTCGAGTCGAAGGTGAAAGCATCCTCTGCACCGTTGCTGCAGGCGGAGAATTGTCATCCCACAAAGGAATCAACCTTCCTGGTGCCACCCTTGACATTTCATCACTCACAGATAAGGACGCGGAGCTCTTATATTTCGCCCTCTCCAGGGGGGCAGATGCACTTTCAATCTCTTTTGTCCAACGGGCTGAAGACCTCCATCGGGCAAGAGCTATCGCAGGAGAGCACGGCTTTTCTCCATTTCTTTTCGCCAAGATAGAACATCCAGCAGCACTTCGAGACATCGATGCAATCCTCAATGCGTGCGATGGGATTATGGTGGCACGTGGCGACCTTGGCATCGAACTTCCTCTCGAAGAAATTCCACTGGTCCAAAAAGACTTAATCTTTAGGGCAAACTGTATCGGAAAGCCAGTCATAACGGCAACACAAATGTTGGAATCGATGGTTGACTCGCCAAGACCGACTCGTGCTGAGGTAACAGATGTGGCGAATGCAATCTTAGATGGCACCGACGCAGTAATGTTAAGCGAAGAGTCCGCAATGGGTAAGTACCCGGTTGAAGCGGTTGCAACGTTGGCCAAGGTTGCTCGATACACCGAGGAACACGCCACATTTATACCGTCACGTGAACGGGTTGCCGACTACATGCGCGATCACGCCACAACAATTCCTGAAATTGTCGCCTTATCGGTGCTCTCTGCGGTGGAAAAATTGGATCCGGACTACATCGTCACTCCGACCGAGTCAGGATCGACTCCTAGATCCATTGCCAAGTTCAGAATGAAGCCTTGGATCGTAGCGCTTTCACGAGAAGAAACGACCGCGAGACGCCTAGCCTTTACTTCAGGGGTTGCTCCCTTAGTCATCAAGCCTCATGATACAACCTGGGAGATCAAGACTCGAGAGGTTATGACCGAGATCGACCCCACGACGTCAGTAGTACTCCTAACACAGGGGTCACAAGGCCGAATATCTGGAGACACAAACCGAATCGATATCATCACCATATAGCCGCACTTATCCGATCCCAGTGATCTGAACCTAAATCAGATCACTGGGATCACTTTAACATTTACCGCAGCTATCGGTCTCTTTGCCAAATACCATCTGGACCAGAAAAGGTTCCATGAGACACTTAGGCAGTGCCTATATGGCTATCACATAGCGATTGAGTTATCAAAAACCACCTCATGAGAGACAGCTAGAATGAAGCAAGCCACCATTTTCTGACGCATATACACTTTTCGCATCCGCACCACCTAAATACGCACATTAAAGCAAACTACGACTAATGCGCTTTACAAAGTTCATGCGCGACGCCACTACAGGGTTACCATCTCGACAAGTCACTCAAAACCACAGACCAAGACCCTCCGACCCACCGGGTCGTAAAAGAGTATGACAAAGAGACAATTCAAGAAACCTCTTGAGCCAGTAGCATTCATCAACTAGCCACTAAGTCAGAGACCACCCGCCATCCACTACAAGCGTTTGGCCAGTAATGTAACTAGAAGCATCCGATGCCAACAGTAGCAAAGGCCCGTCGAGCTCATCGATATTACCACCGCGTCCCAGTGGCGTATTACGATTAATCCAACTCAAACCTCGCCCTTCCTCAAACATTACAGAAGTCATTTCAGAAGGGAACCAACCTGGAGCGATAGCATTGACCCTTATCTTATGCTTGGCCCACTGATAAGCCAACTCTCTTGTCAGATTCACGACACCAGCCTTTGAAGCGGTATAGCTTGCCTGAGGAATAGAGTTCGATGCGATAAGTCCAAGCACCGATGCAACATTTACAATGGTACCGCCACCACCCAAATCAATCATTTTCTGGGCGACAAGTTGCGATAGGACGAAAACCGATGTCAAATTTGTCTCTACTATCCGCCTAAATTGAGCTGGCGACTCCTCAAGGGCCGACAATGGCTCGGCGATTCCGGCGTTGTTGACACAGATGTCTATCTTTCCGAAGCGCTCAATCGTTCTGGCAACCAGATTCTCCAGGTCGTGATCCAAGGTGACGTCACACACCACGTGAATGGAATCTTGCAAGGTGGACGAGAGCGCCGCAATACGTTCTTCTCTCCGTGCTGCTAAAACCACCGACGCTCCCGCCTGTGACAATACCGTCGCAAGGCGAGCACCGATCCCACTCGACGCACCAGTTACAATCGCAACTTTACCCTCTATGCCAAACTGGCCTGGCAAATGCTTTGTCATAGATCTCCTCCTCAAAGCTTTAAAATAGCTCTAAAATATAATTGACCAAAAAGATGGAATCATTACGCTTCCAATGCACTTACTATGTAACGACCATTTCAGTGATCATAGAGAAATCTATGCACCACACAATTTTAGGTGAAACATGAAACCAATACCCATCGTTTTCAATATCGGTCCCGTTCAGGTACACACCTATGGTATCGGATTGGCTATCGCATTCTACGTTGCCTATCGATATTTCGAGAAACGACTTAAAGATTCAGGGATGCCATACAACTGGGTTGGAAAATCGTTCCTGTGGATAATTGCGGCAGCTGTAGTTGGCGCCAGAATAGTCCATGTCATAGCAAATATCTCATACTATTTGAAATTTCCAGCACAAATTCCCTTGATCTGGCACGGCGGCCTCTCTTCGTTTGGCGGATTAGCAGGAGCAATCCCCGTTGGTATTTATCTAAAGCGTAAATATGCTCCAGACCTTCGCATCGCCGACACCTTTGACAAGCTGGTTCCAGCGCTCATTTTAGCTTGGTCGATAGGTCGCATTTTGGGGCCACAGTTGATGTTCCAAGGTGGAGGACGACCTACCAATGCTTGGTATGGTCTACAATACGCCGGGCAGGTCGGATATCGAATACCAGTTCCCATTTTTCAGGCTACTGAAGACTTTATAATCTTTCTGATTCTCCTTAAAATTGAAAAATGGATGACTACAAAAGCTCCACCGTATCGAAGCGGCAGCCTAGCCATAGCTGGACTTTTTCTATGGTCGATCCCAAGATTTTGGGACGAATACTTCTGGCTAGCAGTTCCCCGCCTATGGGATGCAGTAGAGGTATTCTCCATTATTTTGATCATAAGCTCGGCATGTGCATTTCTAATTCTGAACTCGCCAGAAAGACGCAACTCTCAAAACACACAGGTCTATGACGGCGAGGGCGAAGACTCGGCCAATACCGGAATGACCAATGCCAACGATAACGAACACATCTTAGTGGATGGCCTTCAACCTGACGAAAACAAACCATCTTAAAGATCACAGAATAGATCATCTAAAACCAAGAAGGAATCTTGACTGAAAACCGCCTTGAAACTACAGCTCTACATACCGACAAATATGAATTCACGATGCTCGATACTGCCATAAATGCAGATAAAGCATTCCATAGAGCCGTCTTCGAGGTCTTCACTCGAAGCCTACCTCAAGGGCGAAAGTACGGAATCGTAGGGGGCCAGCAACGCCTTCTTGAAGCACTTTCTAGATTCAAGTTCTCAAAAGCTGATATCTCCTTTCTTCATAGAGCTAACTTTTTAAGTGAGCGAACAATAGGTTATCTAGAAAGTTTCGAATTTCACGGCACTATAACCGGACTCCCAGAGGGAAGCTTCTACTTTGGCGGAACGCCGATTTTGAAGATCGAAGGGACCTTTGCAGAGTGCCTAATAATCGAGACATTGGTCCTTTCAATTCTAAATTTCGACTCTGCTCTAGCTGCAGCTGGCGAGAGAATGGTAAGGGCTGCCAATCGACGTCCAATAATCGAAATGGGCTCCCGTCGGATTCATGAAGAAGCGGCTCTAGCCGCAGCAAGGATCGGATACATCGTAGGGATGGCATCTACGTCAAATCTTGGTGCCGCACGCATTTACAATATTCCAGCGTCTGGCACAGCAGGCCATGCATTGGTAATGGCTTTTGAAAATCAAATCGAGGCATTCCATGCTCAAGCTATGACGCTAGGGGCATCATCTACCTTTTTAGTGGATACATACGATCAAGAAAGCGGAATTTTAGATGCCATTATGGCTTGCGACGGGGAACCAGGAGCTATTCGTATCGACTCAGGAGATCTTTTTGAAGGTGCCACCAACGCGAGACAACTTCTAGACTCTAAGGGCGCCAAATCGACGAGAATCATCGTCACGGGCGACCTGGATGAATTTGAGATCCAACGTCTGAGAGATGCCCCAATCGATGGCTACGGTGTAGGAACGCGCTTTGTAATTGGCTCAGGACACCCTAGCGCCAATTTGGTTTACAAACTCTCCGAGATTGAAGTCAATGGCGAAATGGTTGGCGTCTCTAAGGCTTCGATCGGCAAGGAGACGATTCCGGGATCGAAAAAAGTAACTCGCCACTTCGATCAAGATGGCCGTTTCATCGCCGAATCTATCTCACCCACGGCAAAAGAGAGTTCTCAAAATCAATATTTCATGGCATCGAGCGCAATCGATCCCTATGTAACATTTATCGAGAGAGGAAGAATATCCTTTGGCCTTTCTATCGAAAAGATACGCTCGTTCCACGCAAATCAGATGAAAGCTCTGGAAAGGTTCGTCGAATTGAACGACTAGCGACCCCTATTTCAACACAATAAGGCGCTCTTTGGTAGTTAAATCGACGGTCTAATTTGAGATTATCAAACGGAGCGCAGTCGCAACTACCACCTCCACTATCAAAGATCACCTCAAATAAGCGCCAGCCCCAGGGTGAACCATCAAGAATTATTCACCCTGTGCAATAGTTACGACAACGCGTCAACGTGAAGGTCGCTGACGCAACCCAAACCCGCTGGCATCCCAAGAACTCGAACGTCACTCAAGTCCAAACTCTGCGGGTGATGCTCCAATACATAGAGAGTTGGAGCATCTACCTTAGAGACGATGTGCCAGCCCACATGGGCATGTAAACATTTGAATCCACTTCTAGTGCCGCCAACCCCTCCTGAGGGACGAGGACCCAAATAGTCATCTGGAATCAAACCATCGCGGATAGAAGAATACGTTCTATGGCCATATTCGACCAGGTCAAGGTCAAGACTCTCTCGGATCTCTTTGATAATTCCACCCGACTCTAGCCGTGAAACCGCAAGAGATATTGGTGGGTCACAGAGCCAAAAGAGAGTCGGCATCGGAAGCCTCTCCTCAATTATCGGCCAGCATGCAATCACGCTAGGGATACCTGTGGAGATGCGCCTAGCCACAACCACGAAGCGCCCTTGAGGAGGTCGCCCCAAGAGGCGCTCAACATGGTTGTAGTCGACTTCCGAAGGACCTTCCCAAAGATCAATATTCAATTGAACTTAACCTTTTCGCTTTCTTGAGCGGCGGATTAGTACCATAATCAAAAAGAGCAAACTGCCCACTGCAGCAGGAACGACCCGCTTTATTATTGGCGATCCAGCGACGCCCAAAAGGTCTACCGGAGCAGTTTCAGTAGGTGCAAAGGTCTTCTTTATGGTTGGAGGCTTTTCATCGTCGTTGGAGCTGACCGCCTCTTTGGCCGGAGACGCAGCCGGGTCCGAGGATTGTGGTTCTGCCGAAGGTACCTCTTTGCCATCGTTTTCAACCAGCGCCTCAAGCGATACTACGAACTGACTTAGAAGCTTGTTTGAAACATCAGCCAAGACCCCTCTACCGAACGAAGCAACCTTGCCAGTTATTGCTAAATTTGTCGTAACGGAAACGTTTGTCGAATTCTCATCTCCATCCAACTGTGCCGTTACGGTAGCCGAGGCGTTACCTTGACCCTTAGTGTCTCGACCTTCTGCCCTGAGAACCGCTGTATGTGTCTCTTTATTTAGCTCTATAAAAGATGCTTTTCCTTTGTAGGCAGCAGTAATAGGTCCCACCTTAACCTTGACTGATCCACGAAATTCATCGCCATCAATCTCCTCGAGAGCAGCTCCCGGGAGACAAGGTGCTATCTTTTCTACGTCAGTCAAAAGCGCCCACGCTTGCTCTATTGGAACATTTACAGAAAACTTATTTACCAATTCCATCTATCCAACTCCTCTTTTGTATCAATATCAATCGGCTCGCCAACACATTCAACCTCTAGCAATTGCGCCGAAAATTGCAAATATAGCGACCTGGCTCCAACCTCACCCTCGCTCGGAATGAGGTCGAAAAGCTCGCGGGAAATTCGAACCGGGTTACGACGTCTTCCCTCATATGTTGCTACCATAATAGGCGAGGTTTCGCCTGCATGTGCAAGAGTTAACCATGGGGATGAACCAATTAAAGGTTGATCCCCCAAACCAACAATTACCTCGGACGCCTCGAGGCTCTTCGCCCACGCCAGCCCAATCGCCAGAGAAGATGCCATCCCTAAATTGGGGTTAGGATTCAGAAGTGAAACCTCGCCCTCATGCAGTAAATGCGATAGATCAATCACCCCAAAGACCACGGCAATTGGCTCTATAGATGCTCCCCGAAGCCCCGCCAGCGAATGCTCAAAGACTGTAGATCCCCGAAACGGCGCCTCTAATTTATGGGTATCTCCCCTATATCTAGAACCAGATCCACCACAGAGTAAGATCCCAGCCATAACCATTGTCAACGGCTCCTAGGATGAATTGGACCTTCGCCCAGCGCTAATGAGACGGGTACCTTATTGGTCCGTAGTGCAATTATCTCTCCAGCAATGGAAATAGCCGTCTCCTCGGGCGTCCTAGCCCCAATATCTAACCCAATTGGTCCCATTACCCGTGAAAGTTCGTCAGGATCTACGCCTACATCTATCAGGCGTTTGCTGCGCTCTTGATGCGTCCTTCTCGACCCCATCGCACCTATATAGCCCACTTTAGTCTTGAGAGCTCCGACAATTGCTGGTACATCGAACTTTGGATCATGGGTAAGTACACAGATAGCATCTCTTTGTCCAAGTGAGCCACCAATCCGATCTAAATACTTATCCGGCCAGTCCACGACCACCTCGTCAGCCATCGCAAACCTCACACGCGTAGCGAAGATTGGTCGAGCATCGCAAACCGAAACACTATATCCCAACAACTTACCAACTCTAGCAAGGGCAGCAGTAAAATCTACGGCGCCAAAGATAATCATGCGAGGTGGCGGAGCGAAGGTCTCAAAGAGAACCTCTACCTCTTCGAGCTTTGCTTGTCCATTTCTGCCGTAATGACGAACCATGGTCGTGCCAGACGCCAATGCACCTTGACTATCTCGAATGATTACATCCGAAAGGGTATCATTCTCTAAATTCGAATAAATGGCTTTACCGTCGACAATTATCAGCGTTGATCCAACGCTAGGAAGCGCCCCAAAGACTTCAAAGGCCGACAACCCTTCACTGGAGATCTGTAGCTCTACAGGAGCATCATTCCCAGGAACTGCACCGATACCTGAGACCACGGTGGCACGCACAAATGGAGTATTTTCATCCAACAGTCGAGCGACTAGATCATATGGTCGATCCACATTGGGTTCAATTAAGATTCGCAAAGTACCGCCGCAGGTCAGACCCACAGCAAACGCCTCATCATCTGAATAGCCAAAGACCGATACGCTTGGACATGCCTGCACACCAGATGCATCCACATCCATTACAGTATTATTGCCGACGGCTACGCTAGTGACACCCATCGCCGCGAGTGCCTCCATCACCACGGCTCCCTCGACGCAACCGCCAGAAACCGAACCCGAAACTTCTCCTATATCGCTTATTGCCATGGTGGCACCAGGCTCACGCGGACTGGACCCTTCGGTACCTACTACTCGCGCTATTGCTACAGCTTTACCCTGGGCACGCCATCGGATCAAATCAGATAAGACATCTCTCAATGTATCCTCCTTTCAAATAAAAAATCAACCTAACGCACTTGACGGCTCTCTTGTAGATGGACGCAGGCCACAACGAGACGCCCTTCATTCACGAAAACGATCGATAAAGTGGTCAAGGGCCTTCAAAATCATGGCGCATCTAAAACCCTAACCAAATTTGCTAGCGCATTCAGGGAATGCCCCTCTACAAAGACGTCGACATAGGGTAGAGCTGCGGCCATTCCGCGAGCCAGGGGTGCATATCCCTCATGAGCCTTTAGGGGATTAACCCAAATAACTTTACGTGCCACCCTATGAAGCCTCGCCATCTCCAAACCAAGATGATCTGGATCCCCTCGATCCCAGCCATCAGAGAGTATTACGACGTTGGCTCCCCTCGCCATTCCTCGCACCCCATAGTTGTTATTAAACTCGCCGATCGTCTCACCTAATCGAGTACCGCCTGAGAAATCTGCAACGCGCTTTGATACGTCATTCAAAGCTTGGTCCGGTTCGCGCCAAGTCAATTCACGAGTAATTCGAGTCAGCCGGGTGCTGAAGGTAAAGACCTCTATTCGGCTACGTGCCAGAACTGAAGCATGCACGAATCGTAGTAGCGCGCGGGCGTAAGGATCCATAGATCCAGAGATATCCAAGATAAAAACGATGCGCCTAAATCGCTTTCCATTGGTCTTATAAACACGTTCTATAGGCTCGCCATATCGAGAAATTGCCTTGGACACGGTTCCTTTGAGATCTAGGAGGCCGCCTCTGCGATCTCTAATCATCCTTCTGGAGCGCTGCTTAGATCCAGAGAATCGCATCATTGACATCATCGCATAAAGTTGCACGAGCTCCACTCGCGTACATTTAGCAAAATCCTTATTAGAAAGTATCTCCTTGGCTGAAAAACGCAATGTTACGTGGTTCTCATCTTCGGGAATATCTTGAGTTTCATCGCTTTGGTCTTCTTCATCACTGGCGATATCTATAAAAAGCGTCTCATGAACTTGGGGCTCGCTAAAGAGTGAATCGTCATCGAAAATACCACCATCGAAGAACTTGGCAAATGCTCGATCGAACTTTGCCAAATCCTCAACGCGCTTTACCAAGGTAACGCGTGCCACCTCGTATACCTTTGCTCTGGTATCTATTCCAACCAGTTCCATTCCTCTCAAAAAAAGAGAAAGAGAATCTGGATCAGCCAAAACCTCATTTGCTCGAAGGTGTTCCCCGAAGCCCACTACTATCTCGTAGGTATTTGCCATATCTCAAACCTTAGTTACCAGGGCTAAGTCCAACTTTAAGAGTTAGCTTGATTTTGCAATCGCCGCCCGCACTAACGCCGACACATCTGCCTCTTTAACTTTCTGCGCGTCTTCTCTATACTTGACTACCGCAGAAAGTGACGCCTCAAAGATTGACTCTGTTATCTCGCTTGCACCTAGTGCTATTAGCGAACGGAGCCAATCGATAGATTCGGCGACGCCTGGCGGTTTAAATAAACCCATCGCACGAAGAGAACCCGACAAAATAGCGACCTGAGAAGCTAAAAAGCGATCCGCTCCTGGTACGCGTGTCATGATGATCGACACTTCGGTCTCAAAGGAAGGGTGATCTACCCAGTGGTAGAGACATCGTCTCTTTAGTGCATCGTGAAGATCACGTGTCCTATTCGAGGTGATAATCACGACCGGCGGGACCGGAGCAAAGATTGTGCCGAGTTCGGGAATGGTAGCCGCATAGTCTGAGAGGGCTTCGAGCAAAAACGCCTCGAACTCATCGTCAGCCCTGTCAAGCTCGTCGATCAATAGGACTGCCGGCAAGGTGGCGCCACCAACCGTTGGCAACTCGTCCCCTGCTGCTATAGGATCTAGAGCCCGAAGAAGGGGTCTGCGAACCAAAAACTTCTCGCTGTAGAGATCGTCCTCTATGGATTCATCCACCTTCAGGCCATTGGTGTCTGATAAAACTTCAACGGTACGTAGATGCAAAAGCTGCCTGGAGTAGTTCCACTCATAGAGTGCTTGGGATACGTCGATCCCTTCATAGCACTGAAGGCGAACCAGTGGAGAACCTAGCAGCCTAGAAAGACTCTTGGCCACCTCTGTCTTTCCAACACCAGGTTCACCCTCCAAAAGAAGCGGACGGCGAAGGCTAAGAGCCAAATAGATAGCGGTGGCCAAAGATTCAGAGGCTATGTAATCACAATCGCGCAGCTCTCGAATGAGCGCACTTGGCGACTCTATCGAGAGCTGCTCACAAATTGATGGCAACTGCGCCAAATCGTCATGGCTTTGACGCGTCTTTGGATCCATCAAACTCCTTTGAATGATTAACTTGAACTTGCCTCTTCCAAGGCTCGTTTTACTAAAACTGAAGCAAGGTGCCGACGATAATCCGCCGAAGCATTTAAGTCTGCGGGGGGATCGATTCCCTCCGCAGCTAAGGCTGCGGCATCAGAGATTGAAGCACCTGAGTTCATAGCTGCCTCGGTAGCTAAAGCACGAAGCGGCATTGAGCCCATATTAACCAACGAAACTTTCGTCGATCCATTCCTTACGGCTGCAACTCCTACAATAGCCCAATCCTGAGCCCTTCGGTTGAACTTCTGGTACGACCATCCACCATGTATCTTAGGAACCTTGATTTCAGTCAAGATCTCGCCCTCTTCAAGTGCCGTCTCCAAAAAGCCCAAGAAAAACTCCGAAGCCGGGATCTCTCGAGTACCATTTGGCCCCTGAGCAACCATTGTTGCATCTAGCGCTAATACAGCTGCTGGAAGGTCTGAAGCACCATCGCCATGGGCTACGGAGCCACCGATAGTACCGCGGTGACGAACCGATGGATCTCCAACCAAAGATGCTACGTGAGAGAGCATAGGCACGCTTGAGCCCAGCACCGCCGAGACCTCTAGGTCCCGATGTCTCGTTAAAGCACCTACTGCCACGTACTCGCCGCGATCCTCTATATAGGACAACTCGGAGATGCGTCCAATATCAACCAGCTTTGACGGACTCGCTAGGCGCAATTTCATTAGAGGTAGGAGTGAGTGGCCGCCCGCTAAGAGCTTTGCATCCTCCTCGTTCGCAAGAATCGATATGGCTTCAGCCACCGACGATGCTCGAACGTAGTCAAAAGATGATGGAAACATTACCCTTTTAACCCTTCTTTGGTTTGATAACTACAAAAAATATGCAATTGCCTATCATTTTCCGGCATTATTAATGGTCTCCCATACTCGCTGTGGAGATGCAGGCATATCAATATGACTGACACCTAAATGGCTCAATGCATCAATGATCGCATTGATGATAGCTGGAGGTGATGCGATAGCGCCAGCTTCACCGATTCCCTTTACTCCAAGCGGATTTGTCGGGCTCGGTGTAACCGTATGATCCAGCTCAAAGAACGGAAACTCGGTCGCAGATGGCACAAGGTAATCAGCCAATGTGGAGGTTAAAAGGTTCCCAGCTGCATCATAAGATGCCTCTTCATAGAGTGCCTGAGCGATGCCCTGAACCAATCCTCCATGAATCTGACCTTCAATGATCAGTGGATTAATTCGATTTCCACAATCGTCCACCGCTAAATAGCGAACTAACTCGACCTTACCAGTCTCAGTATCAACCTCGACAACGGCAAAATGGCTACCATAAGGGAAGGTAAAGTTAGGTGGATCCCATGTTACCGACGCCTCCAGATTGGGCTCCATTCCGTCAGGGAGGTTGTGGGCGGTAAAGGCCTCAAAGGCTGCTGCTGCAAGTGGGTAGGCCTTCTCTGGAGAACCTTTCACAGCAAATGTGCCATTTGAGTATTCAAGGTCATCCGCTGAAACTTCAAGTTGATGGGCAGCAATTGCTCGCGCCTTATCCAAAACCTTCTCGGTTGCAAGATGTATAGCACTTCCACCCACAGATAACGATCTCGATCCATAGGTATCCATACCATATGGAGCAATTGCAGTGTCAGAGTGCAGCACCTCGATGTCATCAGGGGAAATACCCAACTTATCTGCAACAATCATAGACCACGATGTTTCATGACCTTGTCCATGTGGTGCAGTTCCAGTTACAACCTGAACCTTCGATGTGGGCAAGATGCGAACTGTGGCAGCTTCCCAGCCACCCGCACCGTAGTTCAAGGATGCCAAAACCCTACTTGGGGCAAGGCCACACATCTCTACAAAGAAAGAGAGGCCGACACCTAAAACCTTGGTCGATCCAGCGTCAATCCTTGCCTGCTTCTCCGCAAGGATGGGCTCTATATCCAAGATAGAAAGGGCCTTGTCAAGGTTCGCCGCATAGTCGCCGCTATCGAAGGTAAGTCCAGCTGCAGAAGGATAAGGGAAAGCCTCCTTTGGAATAAAGTTCCTTCGACGAAGCTCAATCGCTGAGACTCCCATCTTGCGAGCAAGGGCATCCACCGCTCGCTCGATTGCATAAGTTGCCTCAGGCCTACCCGCGCCTCTATATGCATCGGTTGGAGTCTTATTGGTAAAGACTCCGGTGCAGGAGAAGGAGTAATTTGGGATGTCGTAGACTCCATGATACAAAAATGCACCCAAGAGTGGAACTCCTGGGGTTACCAGCTGGAGATAAGCGCCCATATCAGCAAGGATATTAACCCTGACGGCAGTAATCTTCCCATTTGCGTCAGCAGCCAGTTCAATGTCTTGGACCTGGCCTCGGCCATGAATCGTAGCAAGAGCGTTCTCGGTACGCTCCTCAGTCCATCGAATCGGCTTACGCAACTTACGAGCTATCGCTAGTGCTAAAACCTCTTCGGCATAGACATTCAACTTCGAGCCAAAGCCGCCGCCTACACTAGGCGCAATGACACGGATCTTAGTTTCAGAGATACCCAAGGTTAGCGCTAACATAACCTTCAAAATGTGTGGGATTTGAGTGGAGGTATATACGGTAAAGTCGCCGCCAAAGGGAGCCGGAACAACCACTAAGGAGCGAGGTTCCATGGCTGCAGGGATCAGTCGTTGCTGAATATATCGTTCTTCGACGGTATGAACAGCATTAGAAAACGCTTCGTCCACTGCATCCTTATTTGGAATTAGCTCCCATAAATAACTCGAATTGGTCGCTAGATCCTGATGGATAACCGTTGAATCCGAAACCGAGTCCTCGAGATCGAGCACCGGAGTCAGCTCCTCATATTCAACCTCTATCGCCTCGATCGCATCGATCGCCGCAGTCTTGGAGTTGGCGACGACGACGGCCACTCCATCACCTACATAGTTCACTTTGCCATTTGCCAAAGGAAAATGCGCTGGGTTCTTCATGTCAGCCGTTACAGGCCAAGCACAGGGCATCGGTCCAGCCCAGTCATCCTTGAGGTCATCATAGGTATAGACTGCGACCACCCCAGCACTGCTCTTTGCCGCTGAGGTATCGATGGAGACGATCCTAGCATGGGCCACTGTCGCTCTCAAAAGCGCAATATAGAGTGCACCTGGGATAACAAGATCATCTGAAAACTTTGACTCACCAGTCAGAAGGCTTGGATCCTCCTTGCGAAGCATACGAGTTCCAATTACACCGCCAGAGGTCTTGGGCTCAGTAACAGTCATTTAGACCTCCGCCGTCTCATTTGCTGCAGCCAGCACAGACTTGACTATATTGTGATATCCCGTACACCGACAAAGATTTCCCTCCAGCCCGTGGCGCACCTCTTGTTCGGTTGGATGTGGGTTCTCGGCCAAGAAGGAAGAGGCGGCCATAACCATACCGGGGGTACAATACCCACATTGCAGACCATGATTCTCCTGGAAAGCTCTTTGAAGCGGATGCAATTCACCGCTAGGGCTTGCCATTCCTTCAATGGTCTTGATCTCTGCTCCATCTGCCTGCACCGCTAACATTGTGCAGCTCTTGACCGACTCGCCATTTACATGCACAGTGCATGCCCCACAAGACGAGGTATCACAACCTACATTTGTGCCGGTGAGACCCACTTGGTCTCGTATGAAATGTACCAACAAAGTCCTTGGCTCGACGTCACGGGTGACGCTGGACCCGTTGATAATCATGGTAACTTCCACGACAATCCTTTCCCGATTAAGGTCAACTAGCTAAAGCTAGCATTTAGTGACACACTTCACAAACCATTTCAAAGAGATTTGCTCTTTTGGCAAAGAAAAAAAATCAAATTTCCCTTTGGCTGCATAAGGTTATTAGCAATCGCGTCTAAATGTCGGTCATTAGTAATAAAAGAAAAGGTAAAAGGTCGGATCTTACGATAACTGCTCAGCTAACCTTAACTGATTACAATGTCAATTATTTTGAGAGGAAGTCGGATAATGTTACGTCCCCTGCGTGACACCGATTTCGACAGGTGGAACGAAGTACGAGTTCGATGCGGTGATTGGCTTACCCAATGGGAGCCGCTACCCCCAGAGGGTTGGGGTGACCCAAACGGCAAGCGACTCTATCAATCCCGTTGCGTCGCCCGGGAACAGGAGAGTCGCCTTGGCAGCGCCTATGCCTTTGGCGTATTCCTTGAAGACAACTTTATCGGTGAAGCAAATCTTTCTGGGATTCAACGCGGTCCAGTGCAAACAGCCAACATCGGATACTGGATCGACAAAGAACGCGCCGGCAAAGGATATATCCCTGAGGCGGTAGCGGTAATCTTCAAATTCGCATTTGAAGATCTAGGTCTCCATAGAATCGCGATCTCCATAGTTCCCCGAAATGAACCAAGTCACGGAGTTATAACAAAATTGGGCATAAGACATGAGGGTATTGCTGTTAGATATATTGAGATTAACGGCGCATGGGAAGACCACGATATCTTTGCAATCACAGTTGAGGAATGGATTGAGAGGCGGAGATTTTTCATGGATAACTTCATTTTGAGGACCCCGCACCGATAACTTCTCATAAACCTTTGGGCAATCTTTATGTTTCGGTGGTAGATTCAAATCATGGGCGATGAACTTTTTTTACGTGCGAGTGACCAGGACAGAAATAAGGTCACAAACTTCCTATCGGATGCCCTTGCAAAAGGGTTTATAACGACCGACGAAATGCGGGGTCGTCTAGACGTTGCGATTGCGTCAAAAACTTTTTCAGACCTTCTGACCCTCGTCAAAGATATTCCCGGCGGAGCCGAATTAGTGCGAGACGCTGCGCGCTCTCATATCCGCTCCAACTTCGCCACACCCCAGTCATACTCAACGTCATCGCATCTGGATCTAAGGCCACCACACAACCACAGACATCAAACTAACCGTCATCCGGGTCTTAGGGTCGCCGCATTGATACTTGGGTTCATGTTCTTCTTTCAAATGGCAACTGCTGGAGCTTTCATACTCTTCAAACTCGTCTCTTTCATGTTTATTCTCGGAATAATGATGGCGCCGCTCTTTATAATCTCAAGGATTGTTCGACGATCCCCACGAGGTTCTTTCAGATTGATCAGAAAGCGCCACTTCTAGAAGTAGTAGCCTAACTAAAAGTTTTAGCCACCTATTCCATGTTCCTATATCACCCATTTCCGGTGATATAGGATGTCTCCTTTAGCAATTCATAGTTGCTGGATCATTGCAACTATATGGAACTAACCTTCTCTCAAATCACGACCAATGACGCGTGAGATTTGACAACCCAATCGACCCAAAATACCATGCGCCATCGATGAACCATGATGACGCATCGACCAGTTCTTATTTCACTGCTATCGCACCGTGATCTGATCGCGCTTCAAATGGCCATATTCCATCAAAATTTTCTAAGCACAGGACATGAGACAAACCTTCAAATAGTTCGGGCATTAAAAAGATCGACCAGGTCCAAATGAAGACCAAAACAAACCCACATCTGGCATAGAACTTCCGCAAACGTCTCAAGAGATGCGGGGATTTAATTTCCCAAAGATAAAGATACAATCCCAAAGATTATAAGCGCGACCTACAAACCGGGTATATGCATTTAGCATCATTCGCAATAGACAAGTCCCATAGAGATATTGAAATCAATCATTCCCATCTACTGGATCGATCAGAGGTGGGACTTGCGCTGCGACAATTACAATAATCGGCACAACGTTGCCCGCTGGAATTATGGAATGTCCTCAATCGTCTTCTTAATGATTGATATAAAAACGAAAACATATGCCTACAACTTGAGCTTGTCGCAACGGCATAAGCACGTCTTCTGCGGGCAATTTATGAAACTTTGATATCTTTGCGATTGACCACAATCTGCGCGAAATTTCCCGCATCACCAATCGATTTTATCCATGAGATTTCGTAAAACTTGCAAATCTGTGATCAATTCAACTACTTTAAATCGATATTTAGCACCTCAATCCTTGTCAGGCGATTTTGACGAACAATCGAACTACAAATTTGGCCTGGGTAATTTGGCCTGGGTAATTTGACATGGGTAATCCAGTTTATTTTTACCCATGGGAATACTTAAATGTGAAAGTTGAATACGCGATACTAGCGAATTCTATCACTATTTGACCTTGCTACGAATGATGGAAACCGACCAGTCGCAACCTGATGAAACGGAAATTCGACCAAGAGTTGCGGCCTTACCCAAGAAAGTTCCAGATGATATACCACCAACTTTTAGGGGACGACTAAGAAGCGATGTCGTTGTAATCGATTGACCATTCGTGGCACTTATGATCGACAAAGAGATGCTTAGACTCGCAGACGTCGTCGTATCGATACAATCCACAGACCAAACACCGCTCCATAAAAAAGAGAGATCGATCGGGCGCGATGATCTTGTGCCACTTCCACTTAGTGATATGAGAGTACTTCCCGTCGGAGGCGTAGAGTCATTTACCGAAACATTCGTCACAGCACCAACCTGCGCAATTGAAGGATCAGTCGTACTCGTCATAACTTTAGAGGTACGAACCACACTGTTGGTCGGCGAACCATTAATAATGCTTGTTAACAGAAAAACAGACGCCAGCACGATAACCAAAATCACGCTAGAGACTAACGCATTTGCAAGCCATGGAATCTTCCGTTGTGAGATCTGCTTGTCCATGTCTATAAATTTAACCTCGTAGCCACTTCAAAATCGGCTGGCCATTCTCTTGCTATCTTTACATTCTATTGCGCGAAATCATAACAAGGCGAGGGCTCTCCCTGGCCGAGCCGAACTTTGGAGTTCACGACAAACTAGATCAATCGAAAACACTGAAAGCGCTGGGTCATATTGGATAAGTCTAAAACTGTGGCGGTTTAGATAAAATCTCATCCGAAGGTAAAGTCTTGCAAACTTCAAGACACCAAGGCATCACTTATCAATAGGCACTTGATTGGCTAATCATTGAAGTTATTTTCGCATAAATTACTCAAACACCATGCATATTAGCGTCATCAACCCCATCAACTTGGGATCAAAATCATATATTGGGCGTTTGATAGGTGCTAACTTTAACTTTTAGATCTAAAGGAATAAAACTCCCAATCCGATAGTTATAATTAATACAACTTCCCCCAAAGTTTGTAGGCCTGCTTTCTCTCCCCCCCCCATAAGAAGAGCAGGCCATTTAATTTTTTTAGGGGATCAGAAGTTTTAACGCAACTAATTTTTTTTAGCGGTTGAGATTGCCTGCCATACGCGCATTGGCGTAGTCGGCATCTCTATGGTGGTTACCCCAAACACACTAAGAGCATCGATTACCGCGTTCCAAACGGCTGGAGTCGATCCAATTGTGCCGGACTCCCCAATACCCTTGGCTCCAAGGGGATTCCTCGGAGTTGGGGTTTGAGTATGGAATACTTCAAAGAGTGGAAGTTCGGTGGCAGAGATTACCCCATAATCGCTAAAGTTAGAAGTTGTTGGATTTCCATATTCATCATAGGCGACCTCCTCTAAAAGCGCCTGAGCAATTCCTTGGCCGAGACCACCTTGGACTTGGCCCTCTGCAAGTAGCGGATTTAGCAATCTGCCCGCATCGTCCACGGCTATCATGCGTAAAATCGACACCTTGCCCGTCTCACTGTCAACCTCGACAACTGCCAAATGGGCACCAAAGGGATAGGTAGATCCATCAGGATTAAAGTCCACCTCCGCAAAGAGATCGATGCCCTTTGTCGACGAAGCTTCATATAGTTTCATACTTATCAAGTTTCGTAAGCAAGAGCCATTTTGGAATCAGATTCGCGGAGTAGCGGATGTGGAGACGCAAACACACATGTATTGAGAAGTCGCTCTACCAAGGACATTTCAAAGTGCCTTCGGTTGAATCGGTATGCGAATTCCTCGAGGTAAAGTTGCTTATGTTCCTCACGTCCGTGGTATGTTCCGTCGATAAATTTCTTGCAGTTCCCAATTTAGGATCTTGAGCCATTTGAATGTTACATGTGCTTGTTCGTCTTTGGATAGAGTGAACCAGTGCGCTAGTCCAAGGTCTTTCAGCACATACCCCATAACTTGGGTTACCATCACTTATCAGCTTGGTATTAGAATCTAAACGTCTCACAAAAACATCTTTGGGTGATTTAGCAGTGGTATCTTTGATTACTTCCATGAAGCAATGAGTAGGAGCACCATTGCTAATCGACACTCCAATTAGAACATTGGTTTGTTTTGTTCCCTTTCCTCTTTAGCCTTCGCCATGGCTCTCACCACCTAAAAAGAACTCATCTACCTGGACGTTTCCTCCAAGTTTATATAAACCATTTCGGTCAGCCATTGCTTTTCGTAGCTTATTTAGCATCAACCAGCCAGTCGAATAAGATACTTGAACGAATTTAGCAATGGTAGTAGCCGAAAGACCACGCTTGTCGTTGGACAATAGATAGATAGCGGAGAACCACTTGGATAAAGAGATATGGCTTCGATGGAAGATGGTTCCGGAGGTAACGCTAGTTTGACGGTGACAAGATTTACATTGAAAAAGTGGAGCTCGAGATGCTGCATTTCTTCGATGGTTTGGCCTGATTAAGGTAAACTGGTCAGAGTCACACTTTGGGCATCTAAATCCCTCATAGCATAAGCAATTTGATCAAATGATCTTCACATGCTTCCTCTGAAGCGAAGCGTACCATAAAGCCTGAGATATCCACCATGCCTCCTTTATCGAACATCTGTTCTACTAAAGATTAGCTCCAATCTGGTCTCGGTGGAGGCGAAACTTACGAAACTTGATAAGTATGTATAGTTTCGCCCATGTGACTGCTTTGGTCTTAGTACCAATAATGTAAGCACCACCTACGCTGACATCAAAGACTACGTCAGCCGGATCAGCTTCCAGTAAACTCGCAGCCAACTCCCGCGCTTTGTCAGCAATCTCCTCGCTAGCATTTAGTACCGCGCTCCCTCCAACCTGGAGCGAACGCGACCCAAAGGTTCCAACGCCTCGTGCAACTCGATCCGTATCGCCATGCACAACTTCTATGTCCTCCATAGCAATACCCAGCGTCTCACAGACAATCATCGACCACGAGGTGTCATGACCCTGACCGTGTGGTGAAGTCCCCGTGTAAACGATCGCCTTTGCGTCCTTTAGTATCTCCACCCGGGCAAACTCACCCGAGGGGAATGGATTAGTGACTTCTACATAGGTTGAAAGGCCAAGGCCCAACAAAATTGGATCCTTATCCGCGACTCTTCGTGCCTGAAGTTCCCTCAGTCCCTTATAGTCAGATCTCTCCAAGAGCACTTCCAGTGCTAAGGAGTAGTCGCCAACGTCGTAATTTGATCCCGCTGCACTTTGATAGGGAAATTGATCTGGCCTAATAAAGTTCTTCAACCGCAATTCTGCCGGATCCATCCCCAACTCATTCGACAACAGATCTATTGCTCGCTCAATAGCAGCAGTCGCTTCGGGGCGTCCTGCACCTCTGTAGGAGACGATCGGAGTGGTATTAGTTAGGACCGAAACAGAATTGAACTCATACTTTGGAATCTGGTAAACGCCGGTCCCCATAACCTTGGTCAGATAGGGTAAGAATGCACCCACCATCGGATATGCGCCCGCATCCTGCACTACATCTAGGCGATAGCCAGTTATAATGCCCTCCCGTGTAGCGCCAAGCTCGATTCTTTGGTGCTGGGCCCTACCGTGGCCCAATCCCATCATGGACTGGCTGCGTGTCTCGACCCAACGAATCGGCCTACCCAAGACACGGGAGACACAGGCTATCAAAATCTCCTCAATGTAAACCGTACCTTTAGCGCCAAATCCTCCACCTACATCGGGAGTGATCACCCTTACCATCTCTTTATCCACCCCTAGGGCATCAGCAACCTGGTCCCTGTGAGAGTGGGGGACCTGGGTGGATATATAAAACTCACAGCGATCATCTTCGAGCCACCGAGCAAGCGCACCCCTCACCTCAAGAGGTGCTGGAGCGAGCCGTTGATTGACAAAACTCGATCTAACTACAACATCAGCATCGTCAAAAAATTTATCGGAAAAGTCACCAGCAAATGTGGTTGCGATATTCGTACCCGCCTCTGGAAAGAGCAAGGTCTCATCTCGCAGTGCTACAAGCGGATCAATAACGGCTTCTAATGGCTCGAATTCAACAAATACGCGCTCAATAGCATCTTCTACTAAGGCTTGCGAGGTTGCAACGACCAATGCTATTGGATCGCCCGCATAGCGCACGTAATCGTCAGCGAGCCACTTTCGAGCCATTGCAGCATTAAACATTCGAGGTGGAGGTGGAGGTGGAATCTCTAGATCACTGTTTACAAAGACAGCTACCACGCCCTCTAGGTCCAAGGCTTCGGTAACATCGATGGTCAATATCTTGGCAAAAGCCATAGATGAAGTCACATATCCTGCATAGAGCATGCCATCAAATTTCAGATCGCTAACATAAACACCCCCGGAGGTAAGAAGTTTCGGATCCTCTTTCCTCAATACGCGGTTACCAAGAATACTCATAAAACTCCCCTAAAATCGAACCGTATTTCAACTCTGATGCACCAAGCCTGGTACACCACCTTTTCGGGCCTCTTGTTTCAAATGGATTCCTTGAAAGATTCAATAAATCAAAGTTCTAAGTTGCATCGCTAAAGCGAGGTAATAAACGCAAATAGGATAGCCACCACTTATTCGAAGTTAGAGAGCCCTCCCATATACACTTTCCATCAATCAAAACCACCCACTGAGAAAGATCAGTAAGACTTTAAGATGGCAGATATTCTTCAATTCCATGAATATCCCAAATCCGCACGCACCAAAAAGTGAATGGAATTTCTAGCATTTCAATTCTCATCCGAACTACTCATGCAAAGCAATCAAAAGGCTATCAGTCCAAAAATGGAAATTCCGGAGGTTATCGATATTCAATAGAGAAAATCCAGAGAATCGCCGATTTTACAGAGAGAAGACTCTAAAGAATTCAGGGGACGATTTCTAACCGTTGGGGCTACCGGAGGGTAGTGGTGCGAGGCTCTTGGCCCCGCTGTAGACCATATTCAAATCTACCTTCGCAAGGTAGGCAATCTCATTTGGGCTATTCAACTTACTTATCTGGGCCAAAAGTTGCCTCTGGCGAAGTTGAAGTTGGGCCAGCTGAGTGTTCGTCGCCGTGAGATTTGTCTTCGCAACAAAATAGGCATTGATAGGCGACCAAAGCAAAATGCCCGCCAAAACTATAGATGAAGCTACCAAAATTAAATAGCCCCTAAAAGGCTTGACAATCTTTGGCTTTGCGTCGATAGTAGTCACATGATAACAATACCATGGTTGTAATTATCCAGTCCACATCTACGTCGATTTGGCCGCGACTAGAGGTGTCAATCGGCCAAATCAAACTGATAAACTCGAGCTCTGAGTTATCACAAGGTCGATAAGCACGTTCCTTGGAGAGGAATGCACTAGAGCAAGATCACAAAGCTACTTCTTTACTCGAGATGCTCCTGCGAAGCGAGCAGTAGCGCCTAGTGCCGATTCAATGCGAAGAAGCTGGTTGTACTTTGCCACACGGTCGCTTCGAGCAGGCGCACCAGTCTTTATTTGACCGGCACTTGTAGCAACCGCAAGATCTGCGATAAAGGTGTCCTCTGACTCACCTGAACGGTGTGAGATAATCGAAGAGTAGCCCGATCTCTTAGCAAGCTCAACCGTATCTAAAGTTTCGGTTAGAGTGCCAATCTGATTTAGTTTGATCAGGATCGAATTCGCGATCCCATCTTGGATTCCTGAAGCCAAAATAGCTGGATTAGTAACAAAAAGATCATCACCAACGAGCTGAATACGGTCCCCCAAACGCTGCGTTAAGAGTTTCCAGCCCTGAGCGTCATTTTCAGCCATACCGTCTTCGATCGAGACGATCGGATAACGATCGACAGCATCTACCCAAAAATCCACCATCTCAGCACTTGAGAGAACGCGGCCCTCTCCATCGAGATGATATGAACCATCGACATAGAACTCCGATGCTGCTGGATCTAGAGCAAGCGCTATGTCAACACCTGGCTCAAACCCCGCCTTCTCAATCGCGGTAACCAAGATAGAGAGCGCATCTGTATTGGCCTTCAAGTTTGGTGCAAAACCACCCTCATCTCCAACCCCGGTCGATAGGCCCATCTCCTTCAACAGGGAAGCTAGCACGTGGTAGGTCTGACTACCCCACCTAAGAGCCTCAGCGAAGTTCGGAGCGCCAATTGGCATAATCATAAACTCTTGGAGATCAATAGAGTTATCGGCATGGGCACCCCCGTTGATTACATTCATCATTGGCGTTGGCAAAAGATGGGCATTCACGCCGCCAAGATAACGATAGAGAGGTTGGCCCAAAGAAATGGCTCCCGCTCGAGCCACGGCCAACGAAACACCCAAAATTGAATTAGCGCCAAGCCGATCTTTATTTTTGGTACCATCTAGGGCGATCATATCTTGATCTATCGCCCGTTGATCAAAGGGCGAACGACCCACCAAAAGCGCCGCTAAGTCCTCATTGACATTTTGGATTGCGCTACGTACGCCTTTGCCTCGATAGCGATCATCGCCGTCTCTCAGTTCAAGAGCCTCAAGCGATCCCGTTGATGCACCCGAGGGTACAATCGCCAAAGCATGAACGCCGTTATCTAATCTGACCTCAACCTCAACGGTAGGGTTGCCTCGAGAATCTAGAACTTCTCTCCCAATAATGTCTTTGATTATGGTCATACCTAACAATCTCTTTTCACTTCGTTGATCCCACGTTGAACCTCGCGGATATCAATTGCAACTGTGTTCATAAAGCTAATACCGACCAAGCCAAGGCCAACTCCGATATAGAGTTCGAAAGATAACAAGGAGGATAATTGCCTCTAGCCTAGTTAGAAACCGTACAAAAAAACTCCTCGAATCAATTGGTAAAATAGGCTTATTGTTGCATTTGCAACCACAAAGAAAATGCCAAGGCCCAAAGAAAGCCAAAATGCCCGGTTTAAGAGCTACAAATCACCTCCAAAAGCTACTCAGCGGCCTCGTCCCCTGAAAACTGACTTGCAAATTGGCGAGCCCTTAGCCTAAGGCCCGACTCAAGGTCAACTCCCATCGCCTTGGAAAGCATAACAATCTCAAATATAAGTTCAAGGAGATCCGCTTCGCTAAATTCCTCCAAGGAGCCAAAAGATCGAATCGAGCGGACCAACTCCGGCATTTCAGGTATCACAAAGCCAAAACCACCCGCCTTTCGTATTACCTTGCCGGCATATAAAAGGCCAGGAAGTGACGATGGAATGTCATCGATCGGAGAGGAGTCTGGCTTTTCCTCCCGTTTTATCTTCTCCCAATTGCTCGCAACTTCGCTAGCTCCATCCACCTTGAGACCACCAAAGACGTGAGGATGGCGGCGAATCAGCTTCTGGCGAATGGCATCAAGGACAAACCGCATGTCAAAGAGGCCACCCTCTTGAGCGATAACTGCGTGAAAGAATACTTGCACAACCAAGTCTCCAAGTTCTGTCCCAAATTCATCGCAATAGATCTGGTGATCAGAGAGAAATTCATCTCCGAGTGCGCCAGAGTTGGAAGTCTCTGAATAGAACTTGTCGATAGCATCCACAACTTCGTAGGCCTCTTCGACCAAATGTTTGGAGAGACTTTGGTGGTCCTGATTAGCATCCCAGGGACACTTTACCCTTAGCTCACGAACTATCTCCAAAAGTGAGGTAAAAGCGCTCGCCGAAGATTCAGTAAAGTCATTCAGAAGAAGTGAAGTCAAATGGTCAAAGGGCAAAGAGGAGACCTCGGCGAGACCAATCTCCCTGACGAGCTCATCATCTAATCCCAAGTGATATAGGTACGTCATGGAATAGGCCTTATCAGCACCAACCAATAGGTCCGCTATGGACATAGCGATGATCTCAGACCACACCTGTCCTATCAAAAGATCTCCAGCGTATCGATCGAAATGATCCAAAAACTCTGTAGAATCGACCAAGGTTAAAGGTGATTCAAACGGGTCGCGATTCAGCCTAGAGAATGCAATGTCCAAGAACGATACGCCGGCTTCAACTTGAATAGAATCCTTGAAGATCTCACACAGATGGCGCACACTCGCCTCTGCTACATTTGGCGAACCTGGAACTACGAAGACTACCTTATTCAACTCATCTAGCTCTAGTTTTCCATGAATTAGAGTCGCCGATTGAGCAAAATCCTCTATAGATACACGCTGACGAACAAGCCCCTCGATAAGCTTGGCCATAGTCTCATAGATCGTATCAAAGTCATCAAATCGATCGTAGAGAAGATCAAAGGAAAAAACTGGCGAAGCACTTTGAGCCAAGCTATCCAGCACCGAAGCCGCACTCGGATGATTGGTTGTTCTAAACACCACAAGGTCGCCCGAGGCAATCTCGGCCATGGCTCCAAGGGTTAGATAAGAGTCAGCACCTGGGCCCATGCCGACGATCGTCAAGAAAGCCATTTAATCTCCAAATTCTAGGTAAATCTACTTAGCAACTTCGCAGCCAACAACCAAAAACCCTAGTAGCTCAAGTGCGACTTATCGATTGAGCCATGATTCTACGAATCTCCAGTCTGCTCAGTGCCATAAGCTAAAAATAGCTACACAAAAAGAGAAAGCCGACAATGCTCCAGGTAAAAACTGCTGGCATTGAATCTGCCTCGTAGCAGCACGCTCAAAAACCACAGCCAAATTGAAGAGGTAGGGGTAAGGGGTAAGGGGTAAGGGGTAAGGGGTAAGGGGTAAGGGGTAAGGGGTAAGGGGTAAGGGTAAAGGAATCGATAATCATAAGATCTATCGTCTCAACAATACTAAAAGTATTTTTACAAAGGACCGATGTCAAATTGCCTATCACTACTGATTGATCTCTTCACGTATAGAAATAGCCCTTAGTCATCAGGTGCTGCCTTGAGCGGGTGAAGCCGGATAATTGCATCGTCAAAAATTTAAAGGCGCCTGATTATCCGGCCCCCAAAGTCGCAATCGAAGTTGACCATGAGCCACTTAGTCGAGCTATTGCTAAAATAGAATTTCCACAGCGTTTCGATTGGCTTCCCATAACGGGATCCCATAGAACTCCAGACGCATTTCAACCTAGCCAAAGACAATCAAAAGACGATGGCGCAATTAGCACCCACACAAAGGCTGATCTTTGGATGTTAAAAAGAGAGGGATCCTTAGACCATCTCACCATCTCACCCTCTAACTCAATCCACCTACCACCTATTCGGGGACCTTTCGTGGCAATCTCGATCACTCAGAGTCAATCGCTCAGATAGCACTTCAGAGTCGGCTTTATGGCTTGGGCAACGCAGGAGGGTTTACGGCGGAATTTGAAGTATTTATACTGAAGGTTCCATAAGCAGGGTTCACATTCACGTTAGCCCCCTTAGCCTCGCCAGCTATGAAAGCATTTAGGCTCGCGCTCCCATTCGCTCCAAACTTATCAGAGACGATATTTGCTATCGAGTTGGTAAAACTAATTTGCGTCCTCGAAACGACCATCGGAATGGAATAACTAGAACCGAGCGCCACTGGAGTTAGCGCCTGGTTTGGAACCCCCGTGGCCACTTCACTGGCAAATGCGCTACCAAAGGCACTTGCAAAGTTGGCGTCGAGCCCACAGCCAATATAGCCGCCGTTAGGAGCGGTATTCGTATCAGTTGAATTGCTCCGAGCTAGAGTCACAAAGCTCGCTCCAGCCCTAAGTTGGCTTAGGAGGGATTGTGCTTTAGCTAGGGTCGGTACCAAAATGTGAGCAGCGCAGATCTGATCAAATTGAGTTGGATTTGCCTGATAATAGGAGCGAAGTGCCGGAATCGAGATATTCGCCTTGGTTATATAGGCCTCTAAAACCGTAATATCTGCGGTATCTGAAGTCAAGATGGCCTGATACGACTTAGGAAACTGGTCAAATATAGCGGTGCCACCATATGATCCAACTGCTGTCGCTTTCGCGACTGTCATCTCCGAGGGAGAAATATGCAATCCCAACTTAGCTACAGCTTGGGAAATGAGATCGACGGAGATTCTTCGATTGAGGACTTGATCAACAAATTTGGTCGAAAAAACCTTTGAACCTGCACTGTTAGATGCAAATACTGGTTCTTGGGCTGTTAATTTCGATACAAAAGTCTTGTTAGCAGCTAAAGATGCCAACTCTGAATTTAATGAGGATACAGAGATATAGCTCGATCCTACCGAAGCGGCATATGGAGTCACATTACAGGCTGATGCAGTGATCGCTAGTGCGCCAAAAACGCCCCCAACCATAAGTCTCTTACGAGAAAAGATCGAACTATTGCGATTACCTCTAATAAACATTGAACCCTATCTTTATAAATCTCTATCTAAGCAAAAATGCGCCGAGCCAATTTCACCAAGGCCGAAAAGCCATGAATCTGGCGATATGTCACTCAAAAACCCTATGGCACACAAGCTCAATATCTCAATTTAGTCCTTAAACCAAGATAATCCCAAAAGCACAAGTTAAAAAAACTTCTATCTCTACCTGGAAATTACTCCTCTTCGTCCAACTCCAAATCCAGAGCGGCGATAAAAGTGTCAATCGCGTTTGTGAAGGTCGAAAATGCTGACTCAACGCCAACCCCGCTCACCAATTCGCCTATTGACATGTGAGCCGCAAGCGCTACACCAATTAAGATCTCATGAACCTGAGCGAATGACTCAATCGCAATCTCTTCAATTTGAGCGTCATCTAGATTATCAATACCGCCAACGATAAGGCTCGAGCAGAGTTCAACCATCGAGTCATCAAAGTGATAAGATGCCGAACCCGGAATCACACCCTTATTGATCTCATTCAACAAGAGCAACAGCTCCATCTTGAAAGTCTCATCCACCTCAAGCTCGAAGACAACGGATACTAAAATCTGATCGCTGTCAGGGGCCAAGGTGGCTATATAACCCAGTTCAAGAGTGTCTGTGGTGATTCCGCCAAGACATGTCAAAAGACCATCTTGACTTTCTATACCCCATCCTGATTCCGCCAAAAAAGTTGCAATACTTTGAGCCAAGGGGCTAAGGCTAATTTCCGGTTCTGTCATGATACTCCTGATAAGAATTTGGCATCCAAAAAGGTACCCTAAGAATCTAACCTATCCTCGCCGACTTGATGTTAGCACGTTCAATAAGTAGATCCATAATGGAGAGAATTACCTCTACTGGATCCAAAGTACTATCAACTTCGATCGAGAGAGTCTTAGAGATGTCTCTAAAGTCTGCTTTGGCAAAGCGTCGCCTCAAATTTACAAGGGCACTCAACGCTGGTGAAAATCCAACCATTGTAATCCGCAATCTACTTTGAAATGACGTGCTCTGGATTACACCCTTGACCTCGGTCATAGCCAAATAAAGAGCCCGATTGCGAATTCTCGTCACATCGCAGAGGGCTTTGGCTTCATCAGGAACAGGACCAAAACGATCTTGCCAAGCCAATTGAATCGCTGAAATTGCCTCGTCATTTTGACAGTCAGCCAACTCCTTGTAAGTTTCTAACCTAATCTCATCCTTTTCAATGTAACTTCGAGGTATCGTCGCACTCACAGGAATATCAATTCGACATTCAACCGGTAGTGCAACCTCCTCTCCATTTAGATAGGCAATGGCCTCTTTTACCATCTTGACGTAGAGGTCGTATCCTACAGCTGCAATGTGGCCACTTTGAGTATGACCAAGAAGGCTTCCCGCTCCTCGAATCTCAAGGTCACGCATAGCAATCCTAAAACCCGAACCTAGCTCTATCGCCTCACCAATGGTCTTGAGCCGTTCGTAGGCTTCTTCGGTAAGCTTGGTGTTAGGAGCATGAAATAGATATGCATAAGCCTTTACGCCAGCACGTCCAACTCGACCTCGAAGCTGGTGCAACTGCCCTAGTCCCAACAGCTCAGCTCGATCGACAACCAATGTATTCACCGTTGGCATATCGATTCCAGATTCAATAATGGTGGTGCAAACCAAAACGTCGAACTCGCCACGCCAAAAATCTTCGACAATCGTCTCTAGGTGTGACTCTTCCATCTGGCCATGGGCAACCGCCACTCTCGCTTCAGGAACAAGCATTCGAATCCTCGAGGCAACCGCTTCTATATCCATCACGCGATTATGCACATAAAAGACTTGACCCTCGCGAAGAAGTTCGCGGCGAATCGCCTCAGTAACAGCGGCTTCGTCAAAGTCACCCACGTAGGTCAAAATAGGCTGACGCGACCCTGGAGGAGTATTTAAAAGCGATAGATCGCGCAAACCGGTCAAAGACATCTCAAGCGTCCTAGGTATTGGAGTGGCACTCAAGGTCAACACATCCACATTGACGCTAAGCGCTTTAATGGCCTCTTTATGGGTCACTCCAAAGCGTTGCTCCTCATCAACGATCAAAAGACCGAGGTCCCCAAATTTAACGTCCTTCGAAAGAAGGCGATGGGTCCCAATAATTACATCAACACTTCTATCACCTAGAGAGGCAATGATCTCTTTTGCCTCCGAATTCGACAAAAAGCGCGATACCACTTCAACTCGAACTGGAAATGGGGAAAACCTCTCCGAAAAAGTCTGATAGTGCTGCTGCGCCAGAAGAGTAGTTGGGACCAAGATAGCTACCTGCTTGCCAGCTTGAACCGCTTTAAAGGCAGCTCTTATAGCGACTTCGGTTTTGCCAAAGCCAACATCGCCGCAGATGAGACGATCCATGGGTCGATCGCTCTCCATGTCGGCTTTCACTTCGACTATCGCCTTTTGCTGGTCAGGCGTCAAGGTGTAGGGGAAGAGTTCCTCCATCTCCACTTGCCAATTCGTATCTGGAGCATGAGAAAAACCAACTGCTGCTAAACGCTTTTGGTATAGCAGGACGAGCTCTTGGGCTATTCGCTCCACCGAGGCCTTTACCTTGGCCTTCGTCTTTGTCCAATCGGTGCCACCCATTCGAGACAAAGTGGGATTATCACCACCCGAATATGGGGTTAGGGCTCCCATCTGATCGGTTGGAACAAAAAGCTTCGCCTTATCGCGATATTCGATCTCTAAATAGTCGCGCTCAACACCACTTATGCTGCGTCGCACCATCCCAAGATATCGCCCGACTCCGTGATAGTCATGTACTACATAACCGCCCGCGGAAAGGCTATCAAAGAAAGCGCCTACTCCACGAGCGCTGCGGGTAGAGTAGGTCGAGGTGCGACGTACCCTATGACCAGTAAAGTCGCTAGGTCCTATAACCACAAAGCCACCGCGAGCACTTCGAAAGCCAACTTCGATCCCAGAGATAAAACATCCGACTCCGCCTCGGCGTCGATTGCTGAGAGCGACTTCTAGCTCGTTAGTATTGCGAATAGCAAAGGCGCCAACGCCCTCGTCCTTGAGGGAAGCGATAATCCGATTCGCCATCGCAGCAGAGTCAGCGCTGACCAACACACAAAAACCAGCAGTCATGTCACTACGAATGGCCGATACGATAGTCTCACTTCTATGATCGCCGAGACCTACCCCACCAATATCAATTACAGTTGAATCGCTCGACCTAGCAAGTGAATCGCGGAATATCACTTCTCCGCCAAAATCGCCAAAGAGATTATCGGCTCGTACATACAGCGTCACACTGGAATATTCGTCGCTCTTTAGCCCCCAAGTTGGACCTAGCACCGAGATTAGATCTTCTTCTTCCGAAGCAATTGCGGAGATCCTCTCAACAACTCTGGGTGAGTCAGACACAATAACGGTGTCACCCTTGGTCAATAAAGATTCAAACGCGGTATCAAAGGATGAGAAAAATGGAGTCCAGGACTCCATTCCTTCGAAGTAAATTCCTTGAGAGATCTGTTCAAAGATACCAGATAGGACCCCCATGGAATCGGCTAAGGTCAACGCCTCGCCACGTTGGGAAGCATTTGGGCGAAACTCACGTATTGGAAAGATGGTAGCCTTAGCAAGCGCTTCTGTGCTCAACTGATCTACAAGTGAGAAGTTTGACAATCGATCAATTTCATCGCCAAAAAAATCGATTCGTATTGGCGACGGTAGTCCAGGCGCAAAGAGATCGACGATCGATCCCCTTACCGCAAATTCACCTAAAGACTCAACTTGATATTCACGTCGATAACCAAATTCCCCAAGCGATCGAACGAGTTCAGCCATATCTATGGTTGAACCCACGTTGACCTCAATTGGAGTAAACCCAAGGCTAGAGAGGTCGATCTTCTGGGCTAACGATCGAGCGGGAACGATCCAAATAGCCGTTTTGGAGATAGCGCTCTCCCGATGCGTCAACTCCCAAAGACACCTAAGGCGCATAGCCATCGTCTCCAGACGTGGAGACAATCTCTCAAAGGGCAGAGTATCCCAACTTGGCATAATTGCCGCAAAAAATTCGTCCTGAAATGGTTCTAGATCCCTAGCCAAGACTTCCGCGTCCGCCATTGAAGGCACTACCACAATGACCCGCTGGGAGTCATTCCTAGCACGAGCGTAACGGGCTACCAAAAAGGCAAACCCTGGCTCTTTTAGATAGACGCTCTTACTTCGAGACAACGAGATCTCATCGAAGACCCCTCTGGAATCCAAAACCTTGGCAAGATGAGAGATTATAGACATATAAAAGCTGAAACGCTAGTTCCTGTTGATTTCATTCATTGCGGCATCGACCCCTTTTCCCAGTACATTCTGTAGGGCAGCTACGCCAAGTTCAAATGCACCTTCATATCCGGCCAGATCGCTCGGCTTCAACTGTGTAAGGACGTAGTCGCGAACCGGTTGCGTCCCAATCGGACGTCCAATTCCAACGCGTATTCGCACAAAATCAGAGGAACCCAGTTGTGCCACAATAGACTTTAATCCATTGTGACCTGCGACTCCTCCACCACGTTTTACCTTTATGGATCCCGGTGGGAGATCTAGTTCGTCGTGTATGACGATCAGATCAGAAGTTTCCTTTAACTTATAACGTTTGGATAGGCCCGCCAAAGCATTCCCAGAATTATTCATAAATGTTTGAGGGAATGCAAAGGCAACGACATCCAGTCCATCTCGATCCTCCGCTAAAAGGCTGTGGCTTCTAAGTGAAGGAATGAGCTTGAGACCTCGATCCTTGACGGCTCTATCTAGGACAATCGCACCGAAATTGTGACGGGTATTCTCAAATTGGCGACCAGGATTTCCTAGGCCTAAGACTAATTTAACAGATCGCAACGGCGATCACCTACTCAGCTTCGCGAAGTCCAGCTTCCTTGCCGACGACGGTATCACTCGGAGTTAGAAGTGTAACTTTCGCGGGCAAGCCCAGTGCAGACGCCAAGATCATTCCATCGACCAGTAACTCCGGTCCGACATCAATAGTCGCAGGAATCTCTGAAGTTGGTCCCGATACCTCTAGGTTGTCGAGTTCAAGCTCAACGCCCTCACCTGCTACCAAAGTCACCGTGACAACGACCTCTTGATTCGCTGAGAGCAATTGAAGGTCCATATGAAGAAGGCTTCGCCGAACTGGATGACGTTGAATATCCTTCACCAAGGTCGTCTGAGGCTTTCCGTCAATCTCAATCTCCAAAATTGCACCCATTAGCTTACGATGAATGACTAGGGCATTAAGTTCTCGAGCAGGTACTGCTATCGACCTTGGTTCGCTTCCCTTTCCATAGATCGTTACTGGCACAAAACCTTGCCTTCTAAGGCGACTTGAAGGTCGGCTACCAAGCTCTCTTCCGCTTAGGGCCTGCAATATGGAATCGGACACTTTTAATAAACCTCGCGTACATCAAAGAACTAGAACGTATGAATTCACTCGTCAAAAAGAGTTGAATATAACCCAAAGCATCCTAGTGGTAAAAAGCCAACACGCCGCCCTAATCGCTCTATAGCCGGCAGGGCAAAATCGTCATGAAAGGTTTTCTCCACCAAAGATATCCGAGACGGAGGTATCCTCAAAGACTGCGCCAATAGCTGCCGCTATTACTTGGGCGACCGAGAGCACCTCCAACTTGGCGATCCTCCTCTCAGGAAGAAGGGGAAGGGTGTTGGTAATTACAACCTTAGAAATTGGCGACTCTTCGAGGCGCTTAGTCGCTGGATCGCTCAAAATGCCATGCGTAGCCATCGCCCAAACTTCAGCTGCTCCTTGGCTTATCAACAACTCGGCTGCAGCGCAGATAGTTCCTGCAGTATCGATCATGTCGTCGATAATAACGCAGCGTTTACCTGCAACATCCCCAACGACATCAAGTGCCTCCACAACATTGGCTTTGCCACGAGGTCGTCTCTTGTGCACAAATGCAAGTTCCATGTCCAAATAGAGCGAAAAGCGAGAAGCAACCTTTACACGACCAGCATCGGGAGCCACGATCACGGTATCGGCGGTGTGGTTGGCTTTCAAATAGTCAATCAATACCGGCATCGCAGTCAAATGATCAACTGGACCATCAAAGAACCCCTGGATCTGACCGGAATGCAGATCTAAAGTTATAATCCTGTCAGCCCCCGCAGTGGCTAGAACGTCAGCCACCAATTTGGCCGTGATTGGCTCACGACCCGAGGCCTTTCGGTCTTGCCTTGAGTAGCCATAGTATGGGCAGACCGCCGTAATTCGCTTTGCTGAGGCCCTCTTAGCGGCATCAATCATATTCAATTGTTCAAAGATCGCCGAATTTACCGGGTAGGCGTGTGATTGGATGATAAAGATATCTTTACCTCTAATCGACTCGCCAAAGCGACAGTAGATCTCCCCGTCTGCAAATTCCCTTAGGTCAACTTGACCCAAGGGTACATCGAGGTGGAGCGCAACTTCGGCAGCGAGTTCTGGGTGCGACCTACCTGAATAGATCTCAAGACGTTTACGAGGGACTAATTCCACATTTACTCCAAAACTACAAACGATCCACTTTTTGACGAATCGTCGATCTTTACACCTGATCGAAGCACCGCATAGGGTCCAACAATAGCATCTTCACCGACCCGACAACCTTCAAGGTCCGATCTCACAACCTTAGCGCCATCTTGGATCACCGAGTCGCTAATACGTACCTCGGGACCAATCTCAGCACCTCGGCCCACCGTCGTTTGACCAATTAAAAATGTACCTGGCCAAATTGTCGTATCTTGGCCGATCTCTACAGTGGAATCTATATAAATGCTGTTCGGGTCCACCAAGTTTACCCCTTTGAGCATGAAGGAGGCATTGATTCGCTCTCGCATCTTCGCCTCTGCACTAGCGAGTTGACGGCGATCATTTACGCCCAAGGCTTCATCTGGGTCAGAAATCTCGTATCCACTTACATGGTATCCCGCCTTAGCAAGAATCTCCACAACGTCAGTAAGGTAATACTCGCCTTGTACATTTGACGGATTCAGCCGACGCAGCGCCGGAGAAAGCACATCCAAGTTAGCCACATAGATCGACGAATTTACATAAGTACAGTCTCGCTCTTGGATTGTCGCATCCTTGTGCTCAACGATCCTGAGCACCTTTTCGTCCTTACCAAAGATCACCCTTCCGTAACCGCTGGGATCCAGAAGATCGGTATAACTCACGCTAAGCGCAGAATTATCTCGTACGTGACTAGCAAATATAGCCTCGATGGTCTCGGCGCGAATTAACGGCGTATCACCGGGAACCACAAGAACCATAGGTGGCGCGTCGGTATCAAATGCTATCGGGTCTGGCAAGGCTGTCATGGCAGTTGCCAGAGCGTCGCCCGTCCCTCGCTGAGCCTTTTGTTCGACGAACTCTATATGCATTCCGGCGGGAGCCAGCCTTAGTATGGAGTTCCTTACAACATCGGCACGAAAGCCCACGACGACAACCACGTCGGTTATGCCTGCCTTTAGAATCTCCTCTAAGATATGCAGGACCATAGGCTTACCGCAGATACGAACTAGCGGCTTGGGACGCGACGACTTCATTCGCGTGCCTTCTCCTGCCGCCATGATGACTCCAAAACGTTTGCGCACTTTAGTTTTGTCTTGCATAAAATCATCTACCTCGTATAGCAACTATATCTTGACTCTCGTGGACTTTGGCCTCTTGTTGAAACCTTCATGGCACAAGTAACGCGTAACCGATTCGGCTATATCGTGCATTTGCTATCGGCCAAAATCTGAATGACTAGCCCTCTAAAAGCTAAATCTTAGAGACTAAGACGGTATCCTTATCGAATCTTTATCGGAACAGATAGCTAGCGAATCGGCGTTGGCGAGACCATAACCGAACTCACACTCTGTGGCGCAGAGTTGAATGTCAAAACATTCTGCGCCATTGACGCATTTGAAATCTTCGCCCAGGAGCTACGTGCACTCGTGAGAGCGCTAGAGACTACCTTTGATGAACTAAATTGCGTTGGCAGGGCAATCTTGATCTTCACTGTAGGGGAATTGACTGATCGATCGTCGATCAGAACGACAGACCAGCTACCTAGCTTTTGACTAGCGATTGCCTCAATCCCATTGGGCAGACCAACTACGCCATGTAGAACCGATCCGATGGGCATGAACTTAGAAAAGTTACCAAAAACATAATACCGTTTAGTCAAATAGAACTTATAGTTGTGGTCATTTGGATAGTTAATGTCGTAATAGACGAGGCCGTCATTCCTACCGAGAATGTTGACGTTAGAGGCGCATCCGCTTGAGAGATTGGGCTGGCAGCCAATATTAGGCGAAAGCGCAGTCCACCAATCAAAGGCCGAATCCCCACCATAGAAAAGATCGTTAAAGATGGATTTAGCGAGCCACATACCAGAGACCATGGTTGGATCGTATTGATAGCCAAAACGCTTTCCGTTGAAACAGCAGATCTCCGTCATCCAGGAGTTGAGTCCCAAACGAGCAAAGACACTCTTCATATCGCTTAGGACCTGAGGGCCTGGATAATCATAGCTATGGTGTGCGAAGGCGGCTATGTACTTAATTGCATTGAGATGATGAACCCAGTGGGACACCTCAGGAATAAGCTGGAACGCTATTTGAGATGACTCATCTGCTATTATATGACACCAAGGTGCCGACTTGGCTAGATCCTTTCCCAAAGTGCTCACAAGCAGAGCCCGAACAGGCACAGGGACCCTCATCCCCTCTTGCTTGCACGGCGCCATCGAAAAGTCAGGTTCGTTCATCGGAGAGAGATAGCTAACGTCTATCCCCAAGTGTTTCTTTAGGCCTACCACGACGTGGGTCAAATATCTTGCGTAGGGAGCAACCTGCCGGAACGACAAAAATCCCCGACAACTCAGATGGTTAGAGGTAAAGATTGGTGGGGCCGAATTGACAAAAGCAACTAAATCCTGAACATGATAAGCCTTGGCCATCTTGAGAAAATAGGTTCCCGCTGGGTCGTTGTTGAAGTTATAACTTCCATTTGCATTCAAAAAAGTCGGCGGGGCCTTCCAAGACGTTGTGACCCCGACGCCTCCGCCACCCACATTGTATCGAAATTGGCTCATCTGGAGCCCCTTGGATGAAAAAAGCAACTTTCCGACTTCGAGACGGCTTGACTTGGGCATCGAATACACAGGACCAGACCACCATGCACCAGATGCCCCAAAGCCAGCAATTTTCTGCAACTTCGTCGGAGAAACTACCGCGTTAGGGACTACCGGGGCACCCCTAATTAGCTGTGACACGCGGACCAAGCCCAATGAGAGAAAAATTATCGTCGTTACGACTAAGGTAACACGCAGACTTTTACTCACCGATTTAAGGTCAGCAAATAACCACTTGCTATTTTCTTGGCCCTGCGCATTCATGACAAAGAAAGAACTTACATCCTAAAGATTAAAGACAGGTAACACCAAAATGCCAAAGCTTCAATTCGATCGAATCGATGAGTCTGCCACTCAAGCTGATAGCACTCGTCACAGGCTAAATCACGGGCTAAATCACAGGCCAATCAATCCAAGCCCAACAGAGGAAGAGCAAATTGGCCTTCACCCGATCACAAAAAGCGACGGGCCGACTTTGGACGAACGTTAGCTCCTAAGTTATCGATCTCACGGCGTAAGCATCCATACAAACCGCGGCAAGTAGGCGACACGTGAACCCCGTCATCGCATTCAGATCTGGAAATCCTAGCGCGGATTGGCTTTGTTCTGAGATTGACGAGAGGGATTCCAGCGAGATAGTGATAGACAGTTATGGCTATAGCTTTAAATACCTCGCCCTAAAAACTCTTCGAAGTAACGAGGAAGATCCGATCCTGCCGGCATCTGTTCACTGCGAACCGTTGCCTTGACGCCCAGATCCCCTAACATATTCTCCAGCATCGCCAAATATTGAATCGCTGAGTTACCAAAAAGCTCACAGACGAAAAAACCATACTCACCCTGGGACAGTTTCCCTATTGTGCCGCGGGCCAACCTGTTAGTTCTTATGGAAAACGAGAGTTTGTGGGTCACAACGTCATAGTCGCTACTTGGGGTTTTACCCGGCTCTAAGACTAGATCAATCACTCCGACAAGCACAGGTGTGAATAATCGCCTTCCACGTTCACCTTCGCGCCTGAGCGCACCAAAAAAGTCCCCTACGCCAAGGGCTCCATTTCTTCTCTTTGACCTCAGATCATCTTCAAAAGCGTCAATCGAACGCTCAAGACAATCTCGCTCTAGTTCAAAGGCCAAAACCGTTGATAACAAGCGAGCCATCAAATGGATTTCATCTCGATACTGTAAAATCGCCTCATCCATCTTCTGGGTGGAGATGCCGCACAGCGTACCAAAAAGAGAACCGTCCGAATAGGTTATCGGAACCCCTACGTAGGCGCCAAGGCCATGGGTCAAAGCTACTGCCGCTTCCATGTATTGACGAACGTCTTCTAGACAGGGCACGATATTAGGCCCTAGCCCGGCTATCATTCTTGAGCAGATCGAATCGCTCCAGGAAAGAACCGCCCCTGCCTCAATCCCGAATTTTGACCCTGCTACCTCCAAGATCGTCCAATACGGATCAACGGTACGAGTCACCATCCAGAGGTCTAACCCTACCTTTTGCTGCAGATATGCTAGAAGTGATCGTGAGGCATCTTCAAAGCTACCAAACCCGGCCACCGGTGCACTACTTTCAGCGAGCTTGATATCCAAGATCGGCCACCTTTTTTATTTATTGGAAATGAACCCCATCGGCCAAGTCGCATCCAAACATCCCAACCGCCGCTTTGCAGATAAACATTTGAGATCGCTCTACGATTCTTAATCGACACCATATCAATCTATCTTGAACTCTGGCTCGTTTAAAACTAGATCATCCCAGTTGCTAAATTCACCTATCTAAATCACGTATTGAATAGAGTATTACTGCTCTATTCGAATTAGAAACCAACAGGTCTCACTACATCGGTATTATCACGGTATGACCATCATGCAAAAAAAAATTACTAGTAATAACTTGAGATAAATGAGAAAGATATCGAATTTAATCCGGTGGTTTAATCACCACCATTTCAAATCAATCGCTTTTTGCGCATTTCATTTCAGGCAAGTGATAAGTCAACTGGTTATTGAGGTCATTACTCTTATGTCGCAGACTAATGGTCTTAAAAACCAGACAAGCTAAACGATGTAGGCAACATGTCAAAGACCATTCCAAGACACCTCTGGCGGTCCCTATCGACCACGACCTTCGTTAAGTTGTCATATAGTGCAATAATTACCAATTTTATGAACAGATCAATCAGGCATATTTAGATATTAAATGTGCCAATAGCGAAACACCTTATTTCATTATCCTTAGCTATAGCACAAGAATATAAAAAATAGATTACCTCACGTTAAAGATAAAATTATGGAAGGCAAATAAGTGAATTTACCCTTTGAATAATTTCAATCATGCAGTTAACGGGTAAATTAGCCGACCATTGGCACTTCAATCAAGCCATTAAATTTGCAAAATTGTGCCACAATAGTGATGTTCATTTAAGAAATTGCCATCCTTGGGGCAAGTAACCAATCTACCGAAAAATTGCTACACTAATTCATTCACATAAACTAGCGGCAATGAGAAGGTGGCCGACCACAGTGCATATTCCAGAGGCAAAAGCAATGTTGAGGGATTCGTTTGGCCCATGTGCATTAGAACCAGGCCCAAGCGCACCCGTTGCTACAAATTGCGCAGTTGGAAACCTTTCGCCGAGCATTGCTAAAAATGGGATGCTGCCACCTTCACCGCAAAATCCAGGATCTTTTCCAAAGGCATCCTGGGATCCACGTGAGAGCGCATCCATCAACCAGGGCGCAGGAATATTGGCAACCCATCCTGCGGCGGGCTCCTCGCACTCTATCTCAACGAGAGCCCCATAGGGAGGGTCGTTCGAGAGGAGTTCGACGATCGCATCCTGTGCGGCGAGGGGATCCACCGATGGAGGAATTCTAAGTGAGATCTTAAGTTGGGTATTGGCCCGTAATACATTTCCGCCTTCATCGACATCGGGAATTCCAGAAATTCCGATAGCCGAGAGAGACGATTTCCATGTCTGAGCTAAAATTCGCTGCGCGCCGTCGCCATCCAAAGCTAGACCATCAACAATAGGAAAAGCCCGTGCCAGCGGATCACGAAGTTGACTATCTAACGCGTTCGCGCCATCAATGAAAAACTGCGGAATCTCAGGACGAAGGAGTTGGGGTATCAGTTCACCCGTTCTCTCGTCTTCTATTCTAGACAACAGCTGTCTAAGTATCCGAAAGGACGATGGCACCACGCCGCCAGCTTCACCCGAATGTACGCCGTGCTCTAGAACTTTGACATTTACCCTTATGACTAAATTCCCTCTAAGCGAGGTAGTCACCCAAACTCTTTCAAAGTCCAGGCCACCCGCATCGAGGCATACCACCAAACCAATCTCGCCCAGCACTTCCTTGGCGCGATCAAGATGAGCAGAAAGATCCGGACTGCCGCTCTCCTCGCTTGCCTCAATTATCACAACAGACCGTGGATACGGTAGCCCCCGACGCGCAAGAGCATCAATCGCCAAAAGGGCAGCAAAGATCGAATAACCGTCGTCGACCACGCCTCGCCCATACAGTAAGTCTCCTCGCATATGGGGTTCGAAGGGGTAGGTTCCCTCCATCCAGGGGCCGCTAGCGGGCTGTTTGTCAAGATGACCATACAAAAGGACACCAGGAGCCACAATCTCAGGAGATGAAGGTGGAACTTCGATCACTAAAGCAGGTGTCCGACCTTTGATCTGCGAGACCCAAGCCACGCAACCAGGTATCTCGAGCTGCCCAACGAATGCGCTGAACAACTCGAGCGCTCTTGCAATCTCTCCAGATTCTTCCCAGTGCGGATCAAATGCCGGAGAAAGAGACTTTATGGCTATGTACTTTTCCAGATAGGGAATGGCTACCTGGCGAAACTTCTGGTCGATATCATCTTTAATGCTAGTCACGCCTTAAAACTTAGTCTTAGCAACAAGTCTGTCTGTCGCAATGTCGCCATGGCCGTAAAATTGCCAGAGTCCACTTCACCTATCAACTTCTCGAATGAAGCTCTCGCCTAGATCGTCTCTATCGCAAGTTTCTCCTGTGAATAGAGATTACGCAGAACTTTCTTGTCGAACTTGCCAACTGACGTCTTTGGAATCTCATCCACGAAGCTCCACCGTTCAGGTAGCCACCACTTTGCCACCATCTTTAAGATATAGTTTGAAAGCTCTGTTGCACTGAGTTCACTTCCCGGGGCCACAACTACACAAGCCAGCGGCCTTTCATCCCATTTGGAATCTGGTACACCAATCACGGCGGCCTCATAAACCAATGGATGTGACATAATGGCATTCTCTAGCTCAACCGACGAGATCCACTCTCCGCCAGATTTAATCACGTCCTTAGTGCGATCGGTAATTCGAAGGTACCCCTGCGCGTCAATAGTGCCCATATCTCCGGTCTTCAACCATCCCCCATCAAAGCTCTCGGGATTGACACCCTTGTAATAGCTACTTGCTATCCAGGGGCCGCTAACTTGAATCTCGCCTAACGTCGTACCATCATTAGGAGCAACAATGCCTTCGGCATCGACAATTCTGATCTCAACCCCCGCTACCGGGCGGCCAGCTGTTACCTGATATTCGATAGCACGTTCTGGATCGGTTCCGACTGGCGGAATGGCTAGGGTGCAAAGAGGCGATGTCTCAGTCATCCCCCAGCCCTGGACGAGTGAGATATTATATCGATCCCTGAAGCCCTCGATCAATGAACGAGGAACCGAAGAGCCACCAGCCGATAGAATCCTCACAGATGAGAAATCCACCTCGTTGTCTTTTGCGTAATGCAATAGATCATTCCATATCACCGGCACCCCAGAGGCCACAGTTGGAGCGAGTTCGCTAATCATCCTAGCCAACGGGGCAGCCTGAAGAAATCTCCCTGGCATAATCATGTCGGCACCGACCATCCACGCAGCATAGGGTATTCCCCAAGCATTTGCATGAAACATTGGCACTATCACAAGACATCGATCCATGGTAGAGAGGCCAAGCGAGGCGGACGATGATGCTGCAATTGAATGCAACCAAGTTGAGCGATGAGAATAAACAACGCCTTTAGGCTTTCCAGTTGTTCCACTGGTATAGCACATCGCGGCAGCGTCGTTCTCGTCGTCAGGCTCGACAAAGTGACCCACGTCGACACCGTTTGCAATCAACGCCTCGTATTCGTGAAATTGAATATTTGAAGTATTGCCGAAAGCCTCTATCGCGCTGTGGTCGTAGCCACCAACTATGATGACGTCTCGAACACAGGTTGAGCGACCTAAGACTCTCAACAAAAGTCCCAAGACAATCCCATCCGCGATAATGACCTTATCTTGGGCATCGTCCACAATAAATTCCAATTGGTCTGCAAAAAGGCGCACGTTTAAGGTGTGCAAAATAGCACCCATAGAAGGAATCGCAAGGTAAGCCTCAAGGTGCTGATTGTGGTTAAAGCAAAAAGTGGCTACTCTGTCGTCTTTGCCCACGCCGAGGTCACGAAGCGCACCTGAAAGAGCGTGCGCCCTCTTGGCCACCTGAGTATAGGTAAATTCAACGACATTCTCTCCATCGAAGTTGAGGATCTTCGAATTCCCATAAAGCATCTCTCCATGGCGAAAGATAAACGGGACAGAAAGCTTTGATTCCTGCATAGTAGATTTCAAGTTATTTTCTCCCACTCGTTCGATAGCCAGCCCATGTACTCTAACTACAAGGGCAGCTCAATCTTTAACTGCTAAATTCAAGCGACTAAAGTAAACGCTGGGCAATCTAGGCGCCAAAAGCCCAGCTACTTAATTCTTATCCAAATTGCAAAGCAATGCACGCTTATTTTGAACTATCTCAACTTGATAGGTGTAAGAATTTAAGCTAGTCGAATATATCAAGCTGAAACATTGATGAAGCAAAGATATGGCATCTATAGAAGTGATCACTTAAGGAGAGACCAGAATTCGAACCTCCACTTGGCCTCCCTCAATACCTTTCGTAACTTCAAATCATCCAACCCAGCATATGAAGTTAGTCAAAGCCGACTCAAAACCTAAGGTTGATAGTAGGCAAGGTATCGGCCTTAGAGGAAATCACTTATCACATTATTTTGACCACCCAATTCAACGACCTAAGATGTCCTAAGTGAGCAAAGATCAAAAAATAGCAATTATTGGCGGCGGGATTACCGGGGCGTCTATCGCCTACCACTTGGCGTCGACAAAATCACTCAACATCTCCGTACTGGACGCAGATGTGGCCAGGGGTGCCACCAGGGTCGCCGCTGGGATGTTAGCACCCGTCGCAGAAGCCGTCTATGGAGAAGAACGCCTCTTAGATACGATGCTTGGAGCTGCACGATACTGGGGGGAACTCGCCGAGAAGCTAAGAGATGACTTCGGTCTGGACGTGGGTCTGCGAAACACTGGATCACTACTGATTGGAGCTACCCCAAATGACACAGTCGAGATCAACCGTGCAAAAAGTTTTTACGACAGACTCGGACTTGCCTGCACCTACCTTTCTAAGAGCGAACTCGATTCGATAGAACCAACCCTTTCACCCATGATTTCTGGTGGTATCTTTACTGAGATTGACAACCAAGTTGACAACAGAAAAGCACACATCGCCCTAATTGAAGCTTCCAAGCGCCTAGGCGTTGACTTCGTAACGCACGACGCGACACAGATAAATCGAATTGGGGACTCCTTCGAAATCTCCCTTGAAGACGAGACTTGCATCAAAGCCGACAAAATCGTTCTTGCATTTGGCGTAACCAAGGATGCCATCAAGGGTGTTCCCGACTTTATCTACGACTCGCTCAGGCCAGTACGCGGAGAAGTAATACGAATAAGGACAAACAAATTCACACCTGCTCCAGAGCGAATTGTTCGCTACTTGGTAGAGGGCAGACCGGGCTATATCGTTCCTCGCCTGGACGGGGAGATTGTTATCGGTGCCACGCAAGAGGAAAAGGGATTTGACGCTAGCACAAAGGTGCGATCCACCTATGAACTACTTCGTGACGCTCTGAGAGTAATACCTGCATTGGGAGAGATGGAGATCGCCGAGATCAACGTCGGCTTTCGGCCAGCCACTAACGACAACTTTCCAATTTTGGGTCAGGTCGAACAAGATCTTTTCTGCGCACTTGGTAGCTTCCGCCATGGAATCCTGCTCTCTTCAATAATTGGCAGGGGAATTGCCGAGATGATCTCTGGGCCTACAACCTCTATCGAACTAGGACTATTTACTCCAAATCGCCTTAGGTAAGCAGTCGCAAATTATAAGGATAGAAATTGGGTAGAAGAATGAAAAACAAAAAAGACACGGTAGAAAGTAAAACAAGACCACGCCATACCTCTGGTAATAAAACAAACCGAGATCGCCCCTACCTGTCGCTTGGGGCCAACCTTAATCAACTAATGGCCTAGGGCAATCCATAGAGGTCCATACAGAGACGGTCTTTATGATCTAATTTGAAAGAGCAATTAATTGAACCTTCGAAAAGACATCGATATAACCATCAATGGCAAGGCTTTATCGATCAATGAATCAATAAGTTTGGCAGCGCTATTGGACGAACTAACCATTCCAACAATAGGGGTAGCAATCGCAATCAACCAAGAAATCATACATAAAAGCCAGTGGACCATGCGAATAATTACAGGTGGCGAAGAAATTGAGATAGTATCGATTGTTGCAGGTGGATAATATCATCTATGACATTCAATAGTAGTTATCTGCCTCGATTCCCATAAATTCGAAAGGAGATTTGACTCCTCCAAGTACTAGGATACCAAGCATAAAACCCGTAGAAATGTACTCGTCTTGGCGGTTTTGATCTGGCACGACTAAAGACATATTAAAACTAAGAACATACGGGACCAAATCGAAAGACCACTGCGAAAAGATATTCAAATGACAACTACCGCACAAGCAAACGCGACCGAACCAGTCACTCCCTATCCCCCGCTAGTCATCGGTGGCGAAGAGGTCTCTTCGCGTCTCATAACCGGCAGTGGAGGCATGACTTCGCTCAGCGCACTAAAGGCAGCATTGATTGCCTCTAAAACATCTCTAACGACCGTAGCAATTCGACGATTCGAGCCGACCAGTTCAATGGGACTTTACAAGCTCCTAGGTGAGCTGAACTTGAAAATCCTGCCCAATACTGCGGGCTGCTATAGCCACAAAGAGGCAATATTAACCGCAAAGTTGGCATCTGAGGTGCTAGGGACGAAGTTCATAAAGATCGAAGTGATCGCCGACGATGCCACCTTGCTTCCTGATCCAATAGAAACTCTACGAGCCACTGAGAGCCTCGCCAATGAAGGCTTTCTAGTTATGGCTTATTGCAGCGACGACCCGATCTTGGCCCGAAGACTAGAACTCGCAGGGGCGGCAGCAGTTATGCCTCTGGGATCGCCCATCGGATCGGGCCTTGGAATACTAAATCCCTACAACATAGAGTCGATCACGAACCACTCAAACGTTCCAGTCATCTTAGATGCAGGCGTAGGTGGGGCATCAGACGTCAGTCAAGCAATGGAACTTGGCTGCGATGGCGTGTTGGTCGCATCAGCGATCAATCGTGCCCAATACCCAGAATTGATGGCGAAGTCTCTCGCGCTGGCGCTTGAGGCTGGATACTTAACAAGAATAAGTGGGCGAATACCCAAACGCGATCAAGCACTTGCTAGTTCACCAACCGAAGGAATGATCGCCCAATAAACCTGATAATCAAATGGGAAAGTAGTAATTCTCACTTAAAGTAGGTCTAAAGGACACGTTTGGTGTGATTTTGACTTATTCTTAATATTTGCTAAGAAAGAAAATAGCGTAGCGATTCGCACTAACAAGGTTGTCAACTCTATGTATCCAGGAACTAGAACACCTCCAGTGGCTCTCACCATCGCAGGCTCGGATTCCGGCGGCGGTGCTGGAATCCAAGCCGACCTCAAGGCCTTTGCTGCCAACGGTGCCTATGGAACTTCGGCCATCACGGCAGTCACGGCTCAAAATACCAAAGGGGTCCTTGCGATCGATCTAATGAGCCCACTCAGTCTCTACGCCCAGATCGATGCGGTTACCTCAGATTTTTTCGTACGAGGATCCAAGACTGGGATGCTGGGATCTATCGAGTTGCTTGAGATTGTTGCAGACTTTGCTCGCAGGGGGACTTTACCAAAATTAATCGTAGATCCGGTTATGATCGCCACATCTGGAGACATTCTGAGTCCGCAGTCGATCGTCAGCGGCTATCGCGAATTTCTGCTTCCATATGCTTATGTAGTCACTCCTAACATTCCAGAGGCCGAACTTCTCAGTGAAATCGAGATAACAAACCAATCTGAAATGGTACGAGCCGCACAACTAATTCATCGCTTTGGCCCCAAATACGTTTACATAAAAGGTGGACACCTAGAAGGCGATGAATCGATCGATATCTTCTTCGATGGACAAAATGTATCAAACCTCCGGACCAATCGAATCGCCACCCCAAATACCCATGGAACGGGATGCACCTTTTCTGCTGCTTTGGCAGCCCAAATTGCCTGCGGTCAACCCATAGACCAAGCCATAAGAAACGCAAAGATCTACACAACCAAGGCAATCATGGGGGGATCGTCCTGGGCACTTGGCTCAGGAGCAGGGCCGCTTGACCATTTCCTATGGTCACACCCAGATCAATTCTAGGTCACCCTGCAACTAGGCAACTACTTAAAGTATTCCACTGCAGATGAACACTGAAGGACACAGCTGAAAAGCTCTGCCAGGCCGTGAAAAAGATTAAAGCAAATCTACAAGTCCAAATGAAATCGAACTTGTAATTTGTCAAAACAGATCGATCAACTTCTTACAAAAGGAGACAGGTCCGACAAAAAAGGCCGACGATACCAGAGTGTCACCAAACTTGATTCGTCTTCAGTTCCAACTACGAGCCTGGCTTCTCGAGTCCCCTCCTGTGACATTTATCTAGCAAACCTAAATCTCGCCTTCTCCAATCCAAGGATTGCCCTCTATCTCTACCGGAGCTTTTATAGGATATTCGGCTAAATCTACCTTCTCCAAAAAAGCGCACGGATCTAGATAAAGGGTATATTCCTTCTTTTACAGCAGCCACAGGGTCAATTGGGACCTTTTGCATATGGCGCTTTTGCACTAGAAGAAAATCAAGGTAAAGAACGCCAAAAAGACGTTCTTTACCCAAGGATATCAAAAGAGAGGGGGACTCTAATTCGTTACAATCGCAGATCCGGTAGGAGTAGTCCGTGACAGCCCACTAAAGTTGCTGCGACGAGTAAGCATAAGGTATAGGGCGATCAAAAGTGATAGGAATGCTGTCGCACCAAGTAGTGATGCCGCCGGCACTGATGTTCCAAAGATCCCCAATATGAGGCCTATAAGCGCAAAGCCAATCGAATAGGAGCCATATAGAGCCCCAAAGGCCTCGGCGTTTTGCCCCTCTGAGACAGTCGCACCAATAGCCAATGCACGAGCAGTGTTTATAGGAGCTACAAAAAGCCCAGCAATAAACGTAGCAATAAGAATCGACAAAAGGCTGTGCAGGGTCGTCAAAACCACTACCCCACCAGAAAGACCCAAGAGAAACAGGGCCAGTCGGACTCGAATATCAATACGCGATAACGAATGAGAAAAGGCAGTTGCAACCGTTCCACCGGTAATGCTGCCAAGTGAAATCATCGCAATGGCCACTCCGGCAAATCCAACACTTTGATGATTCTCCAGCAAAATGGAGGGTATGGCGATGATGAGCCCACCTTCGGCAACTCCCTCTCCCGCTGAAGCTAAAAAGATCCACAGGCGAGACTTGGAAAACCAAACGCTTTCACCCTTACTCTTGAGCTTCAGCGAGCCGCCTTCAAAAGGATGGCTACCCCTTAAAACCGTTGAATCAGCGTTCGAATTTTGGTTTTTGGTCTCAATACGGCCGCTTCTCTTGAAATAGAAGGCAACTCCAAGACCACCCAGGCTCACAAAAGAAGTGACTATAGCGCCAAAGGCCGAACCGCCGAGAACAACGGCAAACGAGACGACTATTGGCGAGACCAAGAAAAAGACCTCCATTAGCGACGTATCTAGAGAAATCAGGCGGTCACGAGATTTAGCACTGCCTTTGAGCACCTTTGGTCCATCCAAAACAATATTTCGAGAGATACCAAATAAACCTGCTCCGATTCCGCCAATCAAAAGGGAAGATAGTGCAAGAACGCCAAATACAATCGGGTTTGAAACATGGGATGAGAGAACTCCAAATAATCCCCATATAAAAATTAAAGGAAAAAGCAGTCGTATCAGAGCCGAATTTGGATCGATAGAATCACCCAACTTAGCCAGTCGAGACGAAAGAAAGATCTCGCCAATGGTGAAGGCTGAAACCATGAACGAACCCATTGCCAAGGCACTCTTAGTTTTACCCTCTGAAATTACCAACGCAAGGGGGGCCATTGCGATTGGAACCCTAGCTACATTTGCCAAACCCAGACGTCCAAATGAAATGCCTGGAAATGAATCTCTTACCTTTGTGGACGCCACCGAGAAAAATGGACGCACGATATCACTACCTCTTTGAATCCCTTGGGGATTATTATTGACCTTCCACGACGGCGAACTTAATCGACCTTGTCACCACCTATTACTTAGAAAAACCAAGATTAGATGGGAGCCAGCGGCTCAGCAGAATTTATCTTACGTCTACCACTATAGTCGCTCTAGCGTCAGGCCTATCCTTAGAGAGTTCAACAAATCGCCTGGCAATATGGTCATGGCAACTAAAGACTATCACCTGGCGATCGTTGGCGATGGCTATCAAGATTTTAACAATTTCATCTAGTCGCAAACCATCCTGATGGGCGAATGTTTCATCCAGGATAAATGGCAGGTTAACAAGATCGCTCCCAATCCTTACCTTTCGCGTTTGCCCAGCGCTAAAGCGTGTTATCAGGTATGCCAGGTCTGCAGTTCCCCTTGATAGGTCTTTGAACGCCAACAAAGTGCCATCCATCATCTCAAGACCAGATCGATCCAGATCATAGTGAACCCTGACATAACGTCCGCCTGTCGCATCCGTAATGAACTTCGACGAAAGTTCAGAGATCTCCCCTATGCGCTCGCTAGCATATCTCCCCATGGCCGACTCTAAGATCTCGCGGCTTCGAGCGTTGATATACCATTCCCTAAGTCGGCCAACAAAACGCGCCTTTAAAAATTCAATCTCGGTGCTCAGGGTAGTCATTTCATCGTCGGTCGCTAAAAGTGAACTTTGACTTCGAAGCTCACCTAGATCTAAATCAATCTTAGCCACGGTATCCTTAGCGACCAGTTGCGAGGCCTCTAGGTCGGAGACGATCCTATCTATTGCATCCTTTGACGCGACATGCTCGGACAAAAATAGACTCCCATCTAGCCGGTGAGAGAGGCTCCGAAGCTCACTTTCTAAGACTTTCATATGAGCACGCCTGTCAAGTAACCAGCGCTGTTGCTCAAGGTGTCTCTCTAGTTGTTCCATGTTCGAGGGGCCAAACGTTTCGATGGCGTTCTTAACCTCTTGAGAGAAGATCTGAAGTCGAAGTGCTTGGAATTGAGCACTTTTGGCTTCGAACTGTCGGTCAAAGTCGTCCTTAGCCTCAACTATCGATGTCGCTTGGTCCAACACAGCCAAAATAACATCTCTTTCAAACGAGAGATTATCTATTGCCAAAATCTCACAGAGCTTAGAATAAGATGCCTCAAAGCTATCAGTGATCTCACGTCCGCTTTTACATTCGCTACTCATCCGAGAGAAGTTCGAGAGATCCTCAATCGCCCCTTTGAGAGCCAATGAGCCTTTCTCACTCAAGAAATAGTCAATCTTATCGACACCCATTTCAGAGAGGCTCGCCGCTACATCGTCCCGAGACCTCACCCATGAACCTGTCATTAGCGTGATTTGATCTTCTAAAGAGTCCCGTTCTTCTGCCTTTTGTCTTTGTAGTGAAAAGATATGGCCAAGTCGATCAGCAAGGCTCACCATCGCAATAGCTTTATCTCTGATAGCTCCAAACTCTATCGACCCCACATAGACGCTCCGAAGATCACCTGCCAACTTATCGATCTGTCGATTTAACGCATCCACCGTACCTAGAGCGTTCCCCAATTTGAGACCGTTGAAACGATTGCTGGCAAAAAAAAGAACGAAAACACCAAAAGCAATGAGAGCAAATGACAAAAGAGCTCTCAGAACCATCGCAGCTCCGGAAAACAAAAAGATAGATATTGCTCCAAGTAGAGAAAGTACCAGAAAGTAAGGAGCGAACCTTAGGACCCCTCTAGTCCTAGACGCCACATCTTCGGCCAATCCTAGAGTCGATCCATATTCGACCTTGCGAGCCTGCAGCGCAATGGCTTCGTCGCAGAGGGAGATAATGGTAGATATCTCTTGATTCAGCTGCGTCGAGAACTCCCTCGAATTCAAGGTGTCACAGCTCTTTATCGACGGTAGGTCAAAACCGCCGAGTGCAGCCATTTCCCTGTTGAGCTGGACATCAAGATCGATCAGTACATCCAAGGTTCGATCTCGAGCGCCTTCGATTGAGGTGATTTGCGCAAGTTTGCCTCTAATTCGAATCAATTCTCCCTCAATTTTCCCCAACATCTCAAGCTTGAGCGGGCTAATAAAGGGGAGACCCTCGACACCCAGTGTCTCTTGGATCTCCCCCTCCAAGCGTTTTAGCGACTCCTCGATAGCGTTGTTACGGGCTTTGGCACGGAAGTAGAGTTCGCGATGCGTCCTCATCTCTTCAAGCAACAAACGAAGGGAGCTTCTGTCAATATCTAGGTTGCCCAGCTCGTCCAAGGAGCTAAGAGCCTCAAGTTCCGCCTTTATGGCTTCATAGTGTCTAACCCTAAAGTCGTTCTCGCTCAAAAGTTCTCGTAGCTTAAATACTTCTGCATCCGTTAATATCCGCGTATCCACAAAGGGCAAAAGAAGAGCGCGTAGGTTGCCGACCTCAGCCTTAATCTCGACTAGTTTGAGGGCAACTTCGTAATTTCTAAGTTCAACTTCAATTTCGTTTAGACCTTGAACTGCGTGACGACGCTCTTGAGTCAGTCGATCGATCGTGGCTAATTTGTCGTCATAGCTCAAAGACCGCCCGAACAGCTCTCTTTTTTTATCTTCTAGCTCTCGGAACTCCTTGGCCATTGACGACAGCGTATCGATGCCAGTGGCTCTTGGTGGCCAAATTCCATCACTATTCGAAGCGTATTTTTTGGCCAATTGAGTGGGGTTTTCACCGCCACCTACCAACCAAGCGCCGGCCATCATCTCTGCAGTGGTGGCCATCGCTATCTTCTCGTTCAAAATTTGCGCCTCTGGGGCGATCGAATAGACGCTATCGAAGGTAAGTGAATCGACTCCAATCAGGGTCCTTCTAATATAGTCCTGATCAACAAGGGTGAAGGTCCCGGGAAAATCATCCGGTGAAGCCCCTGGGTTAAGGTCAGAGCGCAATCTTACAAATATCCGATGACTAGCCTTGTGACTTTGAGCCTCCCTTTGGAGTTCATAGACCATATCTCCAACCCCTATGGTCAAACCTGCCTTTATAGGATAAGACAAAAATTCGCTTCCAAATAAAACAAAGGAGACGACCCGTCGAAGTGTTGACTTTCCTGCTTCGTTTGGTCCGATAACCACATTTAGTGCCCCGCCAAGTTGTAAAGACGAAACTCCTAAAGAGCGCTTGTCTAAAGCACCAATTTGATCCGCCCATATAGTCTTGACGTGAACACTAATGGAGTTGGAGGTCATCTAGCGAGCACTTTCTGTCCGAGCCTGGAGATTGATCAAGACCTCTCCGATAACCCTGCGATCCAGTTCTGCTAGGTTAAAGCCATCTAGGGCATCGCTGCTAGAAAAAGTTGCTCTCACGAGGGCTATGATTTCGCTAGAAACCTTTGACCGCTCTCGAAGACGGGACAGCGAAGTTAAAATTGCCTCCGTCGTCGTCGTGGTTTCCCCTGTACCAAGGTGGCCTCCGTCGGTATTGAAATCCTCGATTAGCAAACTCAAAAAGCCACCTGATTCCGAAATTGAAACTACGTCGATCTCATCTAAGTCAAAATACGAGGCTGTCTCATCACGTATCGACTCCAAAATGACAAAATCCCCGCCACCCCCAGATACAATTTTGTCACCGAGCAAATCCGTATATTCCCTAAGGTGTTCTGCGATACGAATCCTCGAGCTAACCCGACCATTCAAAACCACCCTCAATAAAAAGCGACGCGATGGATGCGAAGTCCCCTCCAAAAGTGTAGATATTTCGCTTGAGACAACCCCATAGATGTAGTCCATGGCATCAAGCGGATCCTCACCCAACTCTAGAGATGAGAGGTCTACCAAGATTTTCTCAAAACGAAAGGTGCCCAACTCGACAAATCTCAGCACGGGAGTAACCTCAGGGCGAATTGAAACTACCAAAGCACCCTTAGCACCCTGTTCGGAAGATTTAAAACTCCGCCCCTGAGTAGTGCCTGAATAGACAACCATTGGCCTTTGCGAGAGCACCTCAAAGGAATGGATGTGGCCAAGCGCAAAGTAATCATATTCGAGACGAGTTATATCGTCCAAATTTGCAGGTGCATAGGGGGCATGTTCTTTGACGCTACCAACATTGGAGTGCAATATGCCAACAGTAACCGCAGATCCATCCAAAGCACTCTTGTGGAGAAACATTGAAGCTAAGTTTCGGCTCTCGTTTCGTATTGAGTAAGAGACTCCAACAACATTGACAACCAGACCGCTGCGGCTAGGGAAAGTAAGAACTTCGGGCTCAGAACTATCAAAAATCGTCAGATTACTAGGAAGATTAGACGAACGCAGCCATTGCTCATCCAGAGGATCATGATTTCCCAAGGCCACACAAACCCGTATCTCGTGCTCAGACAGAGTGTGCACGGCATCCAAAAAGGCCGCCCTTGCTCTTACGCCGACGGAAACACCATCGTAAAGATCCCCGGCTATGGCTACAAAATCACATTGCAGATCGATCGCATTGCGTACAAGAGAATTTAATGCCGAGATAGAGGCTTGCGTCGCAGCATCACGGACTCTTGGGCCATAGCGATCCGCCAAGCCGACAAATGGAGAGTCGAGATGGAGGTCGGACGCGTGTATAAAAGTCACAACTTGGTCGTTCATCTGTTATTTGTTCTCACCTGTGGAGCTATAGCTCGACATTTGACATTCCACATTCCCAAGTCAATCGTTGCCTAAAGCCGACAGTTGAAGCTAATTCCTACTCAGGAAGAGTCCTTGCTCATGGCACTCAGTGGTTGCCCTTCTAAAGCATGACCGCTATTTAAGTAAATATCAGAAGCTACGACTTTAAATACGATACTATCAAAGAGATGTAACAAGAATTGATTTTGGCTCGACTCTAAAATCTACAGGCTAAAGCCAAACCACTTAGCAGCTACAGTTCAAAACTCGAGAAAAGATCTAAGCTAGCGCGCTCTAAAGGGAATTACAAAATACCTAGAATGGCCAAAACTGTCCATTCGAAGATCATTTCGCCTGCTAGTCTCAATTTGAAGTCCAAATTTACCAAGCTAAAAGTTGCGTCTAACGACTGAATTTACCATTTAGACTCTAATTGTTTACCTTTTGTTAAGGTATCCCAGCCTAAGGACGGCGCAATTTGAAGAGAATTTTCCAACGCTATCTTGCTACCCGTGAAATTGCAATTGAAACCGTAATTGACCATCTTGGTAAAAGTGACCTCTTGAAGGCACAGTCTCCAACTTCCATTCGCCAACGAAGAATTCTCTTAGATACTTTGGATTGGCGATTTGCGAGTCACGGGTGGCGTCTCGAACTTCAAGAGATTCCGAAAACTTCCAAATGTGAGCTCGTATTAACCGACGAAAAGGGTGTGAGCTTTCGTGGTGAATATACTGGAAAGCCCACAACCTCGAGTCACCCCCAACCAATCTCAATTCAATCATGCAGTTCGAAAGTGCTAGTCGAAAGAGTCAATGAAGTTGCCCTAGAGATGGCGGTGATCTCAATCGTCGAAGTTGATACCAACCATGCCGAACTGATCCATATTGATTCACATCAACGGCGGGACGCAAGCGTTGAGATCATTGCCAACCCAGCTGCCTTTGAGTTTTGGCTCCATCTAGAGTGCGATTCAGACGACAACGAGTTGATGGACCGCATTCTTGACTTTCTCAAGCGGGCGATGGGGTCATTTTGGAGGGTCGCCCCCAGCCACGACTATTACGATAGCGCACTCAGAAGTGCCAATCGAGCACGCGGCGATTTCGCGGTAAAATTTAGCGTCATTCCAAAAGCAAATGAAAACGTTGCACTTTCGATGTCTACATACCTGTCAAAATCACTCCGAAACGCCAAACTAGCCCTGGATGTCGCGAAACTTCGCGCCGACCAAGAGTCACTTCATCATCTTCGGGTCATTTTGCGTTCCACCCGAGCGATCCTAGAACCCGTGGTCAAAACTTTCAACTCTAGTTCGCTTGAAGATCTGCTCTCAAATGTAAAGTCAATCGCACAAGCCACAAATTCTGCCCGCGACATCGATGTAATAGTCACGTACTTTGGAGAGACCTCTCCGTATAACCCATTCCTGCACAAGCTCAAAGAACGTCAATCTCAGATAAACGAGACGTTAGAACGCGAATTAGAGGAGAGGTTCGTGGCACTCGAAAGCATCTGGCAAGCCAGCATTGCCAAGCTCATCGCGGCATCATCGGGAACCTTCAAAGGGCCGGATGGGAAACTGGAGATAGCCAGTACTCAAACCAAAAAATTCGTCGAAAAAACTATCTCGATGGCAAAAAGCGACTGCCAAATTACGGTTTCAGAGATAGCAAAGAAAAATGATCCATCCTCCCAAGAACTACACGACCTTCGTAAAGACTTCAAACGCCTGAGGTATCTAAGCGAGACCTTCGCCAGCGACAATACGGCTACCACCAACACTGATATCTTTCTCTCCAAAGTTCTCCAAACTGAACTTGGTCTATTTCAAGACGCCACAGTAAGGATGGAGTTTTTAGAGCAAGAAAAAGAAGGACTCGAGGACTCAAATGACCTTGCACCACTTATGTCGCTAATCAATCAAGCACAAACCTCACTACAAGAGACGAAAGCCTCTTCGGTCTTGGCATTGGTGGAACTCTCTGGCAAACCTGGTTGGTCGCACCCATCGCAGATCTCTAAAACTAACAAGTCCAAAAACAGTAAAAGAGCAAACACTTCAAAATCTCTAAGTACCACTTCGAAAAAACACGGCTCCAAGACGTTATGAAGCTACAGACAACGAAAAAAATCCGCCCTAGAAGCACCCAGACAAAGGACGACAAGTGAAGACAATCGCGTTTTACAACCAAAAAGGAGGCGTAGGTAAAACATCATTAGCGATAAACTACGCATACCTCGCCTCCCGGTCGGGCCTTCGAACATTGCTTTGGGATCTAGACCCACAAGCGAGTGCCACCTATGTTCTTAGAGTTAACGAAACCCTAGCGCCAAGGGCCAAGGCGCTTTTAGACAAAAATGTCTCCTTGGAAGATTTAGCCATACGCACCAACTACCAAAGCTTATTTATCGTTCCGGCTTCGAATGCGCAACGACTTCTCTCAGAAAAAATCTTCGATTCAAACTCAGGCAAAAACACGATCTCTAGGGCAACATCATCTGCCAAAGGATCGTTTGATCTTGTCGTAATCGACTCGCCACCCAGCTTAAATAGCCTCTCGGATTCAATGCTGGCCGCAATTGACCTCCTTGTGATTCCCCTACAACCCAGCCCACTGGCTACTCACTCACTGGAAGCGCTGTCGTTACATCTAGAAAAGATCAAGATGATCGATCGAAGTTTCACGGTCTACAACATGGTAGATATCCGCAGAAATGCACATAGAGATGCGATCTCAAATCACGAAAAACTTTCCAATATTCAACTTCTATCGAGCTATATTCCCTATGCGGCAGAGATGGAGAAGATGGCGATCGAACGAGCACCGATTTTCGAAATGAATGGTCCCCATAGACTTGCTATCGCAATTGAATCGCTCTATTTTGAGATTCAGAGCAAACTCGAAAAAATAAAAACTCGCCCTAACAAAAAAGAGTAGTAAAGGTGTGATAGTCAACTTTACATAAGAAGCTTAGAGTCAAATATCTAAGATCAAAGAGAGGTCTAGACTCCGCCGATTTATGAGAGTTTAGACAACGATGCCCGGTAGCTCAACTTTATACTGAACAAAACTCCAACCACACAAGAGATTGACACGAGCAAAAAATCAACCACAAAACTACCAGTAGAACTTTCTACAACTCCTGCCAGCTGTGGACCAACAGCCTGAGTAATTCCAAAGAAAAGGGTTACCAAGGCAAAAGTTCTTGCAAAATCAGAACCACTTTGAAAGTCCGAGATATATGCAGCAACCAAATTCGGGATACCCGACATCCCTAAACCATATGTGATCGCTCCCACTATAACCAATGGGTATGCCCCTTCTACGACAGCCACCCCAGAAAAAGCCATACATATGAAACCACCTACCATAACAATGCCACGATTGGAGATCGAATCGCTAATTCGCCCAGCAAGCACCCCACCAAAGATCGATATAAAACCAACGAGAGCAAAGATAAACGAAGACCATCCAGCCGAATAGTTGTGGTCGTGTTCGAGAGCTGTCACAACAAAGGTCAAAAATATCGCTTGAGCCAAGCCATATGCCATATATGCACCAAAAAGAAAGTTCTGTTCCGGTATTGGTGGAACGTGAGAGGGTTTTACGTCAGAATCTGTCACTTCGAAGAGGTCTACAACCTTTTGTTCACCCTTTAATTTCAATAGCGCAATCAGAGCACTCACCAGGGCAATGAAACCTTCAACATAGAGAATTATCTTCCAAGACCATAAGCCCCCCAGATTCTGAGTCATTCTGGCAAATTGCGCTTCGAGTGTGATGGCGATTCCTATCCCGGCCCCAGTTAGACCCATGGCCCATCCCTTTTTTTCAACACTTACTGCAGAGGCTGCCAATCCAGGAGATTGGATCCAGATCATCGCCCCTCCGAAACCCATCAGGACCATCGCAAAAAAGAAAGTGATGAACGAATTTGTAAAGGCAAAGATCAAAAGGCCACTTGCAGAAAGGAAGAGACCCACACGAATGAGAGTAATGTTGGAGATTCTTCGGGAGTTCAAAGTTACAAAGGTAGATCCCAGCAAATACGAGCCCACGTTTACCGTTCCTAGAGTCCCAGCCAAGGCGACAGAGTGAATAGTCGTACGCACCAAAGACGGAATGATAAGGCTGTAACTAAACCGACCAAATCCCTGTGCAACTGCAGCAAAGAGCATCGACAATCCAATAATGGCTCCCGCACTCTTTGGTCGGGCAACTCTGGTCTCCAATTTAATCCAATCTAAATTTATCTCCAGACCACTCTTGATAGTGATCGACGGGTCGGCACTCAAGAGCGAGCAAGTGGATGTGCATCCTAAGAGACACCAACTCTATCGCACACAAGACACTGAAAGGGAGGTCAAAGATCTATTTAGCCTCTAGTTTGTTTCAAGATAAAAGTATGATCTTTTGCCTCGCAAAAAAAACTGAACCTTAAAAACACTGCGGCTGTGTATCTGGCAGCTTTGTCATTGATTTAGCACAGTTACCCGCCCCGCCAGTAACTCTAGAAACTTGAGGTTGTTAGGTTCAAATCGATAGTTCAATGCGCTGACACAAAGCGCTGACACAAAACAAAGCTTGAAAACTGAATTTCGACCAGCGAAGAAACATCCTTTGAAGCAAAAAGTTATCGTCACTCATTGCCATATCTTAAAATTAGGATTATCGCCCATGACTACCCGACCCTCGTATTAGATCTATCCGATGGAATTTGCCAAGACGCCTTTAGCATGAGTAGCAGTGTCCCTTGTTGCAACGATAAAAGACCACCTATATCGTTTGGTTAGTTGGCTCAAAATTTACTTCGATCGCAATTCGCCCCTTGGGCCAATGCGGCGTGTCCACTTTTTATCCACAGTAGGCGACACTTTTACAACTGTCGCTTTAGCTGGGTCACTTTTCTTTTCGATCTCACCAAACGCTGCTCGCTCGAAAATCACCCTCTACCTTTTGCTGACCGTAGCGCCATTTGGAATTGTGGCACCATTTCTGGGTCCGATACTGGATAGAAATCGCGGTTCTCGACGATTTTTAATCTCAATGTCACTCATAGTCCGGTGTGTGTTGATGTTCTTCATGGCTCGCGACATCAAAAGTCTTTTGCTCTTTCCGGAGGCCTTCACGGTCCTGGTAGCCTCCAAGACGTATTTGGTAGCCAAAGCCGCATTAATTCCCGATCTCGCAAAGCAGATTGACTTCAAACCGGAGGTCCAAAAGTCTCGGAGATGGAAGAGCGGCCAAAACCAAAGCGGTAACCCAAATTTAGTTGCTGTCAACTCAGGAATCTCCCTCCTAGCAGCAGTATCAGGCTTTTTCGGCGGTGCCATTGCAGCCGGAATATTAAAGACCCCACATCTAGGTTCGCCTTGGGTTCTTAGAGTCGGTCTGGTGATATTTGCCTTTGGCGTCACCCAAGTTAGACACCTACATATAAAGCCAAGTCGCCCAAGAAGAGAAGGAGACAACCCCCAAAAACCCAGCGATCCTACTACAGACCCCAATCGAAATCTTAGATTGCCGGATGATCAAAATTCACAATCAGATGAGCCATCTGATGGAACCGCCCGACCTCGATCTCCCCAGTCAGTCCTACTTGCGGCAGCTGCCATGTCGGTACTTAGAGGCTCTGTAGGATTTTTCACCTTCTTCATAGCATTCAATCTCAGACGTACACACGCTCCTGCCTATTACTTCGCACTGATTCTTGCGGCCTCAGCTGTGGGTTCTGCAACGGCCACCGCCTTGACTCCTAAAATTAGGCGCTTGATGCAAGAGGAGATCCTCCTCATCACCGGTTTGGTCTTTGAAGCCGTACTCGGAGTTGTTGGCGCTGCAATCAATAACCGCCAAATAGAGGTACTTCTAGCGCTTATAATTGGATTCGTCGCATCTTCTGGAAAGCTCGCCTTTGACTCTTTAGTTCAATACAACGTTGATCCACTGCTCCAAGGACGAGCATTCGCAAGATTCGAAACTCGATTTCAACTCTCCTGGGTTGCTGGAGGTTTGATCCCAACTATCGTAGTGCTTCCAATAGGAGCAGGAGACCTGACCCTCGCATTTACCGCAATCGTCGCGGCTACTTCCTTTGCATCCGGACGAAATGCGGTTAAAAATATAACCAGATAGTCCTGCGAAACCATATTCGTCCAAACGATGACCTTTTCTATGGACAAAGCAATTCTATGATATACCCATGCCAATTTATGAACTATTTGATCGGATACCAAAGATCGCCAAGAGCGCCTACGTGCATCCAACTGCAACGATCATCGGCGATGTAACCATCGGAGAAGAGTCCACCGTCTGGCCAAATGCAGTGCTGAGAGGCGACTATGGATCAATCATAATCGGATCACAAACGTCGATCCAAGATGGTACCGTGATACACGCAACAGAAGAATTACCGACGATCATTGGCGATAGAGTTACAATCGGCCACATAGTGCACCTCGAAGGATGCACCATTGAAAGTGATTCGTTAGTGGGGTCCGGTTCGATCGTATTACACAGAGCTAGAGTCGAGTCTTTCGCACTCGTGGGGGCAAATGCGGTCGTAGTCGCGGATGTGACAGTCCCAACCAGAGCGATGGCGCTCGGAATCCCGGCCAAGATTTACCCAAATCGTACAAACGAAGTCGACTTTAGCGACGCAGTGGATAAGTATGTACAAAACGGTAAAAAATACAAGTTGGGGCTGAAAGAAGTTACCCAGAGCTAGTACTCCACCTCGAACAAGCAACTTGGCATATCCGCAAACCGCCTAATAGTGACCATCAGAAAGCTATGCAGAAATCTAGGTCAAACGCCAAAATGGCCTGGTACCGATGAAATTCACCGATACCAGGCCATAGCTTCATGATTCTCCTAGCAAGATGATAAGTGAACTCGTGCCAGCGGATTGATCACCTTATGACGTTCACGTGAAATTGCTTTTTCAAAAGAGTCGAATCAAGTTTCTTCAGGGTGCAATACCTGTTGTTCTTAGTTTGCAACCGAAGCTACGATTGCTTGAATTCTTTGAGCAATCTCTGGAGTCAAACTAGAAAGAACCTTAATCGATTCCATATTCTCATTTACCTGGGCGATCGAGGTCGCACCTGTAATTACGGTGGAAACGTTCGGATTCAACAGACACCAAGCAATTGCAAGCTGCGACGGCGTCGCACCAATCTCAGCTGCTAATTTAGCTAGTTCACCAACAACATTGTTCTTTGATGGATCGGTCAAACTTGGAGTAAGCCATTCATAGCCACTAAGTGCACCACGCGATCCTTCGGGAATTCCGTTGACGTACTTTCCACTCAGGAGCCCCGAAGCCAACGGAGACCAAGTTGTCGTGCCCATCTTGAAGTCTCTAAAGATCTCTTCATATTCGACTTCGACACGCTTACGATGAAACAGATTGTACTGGGGTTGCTCTGTCACTGGCTTATGAAATCCGTAACGATCTGCGATCTCATAGGCGTTTCGAATCTCGGCGGCGGACCATTCGGAGACGCCCCAATAAAGGGCCTTGCCACGATCGATGATATCGTTCATAGCTCTAACGGTCTCCTCGATTGGAGTCTCAGGGTCTGGCCGATGACAATAGGCGATATCAATAAAAGAAAGTCCCAGTCGTTCCAACGATCCATCGATTGCATCCAATAAATATTTGCGATTTAGAGTATTGCGCTCGTTGACGCCGTCATTTAGTCCCCAAAAGTACTTAGAGGAAACGAGATAAGAGTTACGCCGCCACTTCAACTTCCGTAGCGCTTTACCCATCAGTTCCTCAGATTGACCTCCTGCATATGCTTCTGCGTTGTCAAAGAAGTTCACACCGGCTTCACGAGCGACTTTCATCGTTGCAACTGCCAAATCCGTATCGACGGCAGTTCCAAAGGTTACCCATGACCCGAGAGACAAGGCTGAAACCTTAACCCCCGACCTTCCTAATCTTCTATATTCCATCTTCGTATCCATTTCATATTTACCAGCAATCAATTATGCCGAACCAGTCATTCTTGCTATCTAATTAAACGCTACCGTAGATAGATGCAAGTCATGCCTTTGGAAAATAGCATCATACTTAAAACGAGCAAGCCAAAAACAAATCAGGCGATTCTAGACACGCGCAAAGGCAACGAATCTTTCGCCTATTCGCGTCACATCAACATCTATCCCAAAGATCTCGCCCACGACACTCGAGGTCAAGAGGGCATTTTTGTTACCGTCGACAACCTTTCGAGCACTATTGATACCAATGATGCGATCAAAGGCCGGGGGAATCTCCTCTAAATGGTGTGTGACTAGTCCAATAGTTAGAGCGGGATTGTTGTGAGCAATCCTCTCAATTCGATTCACCAAAGCCTCACGTGCCCCAAGATCAAGACCCGCCGACGGCTCATCCAAAAGCAGAATCTCGGGCTGTGAAACAAGTGCTCGAGCTATCGCTACCTGCTGGCGCTCACCCATAGAAAGGAGCGAGAAATTTCTCCCGCTAAGAGGATCTAACCCCACAAGTTCAAGCAACTCATGTGCTCGTGCCTCATCTTTAGCAGTCGAAGCAATCCACCAGGGTGAAAATACTTGATCGATACCACTTAGTACGCACTGTAGAACCGTCATCGCACCGTTGAGCCGTTCAATCACCGAACTTCCACAGAGTCCAATGCGTCTCCTCAGGGTACGCATATCGGTGCGCCCTAGCAGCTCAGATAAGATTACAGCCTGGCCACTAGAAGGACGCACCGTGCCACTGAGAACTGTCAGCAAGGTAGTTTTTCCGGCGCCGTTGGGCCCAAGAATCACAAATCTGGCCCCCAAGTCAATCGATAGGTCGAAATCTAACAGCAGATCTCGCCCCCCAGCCTTTACGCCAACTCTCCGAAAATCGATCGCTAGATCTTGCATTGAATTCAAAACGTCCCCTCAGATAATTTGCTACCATTGCAAATCCGTCAAATACTCTACAATGGGCCAAGAGTTCTCTAGGGGATCTCCCCGAGCCATCATTGATGGCCAAAGAAACCGCCTCAAATAAGACCACAGAGTACAAACTCGCCTATTGAAGTATCAATCGAATGCATCGCTATGCATTAGAATAAATCTAAGATTTGGCTCATCCCGCTAAAAGGTAGACGGCAAAGATAGCGACCCCTATCCCAATGAGTTCCCGCGCGGAAGGCTTATACCCACTAGCAAATACCGTAATTATCAGGGTAACCATGGGATAGAGGGCGGTGATAGCCACGACGGTCGGTGCTTTTCCTTGCTTTAGTGCAACGAAAAACAGAAGATAACCAATGACACCCGAAACTGCTGCCAATACGGAAGGTGTGGTTAATACAGGCCGCACTTTGAAAAGTGCAGGCACCGCGATCAATCCTTCAATTATAACAACCGATGCCCATAAGCCAATTGGAGAAGCTCCTTTGGATGCACGCCCGGAAAAAAATCCCCAAACACCCCATCCAATGGATGAGAACACAGCAAGCAGAATCCAATTTTGCTCAATCTTGGCTAGCATCAAATCGCCTTCTATCAAATATTCTTATAATCCCAAGGAATCACGTTAGAGGAAATATTGGACGAAAGTTGAAGAAATCAGGAAAGGTATTGGACTAATCTGCCGAATAACTACATATAGGTAATTTTCAAACTCGCAGGTCTGGTGAAACGAGACAATGAACCTGGCACAACCAACGAGAGTGGCTCACCCCATTTCGAAGGCTTTCGAAGCTATCGCTTCGTCAGTTCAGTTAATTCTAGATCATTTTGGCCTCGACGGAGGGTTCCTTCTTGCGAGGCAAAGCTTCTCGCGATCTCAGGTCTCGGGAGTTATTTTAAGAAAATTTGGGCGATCCTTTGGCGTTCTTAATGGTGACGAAGTACGCATTGCGCCAAGATATTCTCAATTCCAAGATAACCCCACCAAGGTGATCAACCCTTCATCCATTCTCGCCTCGCTTCTCGTCCTTGACAAAAGCGAACAGCCTCTCTGGCTGGAGGTAAACGATGCCTTCCATGTCGGTCCCATAAGGCTGATGGCTGCACTGTCGATAATGCCGGAACTACATGACCTAAACGAGCACCAACTGATTATCTATGACACCCAGCAGTCCATAATCTCATCTGAAGAGATCTCACTTGCCCTGCTTGGTATTGGGCCTCTGGTAGCGCAAATCATCGCGGACGGCTACATCGCGGCGCGGCGCGAAATTCAAACATCTATAGTCCTAAGCGAAGCCGAAAGAGATCCCCTCACGGACGTTCTGAACCGATTCGGTTGGGAACGAGCGATCGATCACCTTCGAAGTGAGAAACCAGGCTCGATCTACTCTGTGGTCACCTTTGACCTCGATAACCTCAAGATAATCAACGATACATCGGGTCATTCAAGTGGCGATCGATATATTGCGAAATTCGCTCAAGTCTTGAAGAACGCTGTCCGAGACAACGACATGGTTGCGCGGGTTGGTGGAGACGAATTCGCAATTTTGGCGCCAAAAATGAATGCATCGAGCGCACGAGACTTTTCGCTTCGAATCGAACAACAACTAATTGCGGCTGGCGTATCCGCTTCCATCGGCCATGCCTCTGGAATGACCCCATTTTCGATCGAAAGGCTCCTCGAGGAATCGGATCGTATGATGTACCAGAGCAAAAGATACAAAAAGACCATCGCCATGACCGGCACCCTCTTTTAAATTCCAAACTAAGCATTATTAGCTTGCCATCGCTCTTTATGATCCGTTACAGGCAAGCGAGTCGTACAAACCCGAATCTGAGCCAAATCAATGCCAGCGCACTTCTGGAGAAAGTGTTGAAATTAGGACAAATATATCCAAAGGCGACACTCGACCAGAAAGGGCCAAAATTAGGGCAATAGCCCAAATCCTCTTCAAGAAAGAATTAGAAGAATACATTTCTAGCCACAACATGACAATTTGATTACGATCCCAAGCAGATCACCCAAGTAGGCCTCAAAGTGAAGTACAGCCTTCATCAGCCCACAAATTTGAGAGCTGTCACCTATTTGCGACAATGAAACGATTTAACCATTAGGTCATAAAAGATCTAGAAACTGCAGAAATTAGGCGAATAAGCACGAAACACACGCCCCTTTGGGAGTTTCTCCGTCAAAGTGCATGAAGACGACTAATTACCTTAACCATGGAAGCTCAACAAGAGATACAAAGGCACCATTGAGGCCGTTGAATTGGACAGTTGGACTCTTCTCACCCGAAGGAGGCCCGACCTATTTGCAACAAAGTCCAGCGGCTCGATTCTCGGCTTCAACTCCTTTTTAGAGCATTCCTTAGCTGGCCCTTGTCAGGGTCGGGCCCAAGCGATGGAATCAAACGCATGCATTGGTTCGTCCTTGCCTCTCATGGGCATATTATTGTTCCAACTAGACAGAATAAAAAAAGGTTGATATAATCTCTCCCTATCCAAAGCGATGAAAATCGTTAGCCCTACTTTCGGCAACCACCCCATGAAAGCCCAGGTCATGACCATATTGGTGTCTGGATTTGGGCACTACAGTTGAGCAATCACCTTCTTGGTTCGAGCTAGCGTATCTACTACTCCAAGAATAGAGTAGATCTCTTTTTGGGTAGAGTTTGGAGTAGAGGAGATACGAAGGTTATGTAGACGTTTGTTATCATCTAACATCGTTACGTTCAAGCGGCTATGGGTAGACACTTGAGCAAGAATGCTGTGAACACTTCTTTTGTCACCGGCTTGAGATAAGCTAAGTGCAATTGCTCCATAGAGGTGATAAGCAACTACTGAGATAAATAGATGAGCAGCGGTACGACTAGCTAGTTGGTGATAGATCGGTCTCATCCCAAGATTGCTCTTTAGGGCTTTGAATGCATCCTCTACCTTTGTTAGGGTCATATAGAGCTTCCAGATCTCTTCTGGTTCTAGATCGTTCCTATTGGTCTCAATCACATATGCACCATAGAGAGTCTCAGCTGCTTCTTTTACTTTTGGTTTCTCGGTCAAAACCAGCTCTTTGACTTTTTGGTCATCGCCAGTTATGGCATCTATCTCATAGCGACGTGCAATAGAGCGATGCTCTTGCTTTAGCTTTCCTATTCTTGAAGCCACAGTTGTGGCATTGGAATATTGACCACGCTTAACTGAGTCAGCTAGTTTGTCAAATGCACTCTGGAACTTAGTTTGCATACCTCTAGCAATTGCCTCTTCTTTATCCCTGCGACGCTCTGAGATAC
>NZ_JXYS01000032.1 GCF_000949295.1 Acidithrix ferrooxidans
TTTGGCAGAGCCTTTCTAAATACGGCTTTGTAACCACCAGATAGATCGAGGGTTCCCCATTTAACTCCATCACGCCAGCTTTGTTCTTGACTTTCAATCCAAGCCTTTGGATTGGCTCCGCCTCGACCCGCTACAACATCTAAAGCTACACCACGTCTCACATCTAGAAATAGTTGTAGCCCAATTCTGTTTGTGATACTTACCTTCACGGTAGAACAAGACCTCGTCTAGTCCCAGAGCATCCACAGCACCAAAACGTGAAGGATCATCCACCAATGCAGCTCCATAGGCAACGACTGCGTCATTTATCGTATGCCAATCACAGCCAAGTTCCTTAGCCACACAAGAAACGCTACGACGCTGGGCTCCAACAGCATAAGTTGCCCATCTAGCCGCCCGATCACTTAGGCGAAGACGACCTTGTGGGTATTTGAAATTGAGCTATTTTTGGATCATCATCACTAAAAGACGGTTGGGGGCAGTGTTTGTTTGCACATCGCCATCTGTGCTTAGACCAAAAAAGAATAACCTTGCGACCAAAAGACGGTAGGTCTACAACCTCAACAACTCTGAGGCCATTATGGTGAACTTTGCCTTCACAAGTTGGACATTGCTTTTGTGAATTAGAACACTCAATGTGAACATGGAGCGGTTCACCAAGATTATCTTCAACGCCTATCAAATTAATATCAACTAAACCAACCAAGATTTTAGAAATTGCTTTATGATCTTTTTCCACAGGGGCTCTCCATCATGAGTTGTTCAAATCCCATTCTGGCAGAACCCCTGTACCACTTCCAAAGCGACTTTATAAAAATGGAACTTTAACCTCTAGCCACCGTTAAATCCGAAGTGCCCTTAACAGGTCATAGTCGGCTAGTAGTCACGAGTGGTGTTTCTTTGGAAATCATAAAATTGGATACGGTGTCAAATCCGTGCATGTCGAGTCTGTCCTGTGTGCATAGGTCAAAGGCTCTAAAGCAAGTCCAGAGATGACGTGAAGGCCACACCTATGCTTGTTCGGTGGGGGATCGTCATGTGGTTGACTCGTTAGATTGGTTACACCAATGCGCTAACGTCATGGTATCGATTCGCCGGTGGTTGTTCTATTGGAGCCTTGGTCTATCTTTATCAAAGGAGGTTTCGTGAGTTTCCGTCGAACTTCGGTATTTTTAGTCGCTCTGCTTGGCCTTTTTGTTACAAGCTGTGGTTCGGCTACTTCCCTGGCAGGTTCTAGCGTCTCTTCGACGACGCTAGGAGTTAGGAGTTCGGTTTCTACGCGCCCTAAATCGCATAAAACCTCGAGTAACGTTTCATCTAGCTCAACCACCAAAGCATCCCCTGTTAGCTCACCTTCAACATCGGCGGCGACGACTATTCCAACGTCGGCTGCGGCGACTATTCCAACGTCGGCTGCGACCGCGGCTTCAAATGGTAAAACTACCTTTATTGCGGAGCCACAAGATGGCCTTGGCCCCTGGAGCAGCTTGATCTCTTCGGCAAGTGTATCGATCTTTGTAAATGAATATCTATTTACAGATCAAACGCTGGCATCCGCGCTTATCTCGGCGGCAAGAAGAGGCATATTGGTTGAAGTAATCGTCGCCGGAAATCCCTACAAAGATTCGGCTGCGCCCGGAAATGCGATGGCACTCTTTAGTGGCTCACCTGTAAAAATCAAGGTTGCTCCGGCTAGGTTTTCGGGATCTTACTCATTTGATCATGCTAAATATATGGTTGTCGATCCTGGTAGAGCATCACAAGGGGCGATCTTTGGCTCTCCTAATGCCACCTATAGCGCGATGGGGACATACAACCTAGAAGATGCCGTCGATACTACATCACCACTGCTTGTATCTAGTTTGTATAAGATCTTTGAATCGGACTGGATTGGCGTCACTGCGGGAAACTCAGTTCGCAGCGCACTGGTGGTGTCACCCGGCGCATCTGCAGCGATATCGTCGATTTTATCATCGCCTGGCCCATTAGCGATTATGGCTGAAGAGTTGGGTTCTGCATCCGCACTCTATAGTTTGATTAGTGCTCACTCCTCAAGCGCTCGAGTGCTATTGCCTGATAATCTGAGCTACTCCGAATTGCAATATGCCAACGCTATGCTTCAAGGTGGGGTAGCAGTTAGGATCCTCAAGAGTCCCTACGTCCACGCCAAACTTATCATAAACGCCAATGAGACCTTCATAGGATCGCAGAACTTTTCCAGCGTCTCATTGGATAATAATCGTGAAGTTGGCGTAATCCTGAGCGATCCAGCTATCCGTAGCGCGGCTCTAGGGTGGTTTAACACCGAGTGGAATCTTGCGACTCCCCTTGGACAGACTGCTTCATCTTTCACTTCGACACCGACAACCACAACTACCTCGACTATTCCAGTTACCGCGACTCAAAGTGTTTCAGGAACTGGACAGTCGATTCCATATCTTTCAGATGGAATCTCAGAGAGTCAAGTTTTAGCGCTTTGGGGTTCCCCGACATCAACGGGATCAGACGTCTACAACTCGATTCCTGAGTTAATTTGGATCTATTCATTTGGAAAGGTTTATTTTCAAAATGGTCAAGTGGTCTACGTGACACGGAGCTAGGGCGACCTGCTCCTATATCTGCCGTCCGATAAGTATAGTGATCTCAAAGAGCGAGCTGATAACTCCGCCAGGTCGTTGAGAGTCAATTAGATCTATGGGATTTCAAGATCGCAGATAACTTTTCGCCCCGCTTTTAATGACACATTGTCGATTATTAAAGTTCAAGATTGACAGCTCTAAATTGCTCTTTCTAATTTAAATGGCCTACAAGTAGCCTTGTAGGCCATTTCTTGTAGATAACCTTGTCTTTTATCGACGAGATTTTTCATTGATTTATAATGCAACAGAGCAACAGGGCTGAGATAAACAAGATAGAGAATGCGCATTCGAAGTTGCGCGGAAAATGTTTTAGTGTTCGCTTGCGCGACATTTTGATTCACTTCGGCTTATTTACCAGGCGTCACCCAAATCTTGGGTTTGTTCGCCGGGCGGACGGCCACGTTGAGGTAGTGGTCGTATAGTTGTAGGCACTCGTCCTGCTTCGACAAAAGCTCGTCGAAGTATCATCTCGATCTGTCCATTTATGCTTCGAAGCTCATCTAACGCCCAATGAGTTAGTGCATCATGAACCGCTGGATCTATGCGCAGTAGAACCTGCTTACGTCTTTCCACTGCTTAAGAATAAAGGGTCCCGGCGTTAACTACCAGAGAAACCGGTTGGTCATCACAGAGAACAACCATTAAATTACTCACCATTGCCGCTTTAGGCTCTTCGTCGAGTTCGACGATGCCTCGTTCGCTAAGGCGGGTGAGTGCCATTTAACCATCCCTACTGCGCCATCGACAATTCGAGAGCGAGCGACTTCTCAACACATGTGTGTTTGCGTCTCCACATCCGCTTATCCGCGAATCAGAGTCTGAAATGGCTATTGCTTACGAAACTTGATAAGTATGAAACCAAATCAACTAAACCCAGTTCGAAGAGGTGGCCCACTAAAGAAGGGGATTTGAATCGTCCTGGATTACCCTGACAAACTTTGGTGTCGGTTTTTGTCTTTATGGTCTGGGTGAGAAAAGAGCCAACGTGTAGTAGGGGGTAATCCTGTGGTGGTCTAAGTGCGAGAGCCTTGCGTAGCGTTTCCTTGTCAGGTACGAATTAAGTGAATGAAGCCTAACAAGGCTGACTTTAGTGAATTTGATTTAATGGCTAGATGGCATCAGAGCAAAGGCCGAACGGTCTCTCTTCTTCCACAGGGCCTATTTTCACACGAGTTAGTTTTCGGATCAATGGCGATGGGCGGTTGTTTCTGAGGCGTTTTGTCAAAGCCGCATTCGTCAGAACCCGAAAGCAATAAGGCTAAATGAGATCTAGTCGTCGCATGCTAGTTTTGGATACAAAGTTGGCGGTAGGGCTGTTTGAAGCAAGCCTACCGCCAACCTGTTTTGTTTAGGCTTTGCCGAAGCGGTCAAGATTCATGACTTTGACCCAAGCTTTCGCAAAGTCAGCCACGAACTTTTCTATGCCATCTTCGCTGGCATAGACTTCTGCAATAGCGCGCAATTGAGCATTCGAACCAAAGATTAGATCTACTGGCGTAGCGGTCCAAGTTACTTCGCCAGTCGTTCGATCATGTCCCACAAAGACGTTCTCAGACGATGAGGAACGCTTCCAATCAATATTCATGTCGAGTAAGTTGATGAAGAAGTCATTGGTTAGAGCCTCCGGGTTTTTTGTGAAGACTCCGAGGCTAGAACTGGCGTAGTTGGCACCAAGGACTCTTAGTCCGCCTATTAACAGCGTCATCTCCTTCGAAGTTAGAGTCAATAGATCCGATCGTTCGACTAAGAGATGCTCGGGAGCTAGCTTGTGGTTGCTTTGGTAGTAGTTGCGAAATCCATCGAAAGTTGGCTCCAACACCGAGAAGGAGTCGACATCGGTATCGTTTTGGGTCGCATCGCCTCGTCCTGGAGTAAATGCAAGACTGATGTCGATTCCTGCCTTCTTTGCGGCCTTCTCAATTGCCGCACACCCTCCAAGGACGATTAGGTCCGCCAGAGAGATTGCCCTATTGGAGGTCTGATCTTTGTTGAAGGATTCTTGGATCTCTTTGAGGACCTGTAGACGATTGGCCAATTTATCTGGCTCATTCACCTCCCAGTTTTTCTGGGGCTCGAGGGCAATTCGCGCACCATTTGCACCACCGCGTCGATCTGTTCCACGGAAGGTCACAGCCGAAGCCCAAGCAGTCGAGACTAGTTCAGAGATAGTTAGGCTCGAATCTAGGATTCTTTGCTTCAGCTCATCAATATCGCTGCCTTCGATGAGCTCATAGTCTCCCTTAGGAATAGGGTCCTGCCAAATCTCTCGCTCACTTGGGACAAGGGGTCCGAGATATCGCGAAATAGGCCCCATGTCACGATGGACTAGTTTGTACCAAGCTTTTGCGAAGGCTATCTCCAACTCGTATGGATTTTCTAAGAAGCCTCTAGAGATTGGTCCATAGATTGGATCTAACTTGAGGGCTAGATCTGTAGTGAGCATCATTGGAGCGTGGCGCTTTGTTACATCGTGGGCATCGGGCACATCTCCCTTGGCCGACGGGTCACTTGGTGTCCATTGCTTGGCACCCGCCGGACTTGTGGTGAGTTCCCAGTCGTATTTAAAGAGGTTTACAAAGAAGCCGTTATCCCACTTCGTCGGATTGTTAGTCCATGCTCCCTCTAAGCCGCTGCTCATGGTGTCGTCTGCATTGCCCTTTCCAAAGGAGTTTTTCCACCCAAGGCCCAGCTCTTCAATGGACGCACCCTCTGGCTCTGGGCCAACATAGGTTTGAGCGTTTGGTACCGCGCCATGGGTCTTTCCGAAGGTGTGACCACCAGCAATTAGGGCCACAGTCTCCTCGTCGTTCATGGCCATACGGGAAAAGGTCTCCCTGATATCCTTTGCTGCGGCTAGGGGATCTGGATCTCCATTTGGTCCTTCGGGATTGACATAAATGAGCCCCATCTGAACAGCCCCAAGGGGGTTTTGTAGCTCTCTATCTCCGCTATATCTTTCATCGCCAAGCCAAGTCTCTTCGGGGCCCCAATAGGTATCGTCCTCTGGTCCCCAAATGTCTAGACGTCCAAAACCAAAGCCGACAGTTTTTACGCCCATTGCCTCTAGCGCGCAGTTGCCAGCAAAGATAATCAGGTCGGCCCATGAGATGGTGCGACCGTACTTCTTCTTTATCGGCCAAAGTAGCCGTCTCGCTTTGTCTAAATTGACATTGTCTGGCCAACTATTCAAAGGCGCAAAGCGCTGCGTTCCACGACTACCTCCTCCGCGTCCATCAAAGGTTCGATAGGTGCCGGCGCTGTGCCATGCCATCCGGATAAAAAGTGGTCCGTAGTGGCCATAGTCTGCTGGCCACCAATCTTGTGAAGTGGCCATAACCTCAAAGATGTCTCGTCTTAGACCTTCAATATCGAGGGATTTGATCGCCTCTGGGTAATCGAAGTCGTCACCTAATGGAGTTCGAGTTGCTTCGTGCTTGTCCAGGTGGCGTAGATTAAGTTGGTCGGGCCACCATTCTTGGTTCGGTCGAGCTTCGAGAGTCGTAGATGGCTTTGGTATGGGACATTCATTCGTCACGCCTTGGTCCGTCATTATTTTTTCGCCTTTCTCCTTGGTTTCCTGAGATGACTCTTGGGATCTCAAAACTGAATCCTTTTGACTTAGCTCTCTTTTACGGGTTGCTTGCTTATCTTTTGGTTATTTAATTTCTAGTCGATGAGAAGTGAGATCCTGTTGCTCTTAGTGTGGAGGATCTTGTACGGAAGGTTGATGGTTAGAAGGTCGATGCTTAGGTTGCTTGCACCTTTCATAACAGCCGAATCCTCTAAAAAGTTCGCGTTTTGGCTCTTTTGTAGATAAAGCCCCTCAAAACCAATAGATCGTATGTGGAAATAGTTTTCATATGATCTAAGTTATCCTTGGTTTTGGTCGGGTTCAATACCCTGGGAATCATTTGAGTTAAATGATCTTCTAGTCGTTGTATCTGCCAAGCCCAGAGGGGCCAACCGTTTTCGAGCTATAACCCTGAAGAACAGCTCAACAGCACCACTTTGCAAATACCAAATAGCACGGAGCGATATTTAAAGCTCCAATTGACAACAAATCTCCCGTGGCGCGGCGTTGTAATTGAATGTTGAGTGGTGCCACTAGCTCAGACCTGCTGGGGCCATTGTGGTCAATTGTTTACAGTTCGCAACTGAGTTAGCTTTTTATGGAGTTCAAATAGAGGGCGGCTTTTGCCTTAGCGGCCTTTGCGAGCGACTTTGAAAATGATAGATTGAAGGTTGGTTTGATCGCTGTCGGAGTTTGAGCCGTTACCATTCCTGCTACCACCCCCATCGAATAGGAGATGTCATCTAGCACTGAGATTGCTAAAAGCGATATTTTATGGTTGTTTTTTTTGTTGACCCATAGATTTGAAATTCCATATAACACAGCAATTTTGATGCTCCATTGTCGCAACCTTGGGGACACTAAGGATCCTATTAGGAGAAATGTTCCTCTCGATCTTATGATATTTTTGGTCGATCGGCGCATTTCGACCATTGAGATGTCGATCAGTTCCTTACTATTAGGGCGCGTATTTATGTTTAGTAACTTAATTGTTCGTCTTCGATCTAGGCAAACAGCCGCTGCCCTGAGTGCCTCGCCTAGAAGAGGCGCAAACATAGAGATCAGAGCAAATTCATCTACTACCTCATGGCTGATTTGGCGACCATATAATTTTGCGAGTGGTCCACTGGAGCGTCCATAGCCAAAGCGTTGTTTGCAAAGGGATATAAGGCTATCTCTACTTGGGTGGGAGACGGTATTCTTGGCGTTGTAATAGATCGTTCTTTGATCCAGCAGTGCTCTTTTGATCAGATCGACGTCTTCGCCCAAACGCATTGATTCATCAAAACCCCCCAAAGCACAAAAGGTCTCCTTGACTATCGCTATGGCAGTTGAGGGCAGATAGCTACAGGATCGTTTCGATCCAACAAAACCTTCTCGCTCGCCTAGATCTAGCGCGGAGTTGGTGCTTTCGTAGTTATCTATCAGTTTTTTAATGGACCTACCTGGCGCCGTGTCCCAAGAGTCAAGGGTTCGGATCCTGGGGGCAGCGATCTCGATTAGCCCTGGCAAAACAAGGGCGACTGTCTCATCTAGAGACGAATCAAAACTAAGAGCGCAATCTAAAAATAGAAGCAGTGATCCGCTGGCCTTTGCAGCACCGGCATTTCGTGCCCGTGCGGGACCATAATTTTTATCTAATGCTATGAACTTTGCTCCAAATTGCTCCGATATAGCTCTATTTTCGGACACAAAGCAAGAGCCGTCATCGACGACAATTATCTCCAATGCGCATCTGAGTTCCTTTGCGCATTTCAAGGTGTTTCTTAATCTATCTGGCGGATCAAAACAAGGAATAATTACAGATGTATCTCTGGCTTTTAGTTGTTTGGACGGCATGGGGGAGACAGCGACGAGGCCAAAGTTCTGCAACCTCTCAAAGAGACGTATCTCGGCCGGGGTTGAGATAGAAATAGGTGATTCAAGTGCGCGTTTGATCACAAAAGTGCCCGCCTCGGAGAGCTTGAGGGCTATCCTGGCGGGCACAGAGATGAGGTTTGGGCCGACTAGCTCACATTCGCGTAGCGAAAAGTTGTAGGAGTCCCAAAGTCTATTAATCAAAGAGGATCATGCCACGAACGTTCTTGCCGTCACGCATATCCTGATATCCTTGGTTTACTTGATCTAGAGTGTAGGTCGCGGTCACCAATTCATCGAGCTTTACGATGCCGTCCATATAAAGGTCAAGGATCTTTGGTATGTCGAATCGGGGATTAGCCGAGCCAAAGAGCGATCCGCGAAGTTGCTTTTGATAGAGCGTCATATCCAAGAGGCTTAGCTTTACATCGACTTGTGAGAATGGAGAGATGGATGTGATTACGGCTTTTCCGTTCTTGCCCAGCAGAGCCATTACTGGAGCTACCAAGTGACCCTCGCCGACGCCGGTAGTGATTACAGCTGAGTTAGCCATAAGGCCATTGGAGATTTCAGTTATAAGTCCGAAAGCTTCGTCTAGGTTGGCGGCTGAGTGGGTAGCGCCGAAGAACTTTGCGGAATCTCGTCGTGCTTCGACCGGGTCGATTGCAACGATGAACTTTGCGCCAGCCAATCTAGCCCCTTGGATTGCATTTGTGCCAATGCCTCCAACGCCTACAACAGCTACGATGTCTCCGGCTCTTACTTCAGCAGAATACAGAGCAGATCCGATTCCGGTAGTTACGCCACAACCCACCAAGGAAGCCTTGTCCAGTGGTACGTCATTTCGAATCTTGATCGCCGAACTCTCATGGACGACAACATAAGGTGAGAAAGTTCCAAGGCAGCACATGGTCCCAATTCCTTGGCCCCGCGCTGTAATTCTTTGGCCCCCGGCAACTTCTTGACCTGACATGATCAACGCGCCTAGTTCGCAGAGGTTCTGATGGCCCGTAGAGCAAGCGCTACAGCGACCGCAAGACGGTATGAATCCTAGAACGACGTGATCGCCTTCTGCCAAAGAGGTAACGCCAGGTCCAACTGCTTCTATGATGCCAGCCCCTTCGTGACCACCAACGATTGGCAATACTGCTGGTAAGTCACCGGTAACTAGGTGTTCATCCGAGTGACAGAGGCCGGATGAGGCTAGCTTTACCCTGACTTCTCCATAAAGTGGATCGGCAAGTTCTACTTCTTCGACGCTCCACTCCTGATTGGTCCCCCATAATACTGCTGCACTTGTCTTCAACGGTCCCCCCGTTCATTTGAGGGATCACAGCGACCCCATACCTGAATTAATAATACGCAATAGATGCATCTTAAGATGGTCAATTTTCTATACGAGTTATTAAATATTTTCACAAGAAGGCTCGATGGAAAGATCTTGCGCTACCTTGACTTGGCTATTTTGAGATAAATCAGTCACATTCAGACCAAGTAATTTATTCGGGGGGGGTAATTTTTGCCCATTTAGTCTTATTTGCCTCTTGGAGGTGACGTTGCCACCACGCCTTGAAAGTGATGTGTTGCATCTAGTTGCGACAGTCGAGATTTGTGTATTTGGAATTCGATGATCCCTCTGGAGTGACCCATTTGGGGGCAATCTGTTTTCCAGATTGAATTGGATGCAATTAGAGCGAGAATTTGTTTTGACTAATTCGATCACAACAGGGGTGCCTCCGTGGATCTTGAGACAATTGTTATGTCAGCCCGATTGTCATTGCTCGGCGAATTCTTGATGATTCACAATTGTTTGCATTGTTTGGCTTTTTCATGCTTGCTCTTTTGAATTGACGCTGTTTGGTTCTGTGGTTGCGGGTTACTTTTTTTTGTATGGATTGAAGATCTATCTGCCAGACCTAGCTGACAGATGTCAATGTTTGATCCCAAGGCCTAGGCCTCTTGTCGATATGTGGATAAAAGCAAGCTGCCACGCAGTTTGGATAATGGCGTCATGAGATCTGATGGCAGATTCTGGTTCGCCAGAGGTTTTTAGGAGGTGTTGTCTGATCAACTTGTTGGTTCACAAGGGATTTTCGTTGTTTTTTGGGTGACTTTGGCAATTGGGGTTGCCATGGAGGAGGGTGGTCGGGGCGGAATCTGACTCTTTGATCAATTTGATCGATTCTTTGGCAAAGTGCTTTTCGGTTTATATCTTCGAGGCGAAGTCCTTTGGGCAATAGGTTTCTTGTCATATCTTTGAGAGGACGGATTTGATAAAAGTCCATATCTCAAGGGTGCTTGTCGCAGTTGAACCTATGATCATGGTTGATTCTGGCACTTTGCTATCGACTAAATGTCGTAGAGGTGATTTTTGTCGAGGTCTTGAAAGTTAGTGTGGTAGCTAAGGAAAAAGTCGCGACCTCTATTACGTGCTTGACTCAGAGGGATGGAGTAGCCCAAAATGGACTCGTTTGTACACTTGCATAATCATACCGAATATTCAATGCTCGATGGTGCGGCGCGAATCGAAGATGCCGTTAAAAAGGCGGTTTTAGATGGCCAACCAGCGATGGCAATTACGGATCACGGCAACATGTTTGGCGTGCTTCCGTTTTACGAGACGGCGCGCAAGAAAGGGATCAACCCCATAATTGGCATTGAAGCTTATATGGCCGGGGGTTCTAGGTTTGAGCGACCTCCTCGTCGGGGTAAGGTAGACGAATCTAACGAGCGCGATGCCAAAGAGAAGCTTTATTATCACATTATCTTGTTGGCTGAGAACAACCAGGGATATAAAAACCTTATCAAACTCTCTTCGGCGGCCTTCCTGGAGGGTTACTACTATAAGCCTCGTCTTGATTACGAACTTTTAGAGAAATACCATGAAGGTGTAATCGCAACAACTGGCTGTTTGGGTGGTCTGGTACTACAAGCACTAGCGAGAGATGATATCAAAGGTGCCTATGATCACGCCTCGAAGTTAAAGGATATCTTTGGACCGGAGAACCTTTTTGTTGAGCTCCAGGACCATGGAATCGCACTTCAAAAGAAGACCAACCCACTTTTAATTGAATTGGCCAAGAAGCTAGAGCTTCCACTTTTAGCGACAAATGACGCCCACTATACCCATCGAGAAGACCACCGTGCCCACGACGCTCTTCTTTGTATTCAAACGGGTCAAGCACTCTCTGACGAGAAGCGCTTTCGTTTTGAAGGTGAGGAGCACTTCATAAAGACCTCACAGGAGATGCGTGAGCTATTTAGCGAAGTTCCAGAGGCATGTGACAATACATTGCTAATAGCAGAGAGGGCCAATGTTGAGATCGAGTTTGGAAAGCCCAAACTGCCTGAATTTCCTGTGCCGATTCAATATCAAAAGGAGCGCTACGATGAATCTGCATCGGCCTATCTGCGCGAACTAAGTTATGAGGGGGCGCGAGGGCGTTATGGACAGGAGCTCTCCGAAACCGTTATTGAGCGTATAGATTACGAACTCGATGTCATCTCAAGGATGGGATTCAGCGCCTATTTCTTGGTCGTTTGGGACTTGATCCAATTTGCTAAAAGAAGCAAGATACGTGTGGGTCCCGGTCGTGGATCAGCGGCGGGGTGTTGCGTAGCATATTGTTTGGGTATCGTTGATTTGGATCCAATTCGGTACGGCCTTCTCTTTGAACGCTTTTTGAATCCAGGACGAATTCAAATGCCTGACATTGACATGGACTTCGACGAACGATATCGCCAGGATATGATACGTTACGCCTCTGAGAGATATGGCTATGACCACGTGGCCCAGATCGTGACATTTTCTCGAATCAAGGCGCGAGCCGCTGTTCGGGACGCTGCGCGAGTTCTATCGATGCCATATGCCCTCGGTGACAAGATTGCAAGAGCAATGCCGCCATTGGTTATGGGGCGAGATACACCACTTTGGGCTTGTTTGACTGAGACCGAGGCTTATAAGGATGGATATCGGATCGCTGCTGAATTACGCGAAATAATCGCGAGTGATCCAGATGCTAAGACGATTGTGGATGTTGCATCGGGCTTGGAAGGACTTCGACGACAAGATGGAATCCATGCCGCAGCGGTTGTAATTACCCATGAGGCATTGACTGAATATCTACCGATTCAACGCAAGCCAGATGCTGGATCGAGTTCGGATTCGGCTCCAGTGGTGACTCAATACGAGATGCATGGTGTTGAAAATCTAGGCCTTTTGAAGATGGACTTTTTGGGCCTTCGAACCTTATCGGTGATTGAGCGCGCCCTTGCATTGATAGCTGAGACAACTGGTGAAGAAGTCGATATCGATAACATCGAGATGGCAGACGAAAAGACTTTAGCTATGTTGCGCGATGCGGATTCAATTGGAGTCTTCCAACTTGAAAGTAAGCCGATGCGGGCCCTCATGAAGTCCCTAGCGCCAACGGCCTTTGACGATATTGCAGCGCTCGTCGCCCTCTATCGTCCAGGTCCGATGGCAGCTAATATGCACAACGACTATGCGGATAGAAAAAATGGTCGCAAGCCAATCAACTATGAGCATCCGGATCTAGAGGAGATCTTGGGCGACACCTATGGACTGATGATCTATCAGGAGTCTGTCATGAAGGTGGCGCAGAAGTTTGCCGGCTACACCCTAGCTGAAGCAGATGACTTGAGAAAGGCCTGCGGTAAAAAGGTTCGAGAATTGATTGCTGCGCATCGAGAGAAGTTTGTCAACGGGTGTGACGTTGCTGGGTATGGCCGGGCCCTCGGAGATACACTTTTTGACATTATCGAACCCTTTGCAGACTACGCCTTCAACAAGTCTCACTCTTTCGGCTATGGATTTGTGGCATATCAAACTGCCTATCTAAAGGCTCATTTTCCATCTCAATACATGTCAGCCATTTTAACGTCGGTCATGGACGATAAAAATAAGACAGGGATGCTCCTAGCCGATGCCAAAGAACATGGCATTGCAATCTTGGTACCTGATATAAATGAGTCTCGTTCGGACTTTTGGCCCGTTATCGATGGCGACAATCTGTCGATTCGCTTTGGTCTATCTGCAATTCGAAACGTTGGGGAAAACGTTGTCGGACTTATTGTTGCAGAGAGGAAGGTAAATGGGCCATACGAGAACCTAGAGAACTTCTTCGCTAGGGTTGACCCCAGCGTGCTAAACAAGCGATTGATTGAATCTTTGATAAAAGCCGGCGCTTTTGATTCCTTTGGCCACACCAGAAAGAGCCTCATGGCCGTCTATGAGAATGTGATTGAACGAGCCATCCGAAAGCGTAAGGAAGATTTAGACGGCATAATGAGCCTCTTTGATGCCCCATCTGACGATGGCAAGCCTTCACTTGGATTTGATATCGTACTGCCAGATCTTCAAGATACGAAGGGAGATGTCCTCAGCTTTGAAAAAGAGATGCTTGGCATGTTCGTTTCTGACCACCCAGTCAGTGGATATGAGAAGTTCATAAAGAGCAAGACTGATAACATCATTGCTGAACTCTCGGATCTAAAGGGCACCCCACGTGAGAATGAGATGATGGTAATTGGCGGTGTTGTCACCAACCTTTCAAAGAGGTATACAAAACAGGGTGCACTAATGGGCAATTTTTCATTGGAGGATCTGACCGGCTCTATGGACGTCTTTGTCTTTGCAAGGGTCATGGCTGACTATGGAACGATGCTCGAAGATGACAAGCTTGTTTTGGTAAAGGGACGGATGGATTTCAGGGAAGATGAAGCCAAATTTATCGCCTCTTCCTTCGAGGAGATAGATCGTTCTAGTGAATTTAATGATTCGCTGACGATTCGCTTGGATGCATCCCAGGTAACGTCAGAGTTACTTGGGGCCATTCGCGCGACTCTGGAGCGCCATCCTGGGAATTCCATGGTGCGACTTCAGGCAGGAGGTCTCCTCTATGACCTAAGTGGAGAGATTAGGGTCAAGGTCGACTCCGGAAGCTTAATTGGCGAGCTCAGGGAGTTTTTAAATTCCGAAAGTATCGTTCTTTAGATTAACCCGGCCATAGAATGATTACCCAGCTCAAGGGCTCCTTGGGCACATTGGAGAGGTCTAAGACCCTGGCTTTAGCCATTGGATGGACGCCTAACGATGTGACATTTGGCATTTCGGACTAGGCTTGTAGAAGGGAACGTTTCGATTCCTGGTCTTAATCCAAGGAGACTGTGGGGCTTATGTCTGTCGAGATAACGACTCGTGATTGCTCACTTTTAAGCGATGGCGAACTTGACGCAATGGCGGAACTTGTGGCATCCAGTGAAGTCAACCTAGATTTTGGTTACCTCTCAAAGGCTCGTGAAGAGTGGGTCTTAGTTACAGAGGTCAAAGTTGATGGTCGACTTAGGGGTTTTTCATTTTACACTCTTGAGCGAATTGGTGGAACGCCTGCAATTATTATTGGTGCTCTCGTAGTCGAGAGAGGTCCTCAGGCACGAGAGACGCTCTATCGGGTCAGAGAGGGTCAATTCAAAAAGGCGCTGTTAGCCTTTCCTGATGAAGATGTTTTGATGGGATCAAAGCTTCTTGATGTTGGAGCTTTTGAGATCTTCGAAGATCTCGAAGATATAGTTCCAAAACCAGGTCATAAACCGACTGGTGAGGAGCGAGCTTGGGCTCGACGCCTAGCCCGGCGATATGGAAGTGAAAATAGGGTAGATGATCGCACATTTATCTTTTCTGGAACGGGTGAGATTACTGGTTATTCCGGTTATGAGCCAGCGGTTCGATCTTCGGTCTATGCAGATTTTGCAGATTTTTTTACACCACTAGAGTCTCAAAAGAATGACTCGCTGATTGCATTTGGATGGATTATGGCTGAAGAATTGGCCAAGTTCGTAGCTACTGACGACTGATCTTTTACGGGCCAGGTTGCCTAAAAGATGATTTGCTTGCCCCGAAAATGTTTGAGAAGACGCGTTTCGGGGTTGGTAGCTTCTCTTTAGCTGATATTTATCTCATTTCAGCAGATTAATGCCAAGGTAAATTAAATTATGAGTATTATTCTTTTTCTCTAATAAAAAATTAGAGGCAGGGGATAATTGTTATTGGGACTTCATTGTGCTCGTTATTGAGAGCTCCCCTAAGAGCGCCGATAGTTTTTCCTGAACCTCACTCACCGTCCTTGTTCGCTTGAGCTCCTTGGAGAGGCGCTCATTTGCCTTCTCCAGCGTTTTAGCCTTGGAGTTATTAGATTTGGGCCTTGGTCCCCGTGGCTTGGCAAGTGATAGATCGACCTTCAAGCCCAAATGCTTGCACCATCTCGACATGTGGGAGCTATGCAACCCTTCCCATCTAAGTAGGGGACTTTTGCCTTCGGAGTCTAGAGAATCGTACTCTTTGAGTATCCGAGCTTTGTAGCTCGTGGAAATTAATCTTCTGGTGGCCTTTGGGGGAAGCTATATTGCTGAGGTATCTTCTTTATGGTTGTCCATAGATCCATCCTAGGATCGATCCGACGATGCGTTATCTAATTGCATTGTTGAATCATCAACTTCTCCGCCCTTACCAAATACTTTTAAATAACTGTCCAGGGTGAGGTCGACACTGAGGGTCGTCGGCTGATTACTTACCATTCTGGAGGTTGAAATAAGTAGTTAGCTTGTGGTTGCTCAAATCCTACATCAGGAAGTGTTTCGCTTTAGTACGATGGGATAAATCGACCCGCCTGCGACGAGACCCTCGCGCAATACTATGGTGGAGGCGGGAATTACCCGAATGCTTTTGAAGCAGATTTCCTTTGGGGAGCCTGTGCATTTTTCAACGTTCCCACACTTGCGGCTCTCGCCCAAGCAATCCAGGAGAACGGTGCCTACCTAAATAACTGGCTTCGAATAAGCCGAACTGTATTTGACGATTTCGCAAATCAGTTTAAGACTCCAAATAAAGAAATAGGAGTAGGGTTTTCTATTGGAGATCCGCTTACTGCTGACTCAATCAACGCTGCCGTATCTATGTGGCATATGCCTTCGAAACTACTTATTGGAATCAGCTACCCTTTGTGCTACTCCTGGCTTAGAGTCGTCCATAATCCTCAGAAAAGCCGAAGATGACTTTCTGATCCAACAACGGGAGGACTATGTGCCAATAAATATCAAAAAACCAGCCATCTAGCCATTAAATAAGGGACCTTGGAAATAGGCTTGACGGATCAGGAAAGTCTGGTCCAAAGATTTCGGCGAGATGGTTAAAAGTACTGGTGCTGTGTTCAAAGATTTATGCGAGATGGTCCAAAGAATAGGAATAGTCAGCCGACTTATCAAGAAATATAGGTGGTAGACAAAATGAATGCTCCACCACTGGTTCTTGGGCGCGATCGCAGCATCAATTACTTTACTGGCATATGGTTCTGCGTTACTCGAATTAGCGGCCATCTTGGAATCTGAAGAAGCCCTTGTGCTAATCAGTTTGTAGGGATTCTGACCAATCGATAATTTATGTCGGTTTATGCCCGATCGACGATCACATTTACGAATTGAGTTAACTCTGATAAATCGTTGATGCTACGCCTGACCTATCTTGAAGTAGCGATTGGCCCAGAGTACGGTAGCAATATTGCTTGAATAATCAGACAAAAGTGCAGTTGATTGGACTGCTCATTGGACCTGTGGATAACCGGGGTCATCTATCATCATGGTTGTTAGGATCTAAATTCATCTCGCCGATCGGTAATTTATCGATAGATAATTTAGAAACTGGCGCCGGCAGCAACCGCTTGGCTCCAGGTATAGCTATAGTCGCTAGCTGGTATCACGTCGTTTTGTGGTATCGCGATAAAAATCTGAGCGAGTGAGACCATTCCGTTCATGGCTTGGTATCCGGCCCCCATGATGAGTTGGTAACCGGGAGCGGAATGAAGAATATTATCACGATGGCCCCAACAGCCACTGGTATTATTCGCAGTACAATCTAGGTTTCCGCTTCCTAGTCCATCGTTGTACATCCAGTCGTAGTCAGCAGCTAGGGCGCTGTAGTCTTCGGCCCAAATTGATCCGTAGCCATAGTAGCCAGTCACTCCTGGTATGGTCTCCATTGCGTAATTGGGATCAGTTGCCATAGCGGCTCCTCGGGATGCATCAACGTTGAGTTGGTTGACGAGGCCGACAAAGATTGGAAGGCCTCGGGAGCCCCTCTCTATGTCGATAATCACGAGCGTCTGTTCGGCTGGGTTCAAAGTTGCAAAGTTGCTAGGTAAGGTGAAAGGAGCGAGTCCCTCGGAATTCAGCCTTGCGCTGTCCAATGCAGCTACCTCGAGATTTTGACAGGCACCAGAGTTGGGGCTTTGCCAGCATGTAGTGGCAAAGTTCGGAGAGGCCGCGATGTTACCTGTAGGATTTTTGGGTGGGAGCAATAACCTGGGGTTTGTGGTCGGTGTTGGCGTTGTTGGGCTGCCAAATACAACTGGAGCGCCAGCTATAACTTTCGCGTCGCCCAATGAGGTTGGGGAACCTTGGTCGTCTAAGATAAGGTACCCTTTCCCATCCTTGCTGGCAATTAAGGCTTTTCCAGCGCTGGCAGTACCATAAAAGCCAGCATCTCCAAAGGTAAATATCCCACCATCTGCCGCCACTAGCCAGTATCCCTTTCCATCTGGAGTAGCTGCCATTCCAACGATTGGTTGATTTAGCTTGATTGCTCCAGTTGATCCATAAAAGCCAGCATCTCCAAAGGTAAATATCCCACCATCTGCCGCCACTAGCCAGTATCCCTTTCCATCTGGAGTAGCTGCGATTCCAACGATTGGTTGATTTAGCTTGGTACCAGCCAAGGATCCATAACCAAGAGCGCTTCCGTAAGTTTTTAAAGTTCCGTTGCTCTCAACTGCCCAGTACCCGTTTCTACCAGGTGTCGGGGCTACTCCTACCACTGCATTTGAATAACTATTGCTTGATGGCCGGTACGCTACGTGGGTGGTTGAGCTAATTTGTTCGCCAGCGCTAAGGTAGTTGGTATTTTGCGGTAGCGAGGGCGGGTTTACTATCGACGCAGCACCAAGGAGAAGGCTTGCTCCTAGGATTGGTTTTTTCAATGCTCTCATGCCGTCCCTATTTCTTTTTCGCGGGGCTATGCACCATATATCGGCATGAATTCACTATTAGTAATAAATTTCGGAGATTTGACTACATATTTGAGTGAAATGCACCGATTTCAACGGTTTGGGAGGTTTTCCCACCAGTTGCTGTGGAAAGATAAGCCATTTTCTTCTTCGGGGCCGTAACCAAGAGTGACCAATGAAAAAGCCCAATCTAAAGGCGATAAAACTACCATGACAAGGAGCCAAGCTTTTCTTTGAAGTGGAGATGCGGAAGCCGAATCTTTTTGGGGTTGGGACGATCGAATGTGCCATTGCTTTAATCTTTGCAACTGGGGACTTTTTCGAGTTTCTTGACCGCGACGCAAATCACTAGACGTTAAAGGCTTATTTGGATGCTCTGCCTATCTGGTAGTGCGATTGATTTTTGTTCGTTGAATCGACCTATTAGGTTCGCTATCGTGATGAGTCGACGATTTTCTCTTGGCTAACTTTTTGTAATAGGTAAATGCGACCATTGCCTCTAACACCACTTGGAAAAACCAGATCGTTTCTCGGTTTGCTAACATAGTGGTCCGCCGGTGGATCGCATGGTGGTCTGGGAATTTGCTTTAGTCGATCCTTGGATCAAGGGAATGTTCTTTTCTTTGGTATCGTATATCACCTAGATATTCAGCAACTTGCCGATTTCTATCTCGTAATGGATGCCTTTTTTTGTGGTAGTTGCCATTGCGAACGCCAAAGTTGGACTGAGAGTGATCTTTCAAGATGTGGCTATGAGCTTGTGATCTCTTGACTGCTTTGATCCCTTGAAATCTGATTTTCACATGAGTTATTTCATGGTGATTAAATCTTGCACCATTGACATGTATAGTTTGCTTTACCTTGATAATATTTATGGAATGGAAACTTTACCTAAATGGCACTGCATTGGGATAGAGCGAACTTCTGGAGGATTTTATTGCTAGATATTGCGACAAGGCGAAAGCAGTTAGGGATATCCCAACGCGAGATGGCGGCCACCCTTGGTGTCACTCGTCAGACGTTGTCCAACATCGAAAGAGGTGATGAGAATCCAAAAGTTGGTCTAGCTTTGGGTATAGCCCGAATACTTTCTTCGACAGTGGAGGAGGTCTTTGGTGTCGGAAGTCCAGCTCTAGAGACGAACCCTGTTGACGGTCCAGCTGCCTGGGGCGAGATCAATGGTCTCAAGAAGTTTCGCGCTATGCCAAAAGGAGTATTGGATAGCGCGTGGCAGATTCCAAATGCCAGGTTGAGCCAGTCCGGTGACTACCAAGCGAGTGAGAGTGGCGCGCTCTTCTTTGACGGTTGTGATCCAATTCTTGGAGCGATAGTTAATTTTTTGTCCCATCGGATCCCTGTCAGTTGCCTTTGGTGGTCAGTTCAAAACAGTGAGGCTTTGGCGCGAGTTCGCGGAGGTGACTCTCACTTTGGTCTGATTCATCTACCTTTTGGGCGCCATCCGCAACTAGGAGCATTCCCGGGTTATTTGACCCTTGAGGTTGCTAGTTGGAATCTGGTAATGGTTACTAAGGACGGTAATCCTAATCACCTTAGGAGACTTGAAGATATCTTTCGTCCGACTGTCAATTTTGCATATCGGTCGATAGGATCTGGAGTTCGAGAATATACCGATGAGTTGGCTAATCGTTTTGGGGTAACGCCCAATCCAGAATTATCCTTTGACTCTCATATCTCTGCTACCAATGCAGTTCGTTTTGGGATCTATGACGCCTCTTTGGTTGCCGAATCTGTCGCGCGACTTTGTGGCGCATCCTTTATCACCCTCGATCGACAGACCTCTTGGTTGGTCGTTCCGAGCTCTTCGCTAGATGACCTAGATGTTTCAAGAGCTTTGGAGGAGATTCATGGCGGCGACTTTCGGAAGCTATTATCCGGCGTGCCAGGCTATGCCGTAGCAGCCTAGAGGCTGGGCTTGATCTATCTCCAATTCTGGAAAATTTATTGACACCTTGAAGTCCAAGTGACTTATTTACCACCTATCTCGGATCGAATTTGGAGCGTTTTTTTAATGAATGGAAAATTAAAAGTAGTATTTAGTGCGGTGGCACTAAGTTCAGTTTTGGCGGCGTGTGGAAATGGAGCTGCCTCTTCGGCGGCCTCTTCTCCGGCTACCACATCATCACCGACGACGACCTCTATTGGAGGAACAGTTAAGGTTGCCTATGCGGGGTCGTTGGTGGGAGCCATGGTCCAAAAGATAGGCCCCGCCTTTCAAAAAGCTACAGGCGTAACTTTTTCCGGGTTGCCAGGTGGTTCAACGGGGTTGGTAAATCAAATCAAGTCCGGAACTTCTTCCTTTGACGTCTTTATCTCAGCGGCCAGAAGCGCTAACGATCCTCTTATGGGGGCTGCCAATAAAAACCTTGAGACCTGGTATGCCGCTTTGGGTACTGCTCCCTTGGTAATTGGATACAATCCAAGTTCATCTTTTGCTCCGGCGCTAAAGAGCCAAAAGTGGTACACGGTGCTAGCTAAACCAGGTATCAAGATTGGTCGAACTGATCCAGCTATAGACCCCAAGGGCAAACTAACTCTTGAGTTATTTGCTAAGGAATCGGCCATCTTGGGCAATCCGTCTTTGACATCGTCGATCTTGGGAGCAGCAGAGAATCCAGCTCAGGTATTTCCTGAAGAGGCACTTGTGAGTCGCCTCACCTCTGGTCAGTTGGATGTGGGCTTCTTCTATTCGAATGAGGCAGCATTTGCCAAGATCCCAACGGTGCCGACGGGGCTAAACCTTGGGGCCAACTTTACGATAAGCATTTTGACAGGAGCACCTGATTCGGCCCAAGCAGTTGCTTTTGTGAACTTCCTTTATTCGCCCGAGGGCCAGAAGCTTCTAAAAGAGGTTGGCCTTGTCCCTGAATCTCCGACTGTTACGGGGAGTCTAGCAAAGGCACCTAAGGGCCTTGCCTTGTAAGATACTTCTGCGTAAATCTCAAGTTCAGATCTTATCCATCAAAAAAGGTGGGAGTTCTTGTGAGGGCTGCGATGGTACTTTCTTGGGATAATCTCAAGAAAGTACCATCCAAATGTGGCTCAGTGTGGCTAGGTCGGAGCCGATTTTCAATTTGAAGGTATCTTTTTCTTCGTCAAAACCCGTTTTACAAATAGATTGTCTTATTGTTGGTATTGGGCTTGTAGCCACAGGAGGTAGATTGCGCGCGGAGTTTATCACTAGAGATAGAACGGGGAACTCTCTATCTTTTGGTGTCTTGGCCCTTATCTGTATCGCCTTTGTTGTTTTTCCAATCCTGGGACTCGCATATTACTTTTTGATACATCATTCCGCGCCTATTCTGTGGTCGTCTCTCTTTAGTGCAGTGGTGAATTCAGTAGTTCCGTCTCTGGTCGCCATCACCATCGGAATGATAATCGCAATTCCAACTGGTTTTTTCATCTCCCGAGCGACTAGTAAGGGCGTGGCATTTCTTGGATTTGTTCTTCGTTTGCCGCTAGGAGTTCCACCGCTGGTTGCTGGTATAATGCTGTTGATTGTCTTTGGCCCGAATTCTCCGATCGGCAAGGTTTTTCACGGACGCCTCACCAATACGCTAATCGCCATCACCATTGCCCAGCTCTTTGCTAGTGTCCCATATGTCATAGAGGGATCACGCGGCGCATTCGCCCTTTTGGATGAGGAGGTAATGGTAGTTGCAGATTCGCTGAAGATGAAGTTGAATCGACGCCTCCTCTCAATCTATCTGCCTATGGTATGGTCAGCGATTCGATCTTCTTTGGTCCTTGGTTACCTAAGGGGATTTGGCGAATTCGGGGCAGTCCTTTTGGTTGCCTATAACCCTACTTCACTCCCTATCTACACCTATGTCTCCTTCGAGGGAGCTGGACTACCATCGACGGTCACACCGGTTCTTGTGACTCTGGTCATCTCCGGCACCGTTGCCTATTTGATATCTCGAATTGCATGGCCCACCAAGTTTATTGAGGGTGGATTTTCCTACTTCCGCAACCAAGCTAAGAAGCGATATCAGTCCAATTCAAAGGTCGAACGCGGTGACTTTGTGGATGGTGCTTCTTTTATATCGGTCGAGGGAACTGTAGGCGGTTTTGAGCTGGACATCAATTTCACTATCGAACCAGGATGCAGCGTAATCTTGGGTCCAAGTGGATCGGGAAAGACTCTTACCCTGCATTCTCTGGCCAACCATCGCATAAACGGCGTGAAGCTCTCCATCGATGGTCCTCTATCTGGGGCCCTTCAATCTTCTATTGGTTATGTACCACAGCGCCTTGGCCTATGGCCACATATGACTGTGGAGCAAAATCTGCGCCTTTGCATTGATGTCTCTGGTTCGGATCTGGAGATCTCTGAAGTATTAGAGGGGTTAGATATTTTGGAGCTACGGGGGCGTATGCCAAAGGAGCTCTCAGGCGGACAGTACCAACGAGCAGCGATCGCTAGGGCAATGTGCAGTGGTGGCAAGCTGCTTATTTTGGATGAACCCCTCTCCGCATTGGACCTCGCACTCAGGCGCTCTTTTTTGTCGCTATTAGCCGAGCACGTCAAGTCAAAGACCCCATATCTGATCATGGTGACCCATGATGTGGATGAGGCACTTTATCTGGCGGATTCCATCGTGGTTATGAGTCACGGTGAGGTTCTACAGCAAGGGACTCCCTCAAAGATTATCGACTCTCCTTACAATCGGGCTGTAGCGGGGATAGCCGGATTTGATAACATCATTATCGATCGCGACCAACAAGGAAATGGTTCATTGGGTGATCGGGCCTATTTCTACTCGAGTGATGTTGTGCTAGCTCCCATTGATGTACTTGTCGAAGTAGGGCTAAAGGTTCTTGGAGATTATCAGGTGGTTGAGACACGTCCTTCAACCCGTGGTCGATTGGTTACCCTTAGCAATGGGGAAAATACTATTTCAGGATGGATTCCACCTGAGCGCATTACCGCTTATCAAAATGGCGAGATCGTCGGTGTCGGTATAAGAAAAGAGAGATATTTTAGGTTTCCCCCAGAGTAATAGCTAAGGGCCGTGATTAACGAATCTGCTTGGCCTCAATTTGGGTTTATCTGATTGGCTTGTAGCACTGAAGGGGACCAGGTAAGTCTGGCATTAGATATGGCCGGGATGGGATTTCGCCAAGGCTTTACTTTGGGGCCTTGATTCCATATTGACTGTCTTAGATGTTTCCATCCAAAAGGGCGTCGCGTGTCAATCTAGCATGGTCGGTGATGGCTATGATTAAATTCTCACGATCGTTTTGCCGCAAAAGAGTGGCAAAGCCTTTGTGTTCTTTTACTATCGTCTCGACTCGAACAGGGTTCAAATAGAGGAGAATATTGAACATTCGAATCTGGCGATCGCGAAGCGATGAATAGAGATTTGCCAAAATAGAGTTTGCTGTCGCATTCAAAATTGAAGTATGAATAGTTCGATCCAATTCGGCAAATTCAATTGGATCTTTGTCTTCTAACGCCTTCATTTGAAGTTGAACGAGGGAGTCAATTTCGTCGGCTACAAAGACAGCCATCTGGGTATCGAAGACTTTTTCTACCGCGAAACGCTCCAGTAAAAGCCTAGTTTCAAAGACCATCTCAATTTCTTGTTTAGAGACCGGAACCACCATCGCACCTTTTTTGGGGTACAGACGAAGAAGGCCCTCCGATTGAAGGCGCAGAAAGGCTTCACGAACAGGAGTTCTTGAGATTTGAAGTTGATCGGCAATCTCTCCTTCAGAGATTAATTCGCCTCCAGGGAAGGTACCAACCAAGATCTTGTGTTTCGCAAGGTCATAGGCTTGGATTGACGCAGGTATTGTCGTTGATCTCCTTGTCGCAGCCGATTTTTTAGGCGGATTACCATTGCCTGTAATTAGGCCTTCACTGTCCATCTTTTAAACTCACCTTCGTGCTTATCTGTGGTCTTTTTGCTCAGGCAATTGGTTGCCGGGTGTGGACAAGAAGCAATCATATTTACGTATATTAGGGTTTATCAAAATGCCAATACGCCTATCAGGTGCGTTGATACCTTTAAAGTTCTGTCAGCTATTTTAGCATGGCGACTTTCTTTGGCATGCATGTCGCCATTGGCGGCGTGATATCTTCGATTCTTGGCTAAAGCCAAGGCGGTGATGAGAGGTCTTGGAACCTTTTTAACTTTGGATAAGAAGAGCCTTCGCTAATTGATTGGAATAGAGATTTTCCGCCCGTGGAAGACCAATTGTGATGGGATCGCTCCTTGGTGCTTTGACTTTGGTTTTTGAGATACCTTTTGGGGAGCGGGATGTGCTTTCTTTTTGATCTACCCCGACTTCTATCGACAATTGCATGGTTGGATATCAATTGGGCGTGACTTTTAGGATCAGAAAGAGAGAGTCAAAGCCGATTACGTTGCGTTTCCGGTGGTTTTTTAATCGGCGAAAGCTATGTTATTTCGCAATACCTTTGGTCGCAATAGTATCTCTGTAGAATAGGAAGTGTTTTAGTGGATCGTACAGCTCTGGATGCCCTATTTAGTCCAAGGTCAATAGCGATCGTAGGTGCCTCTAACGATCCCAAACGCATTGGAGGTCGGCCTCTAAATGCGACTATCAAGGCGGGATTTGAGGGGCCTATCTATCCAATAAATCCTAATTATGACGAAGTTCTCGGGCGCAAATCCTATCCGCGCCTTTCTGACCTTCCAGAGGCAGTGGACTTAGTTGTGGTGGCAGTTGGCTCTAGGTATGTAGAGAGCGTTATAGAAGACGCTGCGATGGCGGGGGCTCGTTCCCTTGTGGTCTTTTCCTCGGGCTATTCGGAGCTTGGTCCCGATGGACGGATTGCTCAGGATCGAATAGCTTCACTGTGTCAGTCGAATCAAATGGCGATGCTCGGCCCTAACTGTTTGGGAGTAATCAACCAAAAAGCCAAAGCCATGGCCTCTTTCACAGCGGCTCTCGATCTTGATCTCATCAAAGGCGGAAATATTGGCTTTGCCTGTCAAAGCGGTGCCTTTGGCTCCTATTTTTTGACCCTGGTAAGCCGCAGGGGTCTTGGGATCAACCTATGGGTGGCAACTGGAAATGAAGCCCAGGTTTCGGTGGCGGATGCTATCGAATATATGGCGGATCTCGATGAGATAAGCGTAATTGGAGGATACATCGAAGGCGTGCAGGACTGCGATCGTCTTCGAAGTGCCCTGATCAAGGCCCATGATGCGAAAAAGCCGGTGGTATTGATGAAGGCCGGCGTCACCGAAGCTGGCGCCAGGGCGGCAATAAGCCATACTGGATCGATGGCTGGGGACGATCAGGTCTTTAGTGCCTTCGTCGAACACTATGGTGGCTATCGCGTTTCTGACCTTGATGAGATGATCGATCTGATCCAGGGTATCTCTCTGGGTGCATATCCCAAGGGTAAGAATCTCTGCCTTTTGACTATGTCTGGGGGTGCTGGGATATTGATGGCAGATGCCGCTGGTGAGGCCGATTTAGCTCTGCCGTCACCTTCTCCTGAGGTTAAGGACCATCTCAGTGCGCTCGTTCCCTATGCTGCACTAGACAACCCAGTTGACTTTACCGGTCAGTTCATAAATGACCCAACCCTGGGTGGACAGTTTCTAACAAAATTGTCCGATAGCAATCTTTATGATGCATTCGTCACCTTCGTCGGCCACACCGCTCTCGATGAAACAATTGCAACTCCAGTGCTAGAGACTATTTCTACGCTGTCGACGCAGGGCGGAGCTCCCCATTTTTTAGTGGGCTTGACGACCCCGCCGCTTGAGAAGCTTCTCTTGCAAGCTAAGGTTCCGTTTTTGACTAATCCAGCCAAAGCGGTAAAACTGGTTCGCTCGCTCTATGAGGTAAGTGAAACTTTAGCTCGTCCGATCGAATCGCTGGCATGGCAGGGTGATCCTCATATTGAAGCACTTTTTGACTTATTGGTCGCTAGCCAAGCTGGGGCCGAAGTCGTACCTGAGGTTGCTAGCCTCTCGTTTTTTAGATCTTGTGGGATCTCAACTGTGATGGCGATTCGAGCCACCTCCCCACAGGAGGCCCTTAAAGCTGCCCAAGAGATCGGCTTTCCGATTGTCTTGAAGATTGACTCCCCGCAAGTACCACACAAAGCAAAGGTTGGAGGGGTGATGCTCTCCATAAATAGCAAACGAGAACTCGAACACGCTTGTTATGAGATGATGGGCAAGGTGGCTAGACGAGTTTCTGGTGCTGAGATAAGAGGTTTCGTGGTTGAGCCTATGGTCTCGGAGGGGCTTGAGGTGATATTGGGGGTGCGACGTGACCGCGACTATGGATGTGTGATCATGGTGGGAAGCGGGGGAGTCATGGCGGAGACCTCTAGTGATATTCAAATTCGCCTAGCTCCGATAACACTTCAAGGGGCGATCTCAGCGATTGAAAGGACCGAATTTGGTAAAGCTATCCGAAGTGGGGTTCTAGCCCGAGATTACGACTTTGAGGGATTGGCTCAATTGATGGTGACCCTCTCAAAGATAGTGGTCTCAAATAAGCGAATCTCTGAGATAGATTTAAATCCGGTCCTCTTTCGCCAACGAGACAAGGATCCCATAGTTTTAGATGCGCTCGTCGTCTTGGCCCCAGAAAAGGTTCCTTCGTGAGTAATTTTGCCAAGGGTCCAAGGGACTTTTAGAGGTCGTTTAGAGTGATTAGTCTTTCTTTGTGAATGATCTTCCCATTGTATAAAAAGCTTCATTGGGCTTCATTTGGGTAAAACCTGCCAGTCGATTCGACAAAGCAAAGAATGCGGTAATTGCACCTATATCCCAGATGTCATCGTCGCTTAGACCGATCTCGGTCAAGAGCGCGTAGTCGTCGGTGGTAATTTGATCTGCATTATCAGCAACCTTGAGGGCAAATTCGCAGATGGCGACCTCTCTTTGGCTTAGTGGTGCAAGGCGATAGTTGATCGCCACGGCATCGGAGATAGTTGGGTCTTTGGAGTAGATCCGCAAAATAGCACCATGAGCTATAACACAGTAGAGACAGTTGTTCTTCGCTGAGGTGACGACCACGATCATCTCTCGCTCTTTTTTGGAGAGTCCCGAATCGCGCAACATCAATGCATCGTGATAGGCGAAAAAGGCTCTAAATTCATCGGGTCGTAGGGCGAGCTTTAAAAAGACATTGGGAATGAAGCCACTTTTAGCCTCTACTTCGGTGATTCTTTGAGCAATATCTTTATCTAGGGTGGATAGGTCTGCTAGTGCAGTTGTGAAGTAGGGACTGGATTGGCTCATTGTCGCTCCTATTGGTCTTTAATAATTGGCTCTTTATCTAATTTCTAAAATAGTGCATTAAAATTTTATAAATTAGCCGCTATGGCTATGGCCTCTTTCGCTGGGCATTCTTGGCTCTCTCTTCATCCTTTTTGCGCCGGAGCCCCGAACTCCTACTTCGAAGGAGGTAGTTGCACGCAGTGACTATGTATACCCAGTGATCTGCTATGGTTCTGGTAAAACCGAGACTACTACCTTTTTGCAATAGCCTTTGTTTACCCGGGCTAGTGCTAGCAGGAGGAAGTGTGGTCGATATCCAAGGTGCGATTCGATCTCTTTGGAGTTTTCGAGGCGAGGCAACTCATTGGGGTAGGTTGCAATCACACGCGGATCTCTAACTGGGAAGAAGTGGACGCTGGGGCCGAATGGGAATGTTACACCTAAGAGGCCAGATTTCTGATTTCTCTCCATGGCCACATGCTTGTCAACTTGTATTATCGTGGTTGATGCGAAGTTGCCACTCAGTTGAGCATAGGCAATCGAAGGTCCCAAGCCACCCAAAATCTTCATCCCCTGGGCCAGGAGATTTCGCTCAATCGATGTGGTAATTTTTTTGGGACTAGTTGCGATAGGCGCTAATTTGTAGGTTCCCCCGAAGATTACATCAGGGCGGGAAGCATCTGGTGGGCGATCTCTTTGAATGCCATCTAGTCGATAGGTCTGATAGGCATGGAGGCCCAATGGCACCTCATTTTCATCGAGTTCGATTCGGTTTATGAATCCACTTTTAAGGTTTAATCCAAAGACCTCAGATCCGAGTCGACCAAGGTGCACAAAGTCGATGGTATTTACTTGTATTTGGTGCTTAGCGGGCATTATTTCTCACCTCAAACGGAAATTTTCAATAGATTGGTCGGCTGTTCTCGTTGGCGGGATTCGCTCAAGGTAGAACTTGATCCATGCCAAATGGCTAATCTGCTCAGGCTGATTGTCCTTCGCGCATCGCATGCAATTGCTCGGCTAGAGATTTTGGATCGTTAGTCGGAGCTGAGCAGGCAAAGTCTTTGCAGAGATAGGCATAAGAATCAACTTTGCCCTCCCAAAGTGGACCAATTCCGCCCGAGCCATATGTGATGTATAGGTTTGGTATGTACTGACTTCTCACTGACGCAAGGAGCTCATCTTGTGTACCCACTACAACTAGTTGACCAATTCCTGCGCCCAGCTTGGCCAACTCCCTAACTACCACAGGAAAGGCACTTGGGTGTTTGGTGGTCATCTCCGCTAAGTTTTCGACCAACCCCATTGCTAGGGTCATTGGTTCTTCGTCACCAAGGAGTTCGCTAAGGGAAATTAAGCTAGAGATAATGGTGGATGTAGCAGATTCATAGGCTGAATCGAAGATGTCGTTGGACTGTGCGATCAACTGCGTAGAGGAACGCGCGGTTGTGTTGAAGTTTCCAGATTCAGGGTCGAAAAATTCCTGGGTCATCTTATTGAAGATCGTTTCGGCATATTCAATGATCGCAAAGTCACCACCAAATTGGACTAGCGCTAGAGCGGCATTTAGCATTTGGGCATAGTCGCCAAGTACAGCAGGAGCTTTTGAGTAGTTCTCGCCAGATGGCGCTAGCCGTAATCCTTGGCCACTTAGGTTGCAGGAGTCGAATAAGTGCAGAAAGACCGCTCTAGCTCTCTCTAGATAGTCGGGCCTATTGAGGTAAAAGCCAGCTTCCGCCAAGGTGGCAACCATCATCGCGTTCCACTCTAAGACAGCTTTTGAATCTTTTCGAGGGGCATTTCGACTATTTCGAAGTGCTAGAAGAAGCTGACGTGCTTCGTCAATTTGTGGAGTTGTGGCAAGGTCATCACGATTTGGGCGATGTAAGATGTTGCGCCCCTCGAAGTTCCCAGAGTGCGTTATGCCATAGGCGGAAATAAATTCTTCAGCTTTGTCTCTTAGGGTCTCGCGTACCTCTTCGATTCGGAAGATATAAAATGCTCCCTCTTCTCCATCGCTGTCAGCATCGAAGCTGGAGGCAAAAAGGCCGTCGGAGCGAGACATCTCTAAGATTACAAAGTCTAAAGTTTCTACAGTTGTTCTTAGGTAGTTTTGATTTTTGCTTGCAAGATAGGCTCTCAGGTAAAGTCTGCTATTTAGGGCTTGATCATAGAGCATCTTTTCGAAGTGTGGCACCATCCAAAATGCATCTGTTGAGTATCGCGCAAAGCCACCGCCAAGATGGTCGTAGATCCCACCTGCAATTACCGCATCGAGGGTCGTGGTCAGGGCGTTCATGAGATCCTTGGAGACATCAACTTCTCTCGACATCAGTGCGATGTCGAGAACGCTTTGCCAGAAGTGTGGTTGGATAAACTTAGGTGCTCTAGCTGTTCCGCCCCATTGGTCGTCGTAGATCCGATAGAGGGCGTCGCAGAAGTCGCGGGTAAGTTTCTCGGTATCGAGGGTCTCTATCGATCCGTTATTTTGAAGGGTAGAACGTGCTGCAATCGATGCTCGAAGTGATTGCGCTTGGGATTCAACTTCTCCCCGGGACTCTTTGTAGAGGCGAGAGAGCTCCAAAAGGACTCGACGAAAGCTCGGCATTTGGGTGCCCTCTTTGGGCGGGAAGTAGGTACCGCCATAAAAAGGTAGTCCATCTGGCATTAAAAAGACAGACATGGGCCAACCACCGTGGCCGGTCATGGATTGAACTGCTTCCATGTAGATGGCATCGACATCGGGATGTTCTTCTCTATCGACCTTGATCGAGATGAAGTTTTCATTGAGGATGCCAGCAATCTCGGGGTCTTCAAAGGATTCATGGGCCATCACATGACACCAATGACACGCTGAATAGCCAATGGATAGAAAGATTGGCAGGTCTAGTTCCTTGGCTTTGTCTAAGGCCTCTTGAGACCAAGGCCACCAATCGACAGGGTTATTTGCGTGCTGTAGAAGGTATTCACTTTGTGAATTGGATAATCGATTACTTACCACTTGTGCGACTCCGTGTCTATTGCCCAACACAGTCTAGGCAATAGTGCTTGAGAATTTCTAGATATTTTTTCTCACGTCAATGATCCAAGTATGGATCAATGAGGTGGAGGTTTGCTTAACATGCTAATTGAGCTTGTGCGATAGTTCGTAGATGGTTGCCGCTTAGGAGGCTATTTTTTGGAGCTATTGGGTCACTTCTTTATAAAGTTCAAGCGCTGGCTTCTGGTTTGTGCCATTGTTTTTAACTATGGAAATAACTTTTAATGATTCGGTTGTGCTTGTTACCGGTGGTTCTAGAGGAATTGGCAAGGCGATAGCCACTGCCTTCGCCCAGGCTGGCGCTCGAGTAATGATTACATCGAGAAAAGCTGATGCCCTAGAAGTGGCAGCTGCCGAGATAGCCAGCGGAATCGATGCCTCAAACATCTCTTTCGTCGCTTCAAATGCAAGTGATCCTGATGAGCCAGAGCGAGTGGTCAGCGAGACGGTTGAGCATTTTGGCCATGTAAACGTTGTGGTAAACAATGCCGCTACGAACCCTTATTTTGGTCCTTTGATCGACATTGATGCAAAGCGCATGGACAAAATCATAGAGGTCAACCTACGAGCACCACTTTTGTACAGTCAAGCGGCATATAGAAAGTGTTGGATGGACAAGACCACTCCCGGCAATATCATCAATATTGCTTCGATCGGTGGCATGGGCGTCGAGCCAGCAATCGGATATTACAACATCTCCAAAGCCGGAGTTATCCATCTTACCAAGCAGTTGGCGAATGAGCTTGGTCCGAATGTTCGTGTGAATGCCATCGCCCCAGGGCTCGTTCGGACCGACTTTGCTAGGGCGCTTTGGGAAAATCACGAGAATTCAGTCGCATCGCGTCTTCCGCTGCGTCGAATCGGTGAACCCACTGATATAGCAGGTGCTGCGTTATTTTTAGCGAGTAGCTATGCCAGCTGGATCACTGGTGAAACTCTGGTAGTTGATGGAGGAGCACTCGTACAGAATTAGCTTCTTTCCCCGACGTGTTGATCCTACCAGGATGGGACCCTCAATCGATCAGGATGGGACCCTCAATATAGTGCAATACCTCTAGGTGCTGCATGCTATTGGAGACCTGACATTGACTGTGGTGCTTGGTGTGAGGTTTCGCCTTGGTCGTTGGGTTGCGGAAAGGAACTATTGGAGGTGACGTGAAATAGAGAGGTGGAGACGTTGATTTGTGGCACTGGCCATAGCTGTCTTCATCTCTCCTAGGGCTATCGTGAATATCTTGAAGAGGCGGACGCTGATAATCCAGAATTGTAATTTTGGGATCTTGCTAATCCTTTCTTTGAGAAGTGTTCGTGTTGCCTTTAGAGAGTTTGCTCCAAGGATGTCGCGATTACTCTCGCCTTATGTGCAAAACCCACAAATTGCTCCCGGTCCAGATGGGTTCGAAAGGTAATAGACACCGAGCATCGCGCATTGGTAGAGTGATTTATCGTTCTAGGGGTTGCCCCTGTTAGATTCTGGGCCATCGTGGTTTTGGTTTTCTTTCTCGTCGCACTCTCTTTTGATTGCCATGGTACGCGCGCATTCTATATCTGTTTTGGTTTTTACGCTACGGTTTCATACCATAAAAGCCAAATCGACCCAAGTGCTTTCGACTGAGGTGAAAATGAGGATTCCTAGGTCGTTATATATGGCTGACCTCTAATGATGACGTGGTCAGGTTCTGTTGGTTTGTTTTGGCCCATCTTTCGCAGATTTCCCGAAAAATCGCCCTAATTGGTCCCTTTTGAGGGGATTTTGGGCGATTTTCGACTTGGGCGATTTATAGATGCCCTGGTAGATGGGTATTAGGTCTTTTTGGGTCGCGAATGTAGTGTCCTAATTTTTGAGTAGTTTTGATTATGACTTGCATTAGCTCTGACATGGTGCTATTGTCTTGTTGTGTTTATCCGTGAAACTCCAACAGTTAATAAAAAAGACCGGCGTTAGCTACAGTAAGTACCAACTCGTTGAGTCCTACCGCTGTGAAAAAGGTCCCCGTCAACGTATAGTAATGACCTTGACCGAACTGGACCTGGATAAGTCATTGTGGCCAGCTCTGGCCAATGCTATAGCCCAGAGACTCTCTGGAGTAACCTCACTCTTTGAATCAGATCCTATTATTGCCAGATACGCCG
>NZ_JXYS01000033.1 GCF_000949295.1 Acidithrix ferrooxidans
CCTCGACGTCGATCTCCTCACAGCGTTCCTCTCCGAAAGGCGCATAAGGCGCACCACAGCTCCCACAGACCAACAGCTTGGAATCGGGCTCATGGATCTGTTGTACGCGTGGTAGGTGGTCATAGCTGCGTCGACCATGGCCGCGGTGCCCGAGTTGTTGACCTCTCTTGCGCCTTGGCACCTCATCAGGCTCAGGGTCGCTACTTTCTTCCAAGGCGCCTATTGGTTCTGCGTTCACATCCTGAGCCATCTTCGCCCGTTCGGAGCGACGCCCGAAAGCCTGTTTGGTTAGCTCGACGATCTTGGCTGTGAGTGCATCCACTTTGGCAGACAACTCGTCACGCTCGGACCTAAGGACGACGTTCTCGGCCTCCAGCGAAGCGATCCGCTCGTTGTCGTATTGGCGCACTGTTTTTGCCACGTAACTATAACTATCACAATTAAAGCGCCGTGTCCAGCCACCCTAGGCCACAGAGGATAGGCCAGCTACCCCAACCTTACGCCATCATCGAGTGTCTACAGCACCGCTTGTTTGACGGGATCACCGAATGTGTACGTTTCATCAGATACTGCCGGGCACGTGGCATAACCGAAGTGATACCGCCAGTTATGCCCAGGAAAGAGCCCCGTACATATATTCCCCATGCCTTCACGGAAGTGGAACTAACGAATTTTTTCCGAGCCTGTGACAACCTGCCTTCGGGTTCAAGCACGCCCGACCAACGGTTGCGTAAGATCACCATTCCGGTCTTCTTCCGGCTTCTCTATAGCAGCGGACTGCGTACGAATGAGGCTCGCCTGTTGCGGGTAGAAGATGTGGACTGGCAGCATGGCATTTTGAATATTCGCTATTCCAAAGGGCGTGCCCAGCATCACGTCGTGCTGGCCGACTCCATGTTTGATCTGTTGACCCGGTATGATGCGGCTATTTCCCGTTGGTATCCGAATCGTACCTATCTATTTCCGGCTCGCGGTGACTCATGTCACACTCGGCAATGGGTGCAAACGAACTTCCGAGTGCTCTGGGATCAATGTCACTCGTCGCATGCGACGGCATATGCCCTTCGGCACCATTATGCCATCACCAACGTCAATCGCTGGATCGATGTTGGTTTTGGATTCGATGCCAAGCTCCTCTATCTCTCCAAGAGCATGGGCCATTGCACGGTGGAAAGCACCAAGAATTACTATTGCCTAGTACCGGGACTGGCACAGATCCTTGAAGAAAAAACCAGCGCCGATTTCGATCAGATTGTTCCGGAGGTGGCTAATGAAAAAAGCTAACAATGAATCAATTCTCATTGCCCGTCACATCAACACATTTTTGAATACGTATGTTCTGTCCCAACAGACCTACAGTCAACATACTGCGAAATCATATAGAGATGCCATCGTCTTATATCTCGGCTTTTTGGAAAAGGAAAAAGGGATTCGTACCGAAACGCTAGGGGCCCCGTGTTTCAGCCGCGCCATGATCGAAGAATGGATGCAATGGCTCTTGACCGAGCGTGGCTGTAGCCCTGCCACCTGTAACAATCGCCTGGCCTCCATGAGGGCATTTCTCAAATACATAGGAAGACAAGACATCGCACTACTGTACTTGTTTGAAGATGCCACCCTCATCCCAAGAATGAAGGACATGCATAACCCCGTCCATGGAATGAGTAAATCAGCCATGCAGGCCTTGTTGGCCGTGCCAGATGGATCCACCAAGTCGGGACGGCGCGACCTAGCTCTCATGGTTACGCTATATGGCACTGCTATGCGCTTAGATGAGATCCTCTCTTTGACAATGGAACACCTGCATTTAGATGCCGCCAAACCGCACGTCACGATCGTCGGCAAAGGGCGCAAAATCCGCACTCTCTATCTGCTTCCGAGGGCTGTAGCCCATTTGAAGCAATACCTCAAAGAATTCCATGGGGATATGCCCCACCCCACTGCGTATGTTTTTTATTCCCGCAACATTGGGCCCCAGGGAAAAATGAGTCAGACAGCGGTCAACAAGCAACTAAAGAAACATGCCGGCATCGCCCACACACGGTGTCCTGAGGTCCCCCTGGATTTGCATGCCCATCAACTGCGGCATGCAAAGGCCTCCCATTGGCTAGAGGACGGAATGAATATTGTGCAGATTTCCTTTCTACTAGGCCATGAACAACTGCAGACGACGATGGTCTATCTAGACATTACTCTCGAACAAGAATTGCAAGCCCTGGCAACTATAGAAGACGAGAAAGACCGAACCGTCTCAAAGAAATGGAAAACGGGGAGTGGCGGCCTCGCTGCATTCTGCGGCGTAGCATCTCTGGAAAAGTGAAGAAAAAATCCCAACCTTTTCTCTCAAAGCTGGCAGGTGTCAGATCGTTTTGGGGGCCAAGGTTGGGATTTTATTAAGGTTGGGATAACGAAAGAAATCCAAACGTTTGGATTTCTTTCGCCACTCGTGCGCGTCACTCATGTTCTCGATGGACGTGCCCTTGGAAGCGGTCGCGGACCAACTCGGCCACGCCTCGATCGGGGTCACTAAGGGCGTCTACGTGCACCTGCTGCCAGGATCGAGAGCCAAGGCGGCCAAGGCGATGGAGGAACTTCTGTACAAGGATTTTGTGCCCGTCACGTCACCGCGTCCACGGCCCGTGGCTAGACAAATGGCTAGACATCGTCGAGCCACTGATAATAAGGAGCCCGTGATCAGGACTTCAGTGGGCCGCCCGGGTCTCGATCCCGGCACCTTAAAAAGTGTTTTATGTTTTGCCACCAGATGCGAGATCGCTTATACGAATGAACTCAGGGCCCTTTGTGGATGAATTGGGTTGTTAATCTCTCCTTGGCGATGCGCAAGGTCCAGCGCATCGATATGAAAGCGGACCGATTGCCGCTGTCTTTGCTCTTACTCTTTGAGCTCCTTGGGCTAAGATTGTCCAGGAAAGCCGTAGTGCACTATAGTCATGTTCATGCTGATCCAAAAGTCGTGTGAGTCTCGATCGCTTTAGGTGGCGGGTAGTTGATTAGAGAATTTTCATGAGCTATTAATCTTTTGCCGGGGATAGTCCCACCATAATTGTTATGAGGTTAGTGCTTTTTAATATTCACAGATCCCGTCTTGGCTGTGGTTGGCTAAGGCGCGTGGATTTTGTACCTTTGAGATATTTGTAGAATTGAGAAATGATCTAAATGGTCAGCGATGATAGGCCAGACTTTAGTCACAATAGGCCACAAAAGGGTAATTCATGGCCAGTGGGGTTTCGAGCCTCGAAGTCACTTCGAATTGCCGGGTTTGTCGCGCCTATGATATTGGGTGCCAGTATCATAGCGGCCTATATGCACTTTGGAATCTTGGGTAGCGGACCTGGAGCGCTGCCGAGTGCGGTTTTGATAGCTCCAAGCACAATGACAATAACAACCACCTCTTCAACATCGCTAGTTACTACCTCGCCCTCGGTTACCTCGGGCACCGTTTTGGTTGGATCGTCTTCAACGACAACTCCATCAACGACTACATCGTTGATGGCTAACTCCCAGAACCTAGAGGTTGTCACCCCCACTGTCAAGGTTTACTCCTATGATTCGGCTGATTCGAAGCCATCATCGGTGGAGGATTCAAAGCCTGTCGCCCCTGTTGTCTCCACGCCGGCACCTCAGGCTACACTGGCAACAGCCACTGCGCCTTCGACATCGATCGCAACCATCACAACTCAAGCATCGAGTGACTCAGCTGATTCTAATAAATCGACAACGACTACCTCTGCTACAGGGGATTCCAAGAGTTCGTCGGGTGGTGATTTGAGCTCGTCTTCGAGTTCGATATCGTCATCGCCTTCCACCTCAACGAAGAAGTCTGACTCTTGATAGCCAGAGTCTCTTACCTTTTTATTAGATGATTGAAGCCTGGTATGTCATGCGAGTAAATATGATTCACTTCCACCTGTGCCATCCTCTAAAGAATACTGGCGCTGTTGAATCCTCAAATCAATGCATTGAGTCTTTGTGGTTGTGCAATGGAAAATAGTTCACCTAAGGCACGGCGTATAAAGAGAAGAATCGGCACGGTCCCACGTCTTGTTCTTGCCCTATTTATCGTGACTTCTGGTGTCTTAGGTCTGGTAGTGCTTCAGGTCTCTCAGACTTTTGGACAGCGTTCGGTCGCCCTTGTTCGACAAAACTTGGTTGACGAAGTCGCTGAATATGAAAGGGCGATTGGTACTTCAACGTCAAGCAATGTCTTTATCTACTCTAAAACATACCTGATTGAGCATCAGCTCAATAGTCAAAAAAGTATAGTTATAGCAATTGTTGGTCACCCTATTTTGGGTTCTACGGGATCTCAAGGAGTCCTTCCCGACGGCCCTATAAAGAATCTCGTCTATCATTTCCCTACGACTACCAAGGTGTTGACGTTCAGCGCGCTTGGCGTACCATATTTGGTTGTGGCCACTCCGATATTGATTAGCGGACGACCTTTTGGGGTTTTCATTGCAACTGCGGACCTATCTCAAGAGATAACTCAGATGCATCAGATGTTGGTTTTGGTGCTCTTCGAGGCGGCGATAGCACTTTTGTTCACTATGGGCAGTGGATACCTTCTTTTGCGACGTGTGATGAAGACCGTGGGCGGAATCACAAATGCAGCAATCGGAATCGCAGATGGAGACTTAAGCCGGCGAATCGATTACAGCGGGGCAACGGACGAAGTTGGTACTTTGGCCAAGACGTTTGATGAGATGCTGAATCGACTGGATGAGATGATGGAGGGACAGAAGAGACTTCTCTCGGATGTCTCACATCAACTCAAGACCCCGCTTACCATAATCAACGGGAACTTGGAGCTCATAGCGCGCTCTGGTCAAGTTTTATCGCAGGACAATATTGAGAGCTTTGAGGCGGCTAAGGAAGAGATAACCTTTATGAGCCATCTAATTGATCAGCTTCTGCTTTTGGGACGCACTATGGAGCGAGATTTTATTCTTCGAGGGCCAGTTGACTTTAGATCATTTATGGCGGATCTTTACTCATCGTCGGTTGTGATTGCTGACCGTAATTGGCAATATCAAGAGCCTCCTGATCTGGTTGTAGAGTTTGATGCTGCAAAAGTTCGTGGCGCTCTGTTGAATTTGGTTGAAAATGCAGTCAAAGTGACCCAAATGAATGATGTAATAGAAATTAGTGCAACCACTCGGGGTTCGGTTTTGGAGATATCAGTTTCTGATAGCGGACCAGGGGTTCCAACTGGAATGGAAGATGCGATCTTTGCTCGCTTTGCTCGAGGTTCTCAACCCTATGAAAAGGGAGCAGGATTAGGGCTGTCAATTGTCGATGCGGTTGCGAAGGCACATAAGGGGTGTGTGGTCCTTGAGGTCTCCCCCTATGGCGGAGCGCGTTTTTCCATGCTCCTTCCGTTGGTAATGGCTGAAATACCAGATGGCGACTATGAGCTATAGGCGGTTTTAATGAGCGAATTTCGAGAGGTGAGGATGCAAGCGTGAATATTGTCATTGTAGAAGATGATCCAAAGATTGCGAGTTTTATCTCCAGAGGGCTTCGTGCTGAAGGTTACGCAACGACATTGATTCAAGATGGTGATTCGGCGATGTCTGTGGTTCCACTGATGCGCGACGACATCGATCTGGTACTGCTCGATCTTGGTTTGCCGGGCAAGGATGGCAAGGCTGTATTGGCGCATTGGCGGTCGGAGAAGTTTTCAAAGCCAGTAATTATTCTTACCGCTCGAGATGAGATTTCCGAGAAGGTGAAGGGTCTAAATGCTGGCGCGACTGATTACGTGACTAAACCATTCTCCTTCGATGAACTTTTGGCTAGAATTCGCGCAGCTCTAAGAAACTTTGAGACGACTTCTCTTACAACTCTGGAGGTGGCCGATGTCAGCTTTGACCTAGTCTCCAAAGTTGCATTTAGAGGCGGACGTCGCATTGAATTGGCTCAGCGCGAATGGGCGTTACTTGAGCTATTCATGCGAAATCCCAGTCAAGTGCTCTCTCGAATTCAGATTCTCAATCATGTTTGGGACTATTCATTTGATCCTGGGTCAAATATAGTGGACGTCTATGTCGGGTATTTGCGCAAGAAGATCAATATACCTCACCATGATTCTTTGATTCAGACAGTGCGAGGTGCGGGATATAGGTTTCTGCCGCCGTCTTCGAGGTGGCAATGAATCTCGCATCTGGTAGATCTTTAGAGCTTTTGTTCCGGGAATAGACCGTGCAAGAGTTTATCGGGACTCCAAAGATTATTCATAGCTGACAGCGGCGCTAGAACTAAAAGGCTAACTCGTTCTCTTTGTGACCCTAAGTTCGTTGACAGTTCGTCGACTTTATGGCGCTAATGTAGGCCGTATCGGTGGTTTCTCATCTAGACCATGAGCCTTATGGAAGCCATAAGGCTCATGGTTACAATTGGTTATTGCCTTGAATTATAGGTCTTCCAGTGCGCCAAGGGCAACGGTCTTGTCGACGTCGGCGACCCTTGCCTTATCGATTTCGCTAGCTAGTTGATCGTCTTCGTCCATAATTTGGTCGATGTCAACTTCGGCGAAGCCTAGAACCCCCATCTTTTCAAAGGTGTCGCGCATCGTTTTACCGAAGAGTCCAATATCTTTTAGGATGGGTACGATTCTTGTAAAGAGCAAACTTCTAAATGCAATTTGCGACTCGGACTCATTTACCCATTGGACACATTCTTTGGTATCCAGACCTAGGTTTGACCAGACCTCATTGGCTAGGAATCGGTCGCGCATGGCTATACATGCCTCGGCGCAAAATTCTTCGCGCTCTTGACGTTCGGCCTCTGTTAGGTTTGGGTAGTAGTCGCGGAGTGCATTCCTCCCAAAGGCTACGTGGCGTGCCTCATCTTGCATAACATAGGCAGTCAGGTCTCGAGCAAGTTTATTACCTGTCATATTACGTATCATGCCAAAAGCTGCAAGGGCAAGGCCCTCGATTAGAACCTGCATGCCTAGGTAGGTCATATCCCAGCGAGAGTCGTTTAAGACATCATCTAGGATGGAGCGAAGGTTAGGGTTGATTGGATAGGCAATTCCTAATTTATTTAGGTAGGTTGAATAGACCTCAACGTGGCGTGCCTCATCCATCACCTGGGTAGCTGCGTAGTATTTCGAATCCATGTCCGGCACATTTTGAACGATCTTAGAAGCGCATATGAGAGCCCCTTGTTCGCCGTGGAGAAATTGTGAGAATTGCCATGATGCCAGGTGTAACTTCAGCTCGCCTAGACCTTTTGCATCTAGTTTGTCAAACATTGGCGAACCCCAAATGGGTACGAAGTGGTCCTCTGTGCCCAAGGGATTGTCTATGTCGATCGTCTCTGACCAGTCAATTCTAATTTGGGCGTCCCACTGGCGTCGCTTACCCTTGTCGTATAAGTTGAGCATCTTTTCGCGCCCGCTGTCATAGTCCCAACTGAAATGAACTTCTCCGGTGTCGTCTTTGGTCTTCCAGCCTGTCAATTCGACTGGAAGGACATAGCGTTTAGTAGTCATTTTTGCTCCCCCTGATGCCTAATAATTAAGATATCACAGGGAATCGTTAGGCACGAAACATTTTGTCGGAGATATGAAAAGGTTTCAAGTTCATTGCTAGTTGTCGTCGGAGGCTGATCCCTCAAGGTTCTCATCTGAGTCAAGGCAAAGGTGATCTATATCCGTCAAGTCACACTCTTTGGCTGAGATCTTGGCGAGCATCAGACTAAAGACGATGGCGAAGAATTCAAGGGGCTTCCAGTCGTGATGGGTTCCAGTTAGGAGTGCATCCATTCCCGAAAGAGGAAATCCCGGGCGAGGAGATGCGAGCCCTACAACGTCACCTTGGCGATTTACTATATGGAATCCGGTAGGACCATCGCCATGAATTACCAGGCAGGTCTTTACATCGTCGTTTACAACCGCTAGGAATCGAGACGATTCGCCTGTCGATGGATCGGGTATTCTAACAATCACGGTTGAGACCCGCTGTAGATCCTTATCTAGAAGTGCTACTGTATATTTGCTATCACGTCTAATGGCCAGCATCGAGATCTGAGGTTTCGCACCAGATCCAGCCGATATCCTCCATATGCCATCTTCTATCCTTGCCTCTGCGAGGGTTGTGGTCGCTGTTCTCCAAAGGAAGGTCGTAGGTGATGGCGAAAGTTCGTAGGCGCTCGGTGAGTCATAGAACTGCCCACAGTATGCACAGCTAGATGATCCGTCGGGAGCTGGCATCCCACAAGCAACACAAGATTTCACCTAGTCTGTATCGGAAGATTTATCTCTAGGCTTGACAGACCGTTGAGAGCGTTGACTAATTTTCGCAACTCACCATGGGAGCTTTTGTCAAAACGAAGTGCCACTCTTGCCAGATCAAGGCCGTCTTTTTCGCCTTTTTCCGTTCCAGTGATTGGTATGGATTCTATGGTCCCAGACTGGCAGATGTGCCCAAAGTCACGATTAATGGCCTTCATTTCACTCTTGGATGGGGCAGACCTCATCCGTAAAATAAGCAAGTTTCCCACCCAGCGCATCGAATGATAGTTGCGATAAAAGCTGACTATCTCATCAACGGCCTTTTCGTGTGAGTCGGTGATGAGATAGAGGGCTGAATCTTGGGGCGAGACCATTCCTCGCTCAAAGAGCTGCTTATTTACGTAGTCGAGCCAATGGTTCCAGTAGTTTCCGCCTTTGGCTTCATAAAAGACAATCGGTGCCAGAGGCGACTTGCCCGTTTGAACGAGAGTGAGAAGCTCGAATGCTTCGTCTAGAGTCCCAAATCCTCCTGGAAGGATTAGAAAGGCATGCGACTCTTTCATGAAGATAAGCTTTCGGGTGAAGAAGTACTTCATCTCTACGAGTTTTGGGTCTTGAGCGATAAATAGGTTCGCCCCGCCCTCAAAGGGCAGCTTGATATTTACTCCAAAGGAGTTTTCACGTCCTGCTCCTTCGATTCCAGCTTCCATGATACCGGGGCCAGCACCGGTAATTATCATCCAACCATTTTCGACCATTGCTTGAGCTAGATCATGCGCCGCGCGATAATCGGCGTCGTCCTTTGTGGTTCGAGCCGAACCGAAGATCGTCAATTTGTGCTGATTGCGATAGGCCCTAAAGGTTGAAAATGCATTACTCAATTCTGCAAGAGCACTTGAGGCAATCTTAATATCCAGACGATCAGTCTCTTCGTCAGCGAAGTTAACACAGACGCTGAGAAGCTGAAAGATAAGATCGCGATTTTTTTTGGGTCCTAACTTATCAATAAGGGCCACGATTTCATCGTGGAGCAGTGTCGATTGGTGCATGGAGTTTTTAAATCGCGAATCTTGCGTCAATGTCGTATTCAATCGTCTCGTAAAAGTTTTTTGGAAGTTCTTAGCCAATAAGTCTATGCGAATCCAACCTAGCTAAATTGCGCTATTTCCTTATAGAGTGTGCTTCGCTGTGCTAATCTTCGCCCCAGTGGGTTGACGATCTCTTTGAAGCCTTCAAGGTCGAGGAGTTGTCCATGAGAAGCCCCGGCTGCTCTGGAGATGTTTTCTTCCATCAGAGTGCCGCCTAGGTCATTGGCTCCTGATCGAAGGAGTGTCCTTGCCCCTTCGATACCCATCTTTACCCATGATGCCTGAATGTTATCGATCCAGCCGTGATATGCCAATCGAGCAACACTATGCATTAACAGCGATTCCCTAAAAGTTGGGCCACGCCTCGCCTTTTGCTGAAGGTAGATTGGTGACGCCATATGGACGAATGGAAGAGGTACGAATTCGGTAAAGCCGCCTGTCTCTTTTTGAAGGTCACGTGTCAGTACAAAGTGTTTTGCCCATGACTTTGGTCTTTCGAAGGTTCCAAACATGATGGTTATATTCGAGCGCAGACCAACACCATGAGCTGCTCGATGCACGTCAAGCCACTGGCGGGTATTTATCTTGTCCGGGCATAACCTAGCTCTGATATCGTCGTCTAGGATCTCAGCAGCAGTTCCGGGTAGTGTCTTGAGTCCGGCATCTTTTAACATTTGAAGATATTCGCTGAGTTCGATCCCAAGGCGACGTGCACCTTCATGGACCTCTAAGGCGCTAAAACCGTGAATATGCATCTCCGGAACGGCACTTCGAACCGTTTTGGCTACCTCAATGTAATAGTTACCATCAAAAGAAGGGTGGATACCGCCTTGGAGACATACCTCGGTTGCTCCTAGCTCGCTTGCTTCTACTACCCTTTGGGCAAGTTGATCCATGTCCAACAGATATGGCGTTCCTCTGAGGTTTAATGAGAGAGGGCCCTTGGAAAAGGCGCAAAAGCGACATTTGAAGGTGCAGATGTTTGTGTAGTTTATGTTGCGATTTCTCACGAAGGTTACAGTGTCGCCAACGCTTTTAGCGCGAAGTTCGTCTGCGACTGCTGCGATTTTACGAACTTTTGAGCCTCTAGCTCCAAATAGAACCTCTATCTCATGTTCATTTATCTCATGGCCAATCAAGATACCATCAATTATCTCGTCGATCTCGTTTCGGTTTGAGTTATGTGGATCTGGCGAAAATAGGGCGAGTCCACTCTTTTTTAAGATGGGCTCCAAGATCTCTGGTGGGGGAGTATCACCGCCTGAGACCCAGTCGTCTTCTCGTCCATAACCAAGCGAGTCGCTGTGGTCCATTACATAAAAGCGCGACTCAGGCCGTAGCCACTTTTCTTCATCGCGGGCAAATTCAGGATATATTGGAAGGCGCGGAATTAGATCATAACCTTCGTTTCTGACCTCTTTGGCAAGCACTTCGAGGTGTGGCCAAGGACGTTCGGGATTCACATGGTCGATTGTGACTGGCGATATTCCACCAAAGTCGTCTATCCCAGCGCCAATGAGTGCTCTTATGTTATCGCTAAGATTGGGAGGTGCTTGGAGATGGATCGAGGTAGGAAGGATTATTCTTGCCAGCGCGATGCTGCGCAGAAAGGTTTCATCGTCGCATTTTTCCATAGCAAATAGGCGGGTCTGATCCTTGGGCAGAAAGTTTTGAATTATTACCTCTTGGATATGGCCGTATTCGTCGTTGAGCTTGGCGATTGCCTCTAGGGCTTCGATGCGATCGGATTCATCGTCGCCAATTCCAACTAGCAGTCCTGTTGTGAATGGAATCGCCAGTTCGCCTGCACTTTTTATGGTCTCTAATCGACGCTGTGGCGTCTTGTCAGGGGCGCCCTTGTGGCAATCTAAATCCCCTCGGATCGATTCGAGCATCATTCCAACTGATGCAGAATAGGGGGCCACCTCTTCTAGCTCTTTCTTGGAGAGTGCACCTGCGTTTACATGTGGAAGGAGGCCGAAGGTCGTCATTGTCTTTTTTGAGATATCCCGAATGTAATCAACGGTCGAGGAGTATCCATTGTCATTTAGCCATTGACGAGCTTGAATCCACCTATCTTCAGGTCGCTCTCCCAGGGTGAAAAGTGCTTCATGACAGTTTGCTTGTACGCCTTGGCGGACGATCTCTTCTACTTGAGCCGGTGATAAAAAAGGGCTTTCTAACTGAGACGGGCGTTTTACAAAGGTGCAGTATCCACAACTATCGTTGCAAAGTTGGGTTAGCGGAATGAAGACCTTTGGCGAGAATGTTATGCAATCACCAAAGGTTTCATCTCGTATCTTTTTTGCTCGCTCCAGCAGTTGGGTGGTGGATAAATTAGAAAGTTGTGATCCCATATTTCTAACAATAGGTCAAATTAATTGGTTCTGGGTCATTCTTGGGAGACTGCGCTACATTTGATATCTCCAAAGTTCATTTGCTTGACCCGAATACTACTGGGAGAGCCGAATCTTTGTTAGTTGCGACCTCGAAGGTTCACTCGACTTTTGCACCGCCAAGATGGGACTGGGAGATGGGACTGGGGTCGGACCTGTAATACTTGGTGTCTTGTTGTTCGTATTTCAGCAAAACTATGGCGGCGAGTGCGAGTTTTGTTTGGTTTTTGGCTTGGTGTTAGCGCCTCTTTTATTTTGCGACGTCGTATTTGGTCATCGAGTTTTGGTCCCCCATGCGCTTTGATGGCTGAGAGACCAAAACTCATTGATAGTTCGAGAGATGGAAGATTATTGGGATTGGGGGGGGACTACTACTTCGATTGATCTACTTCGATTGATCTCGAAGGTGATTGCTTTTACTCTTTGTGAGTGGGCATTGGCGATCAAAGGGAAAGATAAATTCGCCCTCTAGAGATCGAATTCGCTAGCTGCATCCTCGTCAACTAGGATTATCAGATCCAAAGCCCCAAGGCTCCCTGCGGGGTAGTCGCTTGGATTTTCAAGTACCTTACGTAGAACTTTAGCTTTTTCACGGCCAGTTACAGATAGCACAACAGTTTTTGAAGAGTTGATAAAGTCCATGGTTACGCTTAGACGTAGGTTTTTGTTGACTTGAGCTAAGTCATAACCGATCTCGCAGAACTTGCCTTTGATGTTGAAGTCAGTTCTATTTGGAAAAATCGAGGCTATGTGACCATCTGGCCCTAGACCAAGATGGAGGAATCGATTTGAAGCTGTTTTTTCCAGAAGCTCGTCATATCGATTTATTAGGGAAGCTAGAAACTTTCGGTATGGCTCGATCTCTTCATTTGCGAGCAGTGTTGACGACCCACAAAGTTGCTCGATCGCAATTAATGAAGCTGTGTCTTGGCCAAGGGTAGGTGTGAAATAGGTGATATCCGCGCCAGAAGCCTTTTCCATCAAGAGGTCATTGATGAGTCGAGTGTTTGAGTCTGGGCTTTCTAGGGGAACCAATCGTTCATCACCTAAGAAAAGATCAAGAGCGCCATTTTTCGAAATGATAGAATTCCACTTCGATGCTATCGTTGGGTACCACATTGTAGCCTGGGATCCACCTGTGGCAAAGAATGAGGTTCGATGGTCAGGTGAAGTTTCAATGTGTCGTGCTAGGAGATTGGAGAGCGAGGTCCCAACGTCTGGTGAGACCTCGAATCGGTAGTTATCCATTTTATTTTCGCCTTTGGGATCTTTATCTTGGTATTAGTTTTGTCATTAGCTTTTATAGGTGCAAATGATCAATTGAGACTTATTTTTGCGGCATTTGGTTCAGGCTGTTATGGCTTTCCGATCTTGTAAGTTATCAATTGGAAACCATAGATCGAACTGAAGCTCCAAGCTTCTACGAGAAGACTTGGAGCTTCAGTCGTTAAGTTCTTCAAAGATAGAGTCGCGATACCTTTTGACCGCGATTTTGACAAGCTATCGCATCGCCATCTGCCTGAGCTCTAATCAGAGTTCCAAAGTCGGTATCCATATCTGGGATTGTAACCTTAGGCCCATAGTCCTTTGAGACGACTTGGATCAGTTCAAGCGTCTTTGGCCCACCTTTGTGCAGTTGTCCAGTGGAGTGAAGATGTCGAGGTGCGAGTCCTGCTGTGATTGGTGAGGTAGCTATAGCTTTGGCTAGGTCATCTCGCCAGGCGTATAGTTCGTCCTCGAACCCAAGTGGTTGATAGGCTGATAGTGCGAAGTATTTACCCTCGTCACTACGGTCGGAGATATAGCTCTCCACCTGATCACGCTCGAGATCCTCTAGGGTCGGGTTGAACTTTTCGCCAGCCAAAACTCGGCGAGTTATCTCTTTTGATACGCCGACGTCTGGTTCGTTGAATGGATCGATACCTAGGCTGTATCCTGCTGCTGCGGTAGCGAGTTGCATTCCATATAGGTGTTGTCCCAACTCTTGTACGTTACTGCACTCCACTATCAAGTTAGAGGTTGGATAAGTTCCTTCTTTTGACCGGTGTGGTACAGGAACTAGCCCCTTATCCTCCTTGCCAGTGCTCTCGGCCAAGATCTGTTCGGTCCACATACCGATTGAGCGCTTGTTGTCGCTTTCATATTCGATAGAGACGAACGGTATTCCAGAATTAGCGTTGGCACCGAGAGTCTCTCCGAGTTCGACATATTTGCCACTGTCAGTCTTTTGGGCAGCGCTGAGGAGTTCAACTATATCGATGCCTGCCAATATGCCAGGCACGAGGCCGAATTCGCTGAAGACCGAGAATCGACCGCCAACGTTTTGTGGAGTTGAAAAGACTCTGCTAAAGCCTAGTTCGGTTGCCATTGCCTCTAGTGGTGACCCCGGATCGGTAATGGCGATAAATCTTTTTGGATTCGACTGGCGACCTCGAAAGAAACGAAATAGAGCCTCTGATTCAACTGTCGTTCCAGATTTAGATGAGACGATGAAGGCTGCGTCGGTAATGTCTAGGTCAGCAAAGCCACGTGGGTCTGTTGAATCAATTACCACTATCTCTCGGATCGCACTATTAGTCCGCTTTGTAAAGTCGTAGAAGACGCGCGGTCCAAGGCTAGACCCACCCATACCTAGTACTACAATTTTGGATTGATCGATACTTTCGCTCCATGAGCGTAAGTCGTCCAGGAACTCCTGTGTGCGTTCAATTAGATGTATCCAACCAAGGCGATTTGGGGCGACACTATTGGGTCCCCAAATAGTGTTGTCTCCTTCAAGGATACGAGTTGCGAGGTCGAATGCCATATTAATCTCTCGTTTCGTTGTTTGGGATGGGAGCAATGCCCCCAACGTTCAAGACTTTTTATACCCTAATGGCATTGGCGCAACATTCATGGATACCGATTTATCAAAGTCGTAACTATCCGTCGTTGATCTTTGCTTCAATGGCTAAGTTGCCTTTAAATAGATATAAACACGAAAAAAGACGGACCTTTTTTATCGATTAAATGGTCAATTTTTTAGCGTGACCAAAGGCTCTTCGAGCTCGAGCCGTCCAATTCTCGAGCTCGTTTTGTTTTCCGGGTGGTCTCGTTAGAATTCGAGTTTTAGGATTTCAAATCTCATGTCATCTAAACTTGAAAGTGTTATTGGCACGTGTGAGAGTAGTTCAACTGTGTATCTGGCCATTCGATCGCGATCGTTATCGACCGCGCTTGCCAAGAGCTTCTTGGCACTGTTGTGAATCTCTGGGTGTACTTGAAGCAATTGGGCAAATGCGACGCTGTCGAAGAACTCTTCGAAGCCGACATTATCGATCCATATACCTAAGCGGCAATGGTGTTCGTCTGCGAGTTTGAACTCCGAGCGCGTTCGAAGATCACTACTGTAGGCTGCCGAGATGACTGATTGTATTAGAAGTAGATGGTCAGCTTTGGTCGCTGAAATTAGCTGCGCGCTGTGGCCATTTGATGTAACGTCTGAAACCGCTTTATGGCCGGATTCAGTGAGCCTCATAACGCCATCGGTAATCGTAGAGAAGTTCGACTTTATATTTAGAAGTTCGCTATCGACATTTGATACGTTGTGTGCCATCTCTGAGGATGTTACGCTTTGTTCTTCAGCTCCAATGGCAATCTGCAAGATTCTCTCTTTGGCCTCGATTGAGGCATTTTCTGCCTCTGCGAGAACTCCAATGGCTTCATTGATGTAAGCGGAGCTCGTGCTTGCAAGTTCCTGTCCTTGTAAGGATAGACTTCGAACCGCCTCTGACTTCGAGTTTATAACTGTTGCGCTTGCGGCGATTTGACGAGCCATCTCTCGCGTGCGATCTGCGAGGGAGCGAACCTGTTCCGCCACTACAGCAAATCCTTTGCCATGCACCCCCGCTCGAGCAGATTCGATAGCCGCATTTAGGGCCAAGAGGTTGGTTTGGTCGGCAATATCGGTGACACTTTCGGTCAGCGTAGTAATTATTCTTGTCTCGGAAACGAACTCTTCGACCGAATGGGAGATTGCTGAGGCCGCGCTCTCCATATTTTGAAGCTGGCCAGAGAGGCGAGTTAGCGCTTGCGAGCCGTTTTCGGCGCGCTGTTTGGACGCTTCGGCTACATCTGATGCGATCTGAGCGTTCTGTGAGATCTCCCTGGCAGTGGCTGACATCTCCTCTATCGAGGCGGCTATAGTCGTGGTATCATGCGAGGTGACATCAAGGCGATCGGCGAAGTTGCGAGCTACAATCGCGATATGAGAAGATCCTTCAATAAGGTCAATTATGCGATCTGCAAGGTCGATTGAATCCATTAGTTCATATCGCGAAATCGAAGATTGATTTGCCACGGTTGGCTCAGTAGTATCGAAAGCTTGACCGTGATTTATGTCGATAGACATATTGTATGCCGACCTTTCAGCTGATTTTATTGTTGAGACTCAGAACAACTAGGACCACTTCATCCCTTTGGTTATCGGCCTTAAGATGACCTTATGTAAGTTTTATCCTGGAATTAAATGAAAGTTTGATGGCTGGAGACGTCGCGCTTGGATAGACCTGATATCCCTAGCTCTAGTTTCGGGCACCGCCCCATGAAAGCCCAGGTTATGACCATATTGGTGTCAAGATTTGGGCACTACAGTTGAGCAATCACCGTCTTGGTTCGACCTGAGGTGTCTACTATCCCAAGAATTGAGTAGATATCTTTTTGGGTAGCGGTGAGTGTCAGAATAGTTGGCACATTTGCTCAGTTCCAGATTAATGGTTTTCTGGCACCTTGGTGCCGCCAAAATTTAGTTAATTTAGGTTTCCCGTGGATCGACTTACCCGTGGTGGTCATTTGATTTAGTTGCCGACGATAAGTCGGCAACTAAATCAAATGACCACACTTAACTCTGCCAATTCAGACAACTAATTGACGATCTCTCGTTGCTTTTGGCTTAGGAGATCGAAGATGTATAACAGAATCGTCGCGCTATCGTCACGTAGCGGGCCAGTGGAGTTCGCAAATAGCTGCCTCCTGTTTGGTTGGATAGACTTCTAGCTCTTTAGCGCCGCCATTGGGGCTATTGAGTTGTGGAGCATTGCTAGTGGTGATGAGCAATGTTCCGTTCGTGCTGATTAGGTTTGTGGACGATCTTTATCTTCCCACACGAAACACACGTTGTAGCCAGCTGTCGACGCCGATAATTACCACACACCCCGCCTTCCTGCGACGAGGTCACCTTGTGTTTTGTTCGTCCACATCCTAAACATGCGGGTTCGCCAATTGCTATACCTGCCTCTCTCAAAGCCATAACCAGACGTCCCACCAATGGAGGCGCACCGATCGATACTGCGTCAGGATGGCCTAAGAACGCTCGGTAGAGTGAAGCGAACATGGTAGGTTTAGCAGTCGTCTGATTGAGTACCCGGGCAATTGCCAAACGATCGGCTTCACCAACTGTGGCCGCAATGCTCTCAAGTATCATTTCTACCAATTAAAGAGGAATAATAAAGAGATCTTTTTCCAATTCCCTCACATCGAAATGTCAACCCTAGCTAAAAATCAAACTGCCATCGACAACTTTCATCTGATCGACTCTACATAGCTCTCCGAGGCCTGTAAGGTGCGAATTCGGCTAGAGCGCCCAACGACTTGCATAGTTTCTCCTCTCCAAGAAATGCCCATTGCAGAACCGTATGAAATATCTACTCGTAATGGCCAAAAAGGAGGGCTTTAGCTTAACGCGAGCTGTGGTAAAACATTCAAAAGCGACGGCCCCCTGTATGCATTGTTCGCGGCAATTAACTTGCATTTCTCAGCGGCCATTGACACCGCAAGCGTCAAGGAAGTTAGCATCGCTTTGTACGGAATATCAACCCTGTAGAACGAAAACCTTGAACGGACGATGAGGGGCTTCATTCTAAAGATCAAGAAAAGGCTATTGGTGAAGGGCTCAGTAGCTGTCGTTGGAGCTAAGTGGGGTCTAGCGTTTCCAAGTTGCTGACTTGTGATCACCAACTAAAAGAAATTTTCAACCAGGTAAGTCGATCCACGAGAAATCGAAATTAATTAGATTTAGGCGACACTGGTGCTAGAAACCACCAATGGAAGAACAGAGCAACGATTTAGCCATTCTCACGCTTAC
>NZ_JXYS01000034.1 GCF_000949295.1 Acidithrix ferrooxidans
TACGCTTCGCTTCAGAGGAAGCATGTGAAGATCATTTGATCAAATTGCGGTGGAAAGAGGGATTTAGATGCCCAAAGTGTGACTCTGACCAGTTTACCTTAATCAGGCCAAANCATCGAAGAAATGCAGCATCTTCGAGCTCCACTTTTTCAATGTAAATCTTGTCACCGTCAAACTAGCGTTACCTCCGGAACCATCTTCCATCGAAGCCATATCTCTTTATCCAAGTGGTTCTCCGCTATCTATCTATTGTCCAACGACAAGCGTGGTCTTTCGGCTACTACCATTGCTAAATTCGTTCAAGTATCTTATTCGACTGGCTGGTTGATGCTAAATAAGCTACGAAAAGCAATGGCTGACCGAAATGGTTTATATAAACTTGGAGAAAACGCCTGAGTAGATGAGTTCTTTTTAGGTGGTGAGAGCCATGGCGAAGGCAGAAGAGGAAAGGGAACAAAACAAACCAATGTCCTAATTGGAGTGTCGATTAGCAATGGTGCTCCTACTCATTGCTTCATGGAAGTAATCAAAGATACCACTGCTAAATCATTCAAAGATGTTTTTGTGAGACGTTTAGATTCCGATACCAAGCTGATAAGTGATGGTAACCCAAGTTACGGGGTATGTGCTCGAGACCTTGGACTAGCGCATTCGATCACTCTATCCAAAGACGAACAAGCACATGTAACATTCAAATGGCTCAACATCCTGATAGGGAACTGCAAGAAATTTATCGACGGAACATACCACGGACGTGAGGAACATAAGCAACTTTACCTCGAGGAATTCGCATACCGATTCAACCGAAGGCACTTTGAAATGTCCTTGGTAGAGCGACTTCTCAATACATGTGTGTTTGCGTCTCCACATCCGCTACTCCGCGAATCTGATTCCAAAATGGCTCTTGCTTACTAAACTTGATAAGTATGCAATATTATACAAATGCGTATACCGTAAGCTTCTTGGCTCTTATTGAAGGGAAGTTAGGCGAACCCTTAAAGGCAGACAAGTCGACCTTCTTCGGACCGAACGAAACCCTCATAAATTTACAAGATAGAGAACCACTTGCAATCTCATCATACGAAGATGATGAGATCAAACAAAGATACAGAAAGCTTCCGTCGATCTACGTAGCTTCAAAACGAAGAAGAATCACGGCACCATTTATTCCAACCACGTTCAGAATAGAAACCGAGCCATTCATCTCCTTTTCAGATGAGGGGTATATGCCGACGATAGTCGTAACCTTGCCTAACAATGAGATTTGCGAAATCGCTATAGCCTCATCTTTGGCGAGTGACTTAGAAGTAATTCGTAAGAATCACGGTGCCATCCGAAACGCAGTAGTTAAAGTTGATCAAGTGCCTAACCACGAGGGAAGTAGAAGCAAAATTAAATTCATGGAGTACAACTATGATTGAGCACTCAATACTGTTTGAAAAGTCCAAATTTGAGAGCCTTTCGCAAAGCTCAATTGTCCTCAAGCCGCATGGCGGAAAACGACAGCTCAAGGAAAGTACTATTTCAGCTGTACCTGCTGAACCTGGGATTTATGTACTTTGCGCACGAAGCCGCTTTGAAGATCCAAAAAATCGCACCGGTATCAACTTACTGCTGTCGAGCTTGTACTACGTTATATATGTTGGGAAAAGCAATGACTTGCGCAAGCGATTGAAAGAACATATCAAGGCAAGCCATAATCCTGATCTTTCAAGATACATTAGGGGATTAGATACCAACTCTACAATTGATTTTTGGTGCTTCACGTGTCCTGCCGAACAGCTAAATGAAGCTGAGTCCCATTTAATTAGCCTTCTCAATCCAGCAACGAACAAAATAAATGGTGCACGGATATTGGAAGGGGTACCTGCATCTGGATATAGATCAAAATAAAACCCTGTGCGTCATAAATTGGATTACAAACAATATCAGCAAAAGTAACGAGAGCGTTTAGCTACAACAAGGAGAAATATAAAGTGAAGACCTTTCCCGCAATACGTGCACATATGGGCAGATGGACTTATTACATCACGAAGATGTCAATGACGGAACTAGCCATGCACGTAAAGTTATCCACAGGCGTATACGAAAGTCGAGATATCAGTGACGCTCTGCAACGTGAACTTAATACCTCCCGTGCTAAGGGTGAAATTCTCTCGTATATTCAAAAGCATGAAGATAGGTTTTTCAATTCGTTAGTAATCGCTGCGATAGGGGGAGAAGCTGAATGGTTTTCAGTCGACGTCTCGCAAGATGAGAAATTCATAATGCTAAAAAATGATCCTTCATTGAAAGACTTTGGAATTCTCCTCTTTACAGGGAAAGAGCAGTATTACGCTTTAGATGGCCAGCACCGGCTCACTGCAATCAAAGAATTGCTCAATCCGGACTCGCCCGAATACCGAAATGCTCCTGATGACTTTCGAAACGAAGAGATCAGCGTCATTCTAGTAATGCCCACGATTGACGAAAAGGGTCAAGAGACCCAAGAACGGATGGCAGAATTTCGCCAACGATTTAGGCGACTATTCGGCCATCTCAACCGGTACGCAAAGCCGATGGATAACGCTACCAACATAATTATGGACGAAGACGACGTTCTCGCAATTATTACTCGTCGCTTGCTTCTAGAGAGTTCTATCTTTGCGAAAACAGATGATGCGGTTATCGGAGGAATCAACGTTGACACTACCAAAGGTAAAAATATGAAGGCTTCCTCTCAATACTTCACGAACATCGAAACGTTCTACGACCTAAATACGACCCTAATTTCCTCTAAAACACGTGAGAATTTGGGGTGGGGATCGAAAAACGAAAAACTGAAGGACTATAAGCGATTTAGGCCAGAGGATAACGAGATAGACGAGCTTTACAATGAATTGGTAGAAATATGGAGCGGAATGGTAAAAGCGCTTCCTGAAATTTCAACACAAAATCCTTCTAACTTCCGTGACCATACAGCCGCGAATGAACAAAGTGACAGCAAGAAAGATACCTCTTTCTTCTGGCCGATTGGACAGATGGTTCTAGCACGTGTAGTCCGAGAGCTTCTTGACGTAATAAAAGCAGACTCCGTATCTGAAAAGCTTGCTTACTTGTCTAGGCTCCCATGGGAACTAACAGAATTTCCATGGCGAAATCTTATCCTAGTCCAGACCGCTAACGGCGAGATTGACCATACGGCCAATGCGTCTTGGAAAATGCGCAGCGAAGAACGAACTAAGGCGCTTAGCGCCATTACCAATATTATGCTGCAAGCAGTGGACTTCGTAGTTGGCAGTATCGATGAAAAAGACTGCATCGACGATATTGTGAAAAACTACAGTACGGTGGCGATACCTCCAAATGGGTCAATCTTGAATCATGATGAACTTCGAGTGGACGCGGAATTAATGCTTCGTAAAGCTAGTGAATAAGCGTTTTATCAAAACCTTTCAGTGTTCGATAACGCTGCGAGACTTAGGTTCAATAAGCTCCGCTTCAAAAGGAACATTTAGTTGAATCATTTTGAACTAGCCCTTGAGGAGGAGTGTGAATCACTAAAGAGGCATATCCATGGCGAACGATCGCACCTCCCGCAGAGGGATTTTGCGAGACCAAGCCTTTATAGCGCTGATGTCAGGTCAGAAATCGATGGAAATAATTCGGGAATGATTCCACTCTACAATTTTCAGCGCGAAGGTGTTGAATGGCTGTCAAATAATACGCGAATCCTCTTGGCCGATGACATGGGACTCGGCAAAACGGTACAAGTATTGTCCGCGATTGAGAGAATGATTGGCGATAGACGCATTAATCGTGTTCTGATCATTGTGCCACGTACGCTGATTGGCAACTGGCTAGATATTGCGTCGAGATTTACGCCGTCACTTTGTGTTTCTGCATGTATCGCGCCGGAGAAATCCATCGACTATGTATGGCATGCGGCCTACATTCATAACCACGTAACCGTCACAAGTTACGAAGTAGCGCAATATTTCTCAAAAGCCGCTTCAAAGCGATTTGATCTCCTCGTAGCGGATGAGGCCCACAGAATAAAAAATCCTGCTACCAAGAGAACTAAGGCAATCGGTGAATTTGAGACTCAACGGATGTGGTTACTTACAGGTACACCTCTAGAACGACATCCCGAAGACTACATAAACCTTATGGTCCTTCTAGATCAAAATAAATTCTCAAAACGAGATCTCAATAGAGGTTTGCCTACTTTAAGAAACAGAGCCGCACCTTATATATTGCGAAGAAATAAAGCGGAAGTACTAAGTCAACTGCCTCCCCTGACCGAACGGTCAGAAATTCTCGAGCTATCGGAAGCGCAACGAAAGAGCTACGAATTAGTAATACGTCGAATGAATAATCGAAACCACTTGGCTGACTTTAACGAACTTAGGAGCGTTTGCGATTTTGATCCAGTCACTAAAGAGTCATCCAAGATCGATCGAACTTTTGACATCATCAATAATGCAATCACCGATAACGAAAGCGTCGTAATCTTTTCGTTCTGGAGAGGGTTATTAAAGTTAGCAAACGACCTCGTAAATGAAAAATTTAATGACATTCCTAAATACTTACTCACCGCGGAGACGTCTTCAGCAAAGAGGCAAGAACTAGCAGCCCAATTTGGAAATTCAGGAGGCATATTCTTGGCATCTGGAAAGATTGGATCAGAAGGCCTAACGCTGACAAGAGCTAACCACGCAATCTTTCTTAACCAATGGTGGAATCCTTCCCAAAACCATCAAGCGGCAGATCGAATACGACGAATCGGACAGGATAAGCCAACATTTGTATATAAGTTCACCTGTAGAAATACAATTGAAGAAGCAATCAAAGAAATCCATGCGAGGAAGGACTATAGTTCGAAGATTCTTGTCGAAGCATTATCTGAAACCATTAGCACGAGTTAGTACCTAACAAAAAGGAAGAACTTAGAATAGCAATCCAATGAGCTAAAATCTCAAGTAGATCATAGACCTGCGCTGATGAAAATGAAATCCGATATCTTGGCTACTTCACAACCGTGGTAATCTTGATCCTATCAACGAGATAGTCAACCATCCCAGCTTGTTACTTAGCATGGTCGGTTAGAAGCGAAACATTTAGGCGCAGCCTGATAGCTATTAAGCGTTTGATCAGTTCGACAAAAAATTAAATTAGGACTAGGAAAGGAAGTTAATATAATGGTCAAGTTCGTGAAAATGACATCGATTTCAACGATCGCTGGTATTGCGCCAATAAGTCACGTGCGTAAGTAACTAAATTGATGTTGAACAAAGTCGATAATTTTCAACTCAGATTACGCCCATAGGCAATGGTTACGTGCTGCATATTTCCTCCTTAAACGAAACTCAAGAAAATGGTTAAGATTTCAATAAAGTGTTTGAAGCGAGTCAACAACGGTAGTGATACAAAGAGTAAAATGTATTCCAAGTACCATTGCAAATTAGAGGTAAGGTAATTCAGTGGGCATTTTTCCTGAATTGAAAGTCACACAACTCGGAAATTGGATCGCAGGATACGTAGATAAAAGTATTTTTGAAGCGATCTCATTCTTTCCGCAGTCACAAATATACGACAGCCGTATTTGGCTACCAGGCTTTGCTCTACTTGACGGTCGAAAAAGTTTCAAAGCTATTGAAACAAATAATGAAACTTTCGCGATTGTCAATTCGGCTCCGATAATCAAGTTAGATATTGATCTAAGTCAAATTTCGATGGTTCCATTTATTGCAATTGTAAGTGGAGACCTACCTCCTGATTCGAGCTTCAATAACCACTCAACTTCACCAGCGACAATGATCGAAGATTTGAATAGAAGTTTAACGCCAGCACTTTCATCCGCTAATCGAACTCGAAGTAAATTAGGCCAGCAGGAACTAGAATTCGAACGACGACATTTAGCTAGCTATAGAGCAAGGCTTACAGTGAGCGAGACGCCTGTTGAATTCATCATCCAAAGCGAACCGTATATTCGCTCGACAGCTCTCGGTTACACTGCTACGATCGACGTTCTGACATCGGACGGGGAGGAAATGTTCATATATGCGAGTGCCAAGAGCATCGCCGAACCGCTTGAGGATCTGCGTTCAGAGATGGGAAATATAGTTGGGGCGAGATACCAAATTTACAAAGAATCACCAGATGTACGCGCACGGTTTGTTTTAGAATTCCTCGGATTTATGCAATAAGACAACCAAATACCCGAAGCAAAGTAGGAGGGACTCCTTTGGCATGGAAGGAGGCGTTAAACTTGGGGTAATGTTCGTTAGCTTTCGTATACACCCATTTATCCAACATGGAATTAACTATGAGCAATCCCACGCTCAAATCCCAAACCTAGGATACACAACATTTCTTTCGCGCGAGTAAGGACATAAGGGTCGTCAATCAATAGCTCACTAATGGATAAATCAATCTGCTTTAGCCAGCGGAGGAATTATCCCTCTGAACTTTCGATCAACTCCTAACTTTGACCACTTAACCGATCACTACTCGTGTTGCTCGCAGTAGTCGAACCCATCGCCATGTCGCGAACCCCTGACAGCAGGTTCGTCAACTCCATCGGAAAAAGGATCTTTGTAGAAGGGGAGTTGGCTAGCTCTTTCAATGCACCAAGGTATTGAAGCAGCAAAGTATTTGAGTCTGAGTCCTTGGCAATCTGACCAACAACAGATAGGGCAGTAGAAAGGCCTTCCGCCCGCAAAATCGCAGATTGCCTCTCTGCTTCAGCAGTCAAAATTGCCGCTTGCTGGGCACCTTCAGCTGAAAGAACGTCAGCTTGCTTCTGTCCTTCGGCGACAGTGATGGCAGCCTGCTTCTTTCCTTCAGATTCAGTAACAACTGCTCGTCTGGTACGCTCTGCTGACATCTGGCGAGTCATAGCCTCTTGAACTGCCGGTGGCGGATTGATCTCACGAACTTCAACGTTGGTGACCTTGACTCCCCATCGTTCTGTTACTTCATCGAGTTTTACTCTTAGCGATGTATTCATCGCCTCGCGCTTGGAGAGGACATCGTCGAGGGCCATGTCTCCGACAACGCTTCTAAGCGTGGTAGCAGCAATATTCAGTGCAGCACCGGAGAAGTCACGGATGTTGACAACCGATGTAACAGGATCAAATACGCGGTAGAACATAATGAAGTCAATAGAGATAGGAGCATTGTCCTTAGTAATAGCTGTCTGATGTGGGATCTCAAGAAACTGCTCTCGAAGATCTACTAAGGATATTCTGTCGGTAATTGGGTTTATAACAACAAGCCCTGGCCCCTTTGCGCCATTGGACTTACCCAACCTAAAGACCACCAACCTCTGGTAATCTCTCGTAATTTTGAAGGTCGAAAAGAGAACCCGCACAATTGCGAACAAGAGGACTAAAGCTACGGCTAGTTCAATGATCGTCTTTACCATTATTGTTTTCCTTACCGGTTGATTCATTTAATTCAACACTCGTTGAAGTGCTGGTATTGAAAGTGTCGATGGCGACCTTGAGGTGGATTTGGTCGGCCTCTACCACGAAGATATTGTCACCCTTACTAATGACACCCTCAAGTGCATCAGCGCTCCAGCTCTCCCCATCGACCGTTACGGTCCCCGAGGGAGCTAAATCAGTCGAAGCCACCCCTGTTCTACCAAGTAGCGACTTGTACCTCTGTGGTGTCGATGTCTTTGGCTTTGATAGAACGCCTTTGAGCCCCAAGGCAATCGTTCCCAACGAGATCAAAAAGATAAGTCCGTAGATTAGCAGCGTAAGGGTAGTAATCGATGAGGTGCGACTAGCCAGAACAGAGACGGCTACTCCTGCAACTACAAACGAAGAGACTCCTGCTCCTACGGAGGAGTGTGGGCCTAGGTGCAGTCCAGCCGCAATGACCAATAGGGTAAGTGCCAATAACACTAGGGAAACAATGACCATCGCAAACCTCGCTGATCTATTGCCCTAACTCTATTGCAGTTTCAACCACTATGTCGTTCATCAAAGGTTATTCGTTCGCGGCGCTTAATTATTGAGAACTGAAGTTCGCTGGCGATTCAAACATAATTCACGATGTCACAGAGCATTAAGAGGACTCCAGCACTCTATTGTCTCCCGTATAGTCCTATGGGAACGTCTTTGTCACGAAGACCCTTCCCTCGATATATTCGCGGCAGCTCAGGTAGAACGTCGCGGATAAGCAAAGTCAAGATGGGCGATAATGGACCGATTCATCGTCGGAATTACCAGTTTGTTAGAACTGTGATCGTGGCAAACTCAGAAGGAACGTAGACGCGGGCATTTGGTATTCTTGGCATTCCCACACCGTTGCCATCGGCCTAAAATATCAAAGATAAAATACCAGTCCCAGTCGCCGTTACTTTACCCTTGCAACTATGGAAACGAACGGTGGGCTCCGGGAACCATTCAAGCTACCAGTGATCTCCATCGCCAACGAAAATCGCCGATGTATCGCAAATACGGTTGATTTGATCAACACAGGGGACTAACGGCGATCTCCAAATGAGCGGTCTCTAACAAACACAAAAGAGCCCACTACCTTCGAAGACAATTCGGTGGGGTAGTGGGCTCTTTTGCAAGATATCTTCTCGTGCGAGACGAATCGCTATCGAGCTTGACCAACCTTGGTCGCCTCTGGAACTTCAATTAGGCTTCCAGTTGAAACATCGTAGATATATCCATAGACCGGGATCGACGCTGGCACGAGAGCATGCGATTTGATTCGAGTTACATCCTCAAGTACTGACGATGCCTGATCAGGAATCGTCAACCAATTGATGTACTTTCCTTCATTTGAGCCAGGTCCTTGACCAACATCTTTGAATCCCGCAGCACCAAGTTCAGCGGTCTCAAGGCTCGAAGCCAAAAGGTTACTCATGAGGTCGTTGCTGAAGAACTCCATACCACAATTGGTGTGATGGATGACAAACCACTCTTTAGTTCCCAATAACTTGTATGAGATAACCAATGAACGAATGGCATCGTCGCTAGCTCTTCCTCCGGCGTTTCTAATTACGTGAGCGTCGCCTTCACTTAATCCCGCATACTTTGCTGGATCAAGACGTGCGTCCATACAGGTAAGGATTGCGAAGCGGCGTGCTGGAGGAATTGCAAGGTTGGCCTTGTCTCCGAACTCCTTTGCGTAGCCCTTATTCGCCTCTAGTATTTCATTTAGGACTGACATTTTCTAACTCCCTTGGCTTGGTTTCACCTTCGTTGAAGATTATAAAGCTAAACCTGAGTAAGTTTATCAACTTTTGTAACTTCAGTACTTGCAAGCTATATGAGTCGACGAGCAGAGTTGCTCAAATGGCGCCTCGAGGAGCTTCATGGTTATGAAGGGAGGGCGAAACGTCTTGCATTTCGAAATGAATTGACCTACACACGTCAAACCTGTTCAACTAATTGAATTACCGGGGTAGAGTCTGCCGCTTTCCCTGCTGCGTGGTTTGTTTACAATTAACCTTTTCCGTGACCGGATTCCCAAAGATCTGCCCCTCGGTAGCTCAGCCCTCGCACCTTCAATTCAATTGAGATCCTTGATAGGCGGACCAAAAGTAGTAATTCTCCAGCAGGAACTAATAAGGATCAAGCCGGTTGCGTCAATTTGAATCCACCGTAGCTCGTTTCTGTGGTCGCCATAGTGGCGTGGCCAACCACAGTTGATCCGTCGTAGAAGGTAGCAGTTACTGGCTCGGAGCACACACCATTGCAAGGGGCTGTTGCTACTCCCATGGGCAAGATAAAGAAGCTCCAGCCATCGAGTGTAGTTGGAAGTAGGGCAGTCGATTGATTGCTCGGACCTGAGACACTGACACTAGTTACCCAACTCGGCACAGTTCCAGAGAGAAAGGTCTCTCCGTTGCTTGCATTGTCCCAATTTACAGTTGCCATTGGTTTTGTGCTTCCGCTAGAGGTCACCACCACATTGCCGTATACAACTTCCATCCATGAGTTACTAGCACTCACTGAAGCTGAAAATACCCACGGCTGGTTCTTGATGGTTCCATATGCCAACTCTGTTCCACCAATTGGAACCTGCGGAGTATTGATGGGCGGCGATGCAATTATCCCTGGAGCACATTGGCCACTATGAATCGGGTTCCCGCCTGGCATGCAATTGTCGAGGGAAGGATTAATTACCAAGGCTGAAGCGATGTCCTGAATCTCTGCTGGGCTTAGGTTGAAGCCAACTATCTGCACCCCAAGTATCGGTGATAGTTGCCACTGCAAAATGGTATTGGGACCTTTATGGTTCGGTTGGGTTGTGCCTTGGCATGGATTCATTAACGGAGAACCAACGGAGTTAGTCGGTATCGCATCGGTACAAGCACCGCTAATAGTCATTGATTGGGTACCGTTTGGTCCCTTTACCGATGTGTATGAAATTTGATTAGAAACTTGCAACAAGAGAGCCTTTTGCCCCTTCACCGTTACTTGATCTATGGTTGCATTTGCAATGCCTCCTGCCGGAGGTGTTACGAAATCAGGATTCACCGTTCCCTGATTGATAGTGATGGTAAATGATTTTCCATTCGTCGTCGAATCATTTTCATAGGTGATCGACGATGAGTAGTTGGCTGGAGTCGTAGATATGTTTGTTTGTCGATCGGAGATTAGTCTCCAACCGCTTAGTTGAGGGCCAAGGCTAACCTCGCCATTCAGAAGGTGCGGCGGACCAGGGTTGACAAAGGCTGTCACTTGGGCACTTAGCAATGGTGCATTTGAACTCGAGCCCTTGTTTAGCTCAAACGTAGTTCCAGAAATTGCGACTCCTAAAACCGCGATGGCCCCAAAGATTAAACCGCGGCGACGGCGATCAATTCGCCGGCGGTTAGCTCGCTGGCTAAGTGTAGAAATTGAAGGTGCTTCGGCTAGCGGCACCTCTTGTAGCGACTTCGTAAGTTCTGTCAATCGTGACATTGTGCTCCTTTGGTAATCTGCGCTTTACTTGCTTGTCGCGTTTCATCGGGCAATTGTGTTGACGGGTTCTTTTGTTCATTTTCGATTTGGAAATCGTCATGATTTCCTCTGTCTTTATTGCTTTTCGCAATGTCACCCGACTCGGTAAGTGGTTCTGCCAAGTCGGCTGCGAGTCTTTGTCGAGCCGCACCCAAGGTTCGCGAGACTGTACCTCTTGTAATTCCTAGTGAGTCTGCAACTTCGACTTCGGTAAGATCCCCAACATATCGAAGCATTACGACCTCTCTTTGCCGACACGGAAGTTCGTTGACCAAGAGCCAAATCTCTCCAGCTGGAGCAGGCAGGTCGAAAGGTTTTGTTTGGCGGTTCAGGAAGCGCCTTTCAAAAGTTCGCCTCCTTGCTCGCCGACGAAAGACGTTGTAGGCAACTCGATAGGTCCATCCCTCGGGTCGCTCGGCTTTAGAGATTTTGGGCCAATGGATAAGTGCGCGTACGCAAGCTTCATCGACAACCTCCTTTGCCTCTTCGAGGTCACCAATCACAAGGACCATTGTCGCTAGGAGTTTCGGATAGAACAACTCATACCATCTTGCGAAGCCGTTGTTTTCGTTACCGCTTCCATTGCTGGTTGTCGACCCGTCTTCATTGTCTGATGACACAGGATGCAATTTTCGTACGGGCCTTTCATTCAAGGTGCTGCTTCGACTCTTGCCAAATCATTAAATAGTTAAGTCACAAGTAAGGTCTTTTGCTGAGTGTATCGACGATTTTTAATTCGGAATGGCAACCTGACTGTTGCTACGGGCGTCGACGTGGGTAGGTTCGCGAAACGGAATAGTCACGTCGACCTCCTATGTTCGCTATATTCGATGTGCTGTGACCCTAGGCGTTGTTACGGAACTGAGCGTACTCGATGCAGCCCACATTACGCCAACGGAAATATCCGCGGCGAAGTGTTGCGTGACCGAAAAGCCGTCTCGCCGGTCCGACCCAAATAATGGCATAACGTAGGATGGTAAGAGACGCTACTTGAACCAGCAGTGAGCGAGGATTAACTTGCAATTAGATAACTTCTCTACCACGATGGTAGAACGATATTATCCATAAAAATTTACGCCGTGAACGCTGTAAGGCGTGTCGGCCGTTTCAAATGGCGTTTGATTCGACTAAACATCGTCGCCAGATTCCGCCTCCTTACCCGCATTGATCCCCACGATCAAAATATCGGCCCCTTCGCGGATGCCCTTCTACTAGCAATATTGAATGCATCCACTTGACGTTTGCAACTTACAATGCGCAATGCAGTGCGAACACAGCGGGGGCCAGATACCCGATCCACAAATCTAGGCGTTGGTGGTTTTAGCGGATATCTATTCATTCGATAATTGCGGACTCCGCCTGCGCACCAGTTTTAAAGCGCTGATGAAGGATCGTCTCGTTTTTCAGACGGCCCAGAAGCTGTCAACGGGGGCGACTGCTATGGCAATATCCCTTCCTCGATCTGGATGTTATAGTCCATTTTATGGATATTGGTACGGTAACTCTCTGAACGGTACTAACTTCCACGATCAGAATTTGTTCGAAGTCGGCATAAATCCGACCATAGCTCGCTGGACACAAGTTACGGGTTCAGAGAAATTCTCAGCCTCTCTCAGTTCTCCAAGTCGATGGGAAATCTCGGCGATTCACAGTTAACCGGCTAATCGTGAGGCTCCATTCCCACGAATCAATTTGCCTCGATTAGCAGGTTAACAGGGCATTATCCGGGCTCGAATCGGAGGTTCGAGCGCACTAATGTACCCATTAGCCGGATAATCCCACGACAATGCAATGGCTGAGCCGCTGTTGGCATCTTTGAAAAAAGAGCTCGTGTATCGAACGCCCTTTTAAACCAAAAGGGCGGCGAGAATCGAAATGGCTAACTGGATTCAGTTGTGCAACGGGAATAAAACTTATTCAAGCGTCGGTGATATTTCACCAACTGGGTTCCCTCAAGTCAGCTATGTTGAAGGCTGCATCGTTGAGCGGACGTACGTGTTGCGTTTGGTTACCATGGTGAGCAATCCAAATCTAGGGAATTAGTTTTTGGGTACCTTTCCGATTAGGACCTGACTACGCCCTCTTGAGCTGAAAAATCGAGCCAGTTAACAACATCATCGCCCGAGAGGGATGCCTACCATTTTCAGCTCTATTGACATAGATGTGGGTCCCAGGTGCCACTAAAGCAAGTGATAATCCCAGTACACATCTTGATTTCAGGGCTGAAATAGCCCCTTAAGAAACGTACACAGATCCAAGCCCCTAAATTTGGAGTTGCTAAACATTCAAAAAGGGAGACCGGATCCGTGCACGCTACCACTCTAGTTAAGCAGATCCTTGGCTTAAAAGGTGTCGTTATAAGTGAAGTTTCTCTCTCACAAGGAGAGATAGTTGTAAAGCTCAAGCTCACTCGTACCAAGCTTGTATGTCCGAATTGCAACTACAGTACGTACTTTCGCTACGACACTAGAACTGTCAACTCGCGCTGGAGACATATGGACATGGGAGTCCGCCAGACATGGCTTTATTGTCAACTTAGACGACTCAAGTGTCCCAGCCACGGAGTAATAACTGAATCAGTGCCATTTGCACGACCAGTAAGTGAATCACGTTTTACCAGAGACTTCGAGCACCTGGTTGCCTGGTGCACATCCAAAATGGACAAAACCACCGTTACCAAGCTCACCCGCATTGCGTTTCAGAACAGTAGGGATGATATGTGAGCGGGTAGTAGCTGAAGAGCTCGATCCCAAACGACTAGAGAACCTCTTTTTGGTAGGGGTGGATGAGATCTCCTATCGAAAGCATCACAACTATCTGACTCTGGTAACCAACCACGAAACCGGAAAGATTATCTATGGAGCAAAAGGGAAAAGTGCAAGTAGTCTCGATGGGTTCTTCAATGATCTAGGCCCGGAAAGATCTGCGGAGATAAAAGCAGTCACCATGGATATGGGACCCGCTTTTGCCAAAGCATTTACGGATCATTGCCCTGATGCACGGATCTGTCTCGATCCATTCCACGTGGTAAAATTAGGAACAGAAGCCCTAGAAGAGGTTAGAAAAGATCTCTGGCGTCAGATGAGAAAGCTTCCTTCGCCAGAATATGCCCGCAAATTCGCAGGTGCGCGGTGGGCACTACTAAAGAATCCTGGTGATCTAACGGAACGTCAGAACGAAACCCTTTACCAAATCAAGCGTACCGGTGGAAAACTCTGGCGGGCATACGAGATGAAGGAGTCCCTCCGGGCGGTCTTCGCTGGAGATCTATCTAACGATGAGGTAAATGAACTTCTAGAGAGATGGTGCTCGCGTGCAGCTCGGTCTCGGATTGAAACCTTTGTCCGATTGTCAAAGACAATTCGGACCCATAAGGCGGGCATCATGGCCGCAATCGAACTCGGTGTATCAAATGGTCGAGTTGAAGGTTTGAACACCAAGATCCGCTCGATCATTGCTAGATGTTACGGGCTTCATTCTGCTGAGGCGACTCTAGCTTTGGTGATGCTTTCTTGTGGACCAATTGATCTCAAACTTCCCTATGAGAGGGCGAGTTGATCCACATGAAGGTCAATTGAGCCCTAATAAAGATCAAGCTGGTTGCGTCAATTTGAATCCGACGTAGCTCGTTTCCGTTGTTGCCATAGTGGCGTGGCCGACCACAGTTGATCCGTCGTAGAAGGTTGCGGTTATTGGCTCGGAGCACACACCATTGCAAGGGGCTGTTGCTACTCCCATGGGCAAGATAAAGAAGCTCCAGCCGTCGAGTGTGGTGGGAAGTAGGGCAGTTGTTTGATTGCTCGGACCTGAGACACTGACACTAGTTACCCAACTCGGCACAGTTCCAGAGAGAAAGGTCTCTCCGTTGCTAGCATTGTCCCAATTTACAGTTGCCATTGGTTTTGTGCTTCCGCCAGAGGTCACCACCACATTGCCGTATACAACTTCCATCCATGAGTTACTAGCACTCACTGAAGCTGAAAATACCCACGGCTGGTTCTTGATGGTTCCATATGCCAACTCTGTTCCACCAATTGGAACCTGGGCAGTATTGATGGGCGGCGAGGCGATTATCCCTGGAGCGCATAGGCCACTATGAATCGGGTTCCCGCCTGGCATGCAGTTGTCGAGGGAAGGATTAACTACCAAGGCTGAAGCGATGTCCTGAATCTCTCCCGGGTTTAGGTTGAAGCCAACTATCTGCACCCCAAGTATCGGTGATAGTTGCCACTGCAAAATAGTATTGGGACCTTTATGGTTGGGTTGGGTTGCGCCTTGGCATGGATTCATTAACGGAGAACCAACAGGATTAGTCGGCGTCGCATCGGTACAACTACCGATTAGACGGTACCAGAGTTACAACTTTATTGGCAGGCACTGCTCCGTTCATTCGCACACGGCTAAATGAGAGGCGATAACCCTTGCCTTTGTGGGCGCCTAGATTCGGCTTGTGAACTTGGTTCGAATCGGGGCGCACGCTAAAGGCTCAATTTCGGTCGAGATTCCGTGCCACCTCTACTGTCCGGTTATGCCAGAAATCAACCACAACCTGTCTGGCTACCGGAACTGTCTCGTCCTCGACGACGTCATCTAGATACCCTAATGATTGGACCACAATTATTGCCGATTGTTCGGGTACCTGCGGGCGGTATCGCTCAAGGAAGAAATAAAACCCTTGTTCGATCGGGTATCCAGTTTGCTGATCGATAACCATGAGATCGAAATAGTCCCGCAGTTTTGCTCGCCCGGTTACCGCGTTCAATTTCATTGCCAGTATGTCAGGAATAGAGGCGACGTCTGCGGTATCTATTCGAGAAGTTTAACTGAGCTGTTTTTGCCCTTCTACAGATAGAAACTGCACGACTACTGAACCGCAGAGCACGTTCAGGGTACCTGGGGAGAGGTTCAAGACCGCGATAGGCAGGTTGTGGGCTTTTGGCGCATCAAGAATCTCTTGCGGCTCAAAATCCGAGTGCGCAAAGAAGTCAAGGTCAGTGCTTTGCCGGTGGTGGAGGTAGAGGGCCAATCCAGTACCGTCCGCCAAATAGAAACCCCACTGAGACGCAATCTCCGTTGCAATAGTCCAGGTTTCATGGCTTCGAGCAGGCATGATACCTTCTAATGGATGGGGCAATAGTTACTTGCTTTCAGCTATGTGCGAAGCCAAGGCTAGGGTCTTGGGGGAAAGTCCGCGCCGCTGGCCAGCAGCTACTGAAAATGCCTCCTTGTCGAGGTTGTTAATGATCCAAGCTAGGGCGTGAGGGTCGTACTGTTCGAGGATGGATATCGCAATCGCAGGGCCATGAGTCCTGGTATTTAGTTTACTGAGATCGGCATTCCAGAACAGGTGCTTGAAACGTTGGGGCACGTACACTGCTCGTTCGTTGCATTGGCTTGGCGTTGGTGGTACAACACTTCGGATCAGTGCCGCAAGATCATCTGTCATCCAGTAGGGGTCTATTCTTAGGGTCCACACTTCTATTTGTTTAGCGTGTCCTTCCGCGACTGTAACGCACCGGTGTTCTACGATGCCTCGCTGTTCTAGCTCACGAAGAGCATCAGATGCAGTCGAAGGGGAGATGCCTGCGCACCGTGCGACAGCTCGAGCTGACCTGAGGTCAAACGGACGCTTCTGAAGGACATGGAGGATGAACAGCTCTTCTCGCCTGAACCCATCCAGCTTTGGAGCTTTACCAAGATGTTCGAGTAGGGCTTGTGCACCCTTCTCGCTCAATTGCAGGATTCTTTTGGTACCACGACGAGGTTCGAGATTTAATCTCAAAGCTGCCCTGTGGATCGTGGGGACACTCACTCCGAGGCTTTCAGCAATTTCATTAGTGGAAAATGTAGGGCCAGTAGTGTCCACATTGTTATTCTACCACTTCGTAGTGCAGATTTCGGAATCTGTCCTCGCCTGCTGAGAGGTCGCGACAAGATAGATATTCTTTGCGTACCCGCTGGGCGATACCACCTATACCTTCGCCTTCAAGATGGACCTTTGGAAAATCCAGGGATTCGTGGTTTATAGTGGTTGAGGGATATTCAGAGTTGTCACATTTGCTTATGCTGCACTCTGGGTAAATATAGATGTAGAAAGTTCCTTTTGACGCACCGTATTGGGAATATCTTCTTCCTTGGGAGGAATCAGCGTGTCAATGTCAGAAGCGCAGAATAACCGAGAGCATATCCGAGAGCAACTCGTGCAGTGGCGAAATGATCTCATCGACCTTAGTAAACGAAATGGATTACTCAATTTTCGACATAACAAGGTGTCTACTTTTGAAATTTTAAGCCCCTCCTGGCAAATCATTACCGAACGGTTGGGTGATGGCAAAGCGTTGGAGTTCTTTTTACCCGATTTGGATGAATCCATCTTGAGCGAAGAGCCTGAAACCGAAGAGCTCGATTCGGCTTTTCTCGAGAACGCAAATCGGCCAAATCAAAATGGGTTGTATCTCCCAATTGACGAGCTCGAGATCGAGAGAATTGCCATTTCGAACGGGAAACTTCCGACTGAGTTTGAGCTAATGACCAACAAGGAAGACAATAGTTCCATATCTCGGTCCCTCAGTTCTCTTGACCGAGTTTCTGGCCAGCTATTCATGGATAAAGGGCTATGGGTACTGTACCTTGCAGTAGGGTTATTGAACTGGGTTTGGCCCAAAGATTTGGCAAGCGATAGAGTCGTAAGTCCGCTCATACTTATCCCAGTGACTCTCCAGCGAGAATCGCCAGCTGAATCATTCAAGCTACGGCGGACCGATGGCGACTCTGTCCTAAATCCAATTCTGGCTGTGAAACTGGAAAAGGATCTCGGATTTGCAATGCCAGATTTTGATCCCAATAGCGATACGGACTTTGACACTTTTTTCGACGAACTTGAGTCCATGGCTTCTGGACGTGGCTGGCGCGTGGAACGGAGAGTCGTGGTTTCCCGGTTTACCTTCGCCAAAGAAGCGATGTACCGAGATCTCGTAGAAAATGAAGAATCAATCATAGAGCACGAGATCATTGCTGCAATTGCTGAGAACTCCTTCGAGGATTCGTCTGGACCCGTATTCGAACCCGTTTCACAAGAGCAACTTGACGAGAAGGCTCCGCCCGAGCAATTAGTTAATATTCTCGATGCTGATTCCAGTCAACTTCAGTGCATTGTAGCAGCAAGATCTGGTCAGAGTTTTATTATGGATGGACCTCCAGGGACAGGAAAAAGTCAAACCATAGCCAATATCATTGCAGAACTTCTTTACCTTGGCAAAACTGTCCTCTTCGTCAGTGAAAAGGCTGCTGCCCTCGATGTTGTGTATTCGCGATTAAAAGAAGCTGGCTTGGCTGACTACGTGCTGGAATTGCACAGTCATAAAGCTACAAGAAAAGAAGTTGCGATGTCTCTAGGGGCCGGACTAGATCAATTCCCTAAGCCGGCTGAAGGAATGCCTGAAATTGAACTCAAAACGCTTCTTCAACGCCGCCGAGAATTGAGCGCCTATGCGGATGCGATGAATATGGTTCGGCATCCCTTAGGGCTCACCGTATATTCTGCCATCGGAAGAATATCGAACATAGATGGCGAAAAGATTCCAGTTGCACCCCAGATATCGACTATCGACCGAGGTCTTGAAGCTGAAGAATTTGCTCGGCTTATTGCAATTGCGGAAAGTCTTTCGAGGAATTGGAAACCGGTGGAAGACGGAGCGAATTTTCTTTGGCGGGAACTGGGTGATGTCGAGAAGCTGATTCGGCGTCAGCCAACACTAACTGGCGAAATCAACACCGCAAAAGAGCAACTCGATCTGCTTGAGAGCTTATGGGAAGCGGGATCGGAAGAATGCGGATTTTGGACGAAACGCTCTCTCTCTGGAGCAAGGAAGCTCGCTGAGCTATTGGAACATCTCAGTGCCAAGCCAGACTACGTAAACCCGGATTGGCTGTCAAACAACGACTTCGACCCTGTAACAGTACTATTATCTCAGCTCAGGGAGCTTTCAGCTAGATATCTGGAAACTGCCTCGCAATTGAGTCAGGCATTTCCCGATTGGGAGTCGATGGACCCTGCAAAAAATGATTTGTTTGCCGCAGCGGCTAGCACTATTAAAGTCCTTGATGCAGGAATCACCCTAAGCGACAACCAGACTTCTGAAGTCTTACGACGAACGCTGAAAGTAATTGAGGAAAACTCCGGGGGCTTTGCCAATTGGTCAGAAATATCCACACGGCTGATAGAAGTGTTGGGAGTACAGGACAAAGATCCTTCTCTGAGTCGTGCCCTGGAAATTGGCCAACTCTATCTTCTTTCGAGCTCTCCGCACAAGCCGGAAGCAAATTGGCTAAACAGATCATCGCTTCGTGAACTTCAAGACATTATAAGTCTTCTCCGCAAGTCAGTTGCGGAATATCTTGAGTTGAAGACCGAGCTGGATTCAGTCTTTTCGGAAAAAGTAATCGACCTTAACCTCTCCACATTGGTTCCGCGTTTTACTGCCCTTTACAAAGGTATAGGAAAACTTAGAAGCACTTATCGTGAAGATAGGAAAACTCTCAGTACCGCAACGAAAACTGGCGTTGTCACCGAGCAGGCAATCGCCTTGCTTCCTAAGGCCCTTCAGTTGCAACAACTAGCATCTCGGATTGGACAAACCGAACTGAAGAACGCCCAGCTTTTGGGAACACACTATTTTCAAGGAGTCGATACTGACTTCGGTCAACTCGACGAAGCTCTTAGGACGGCGGAAAGAGCCATTAGTTTGGCGGGAAACTCAGTTGACGAGTACGTCTTAGCCCAACGTATAGGTTACGGTACTGAGTCAGACAGAACCCTACATGCACTTGCGACCAATCTTGTTGAAAACCTTAGCCGGTTGAAAGAAGCGGTCCTAGCTTCGGAGTTTGACCTAAAGACAGTAACCTCATCCCTTTCTCTCATGGATCTCGCAAATCGATGGAGTAGCGTACGTCATCCATTAGAAGAGTTAATCGAAGGATTCGCCACTGTGGAGCGGGGAGCCATTGCGCCAGTATCGTTGCCTGTCTGTCAGCAGGCGCTTGAACAGCGAGCAATACTGGAAGCGATCACCACTTCCATATCTCGTTTTGATGAAGAAGCCAAAATGTGTTTTGGGAAATACTATTCCGGTGCCTCGACTGACTTTGGAGCAATCGATTCAGCCCTCAGGTGGGCAAAGACTTTAGTTTTTATCACGGAGGGTCCCCTCAATGCTCATCAACTGCGAGCTCTTCTCAATTGTGCTCTTCCTCCAGATGAACTAGCCGCGTCGATTCAAAATTGGTCAAAGAGTCTGGACCAACTTTGTTCGTATTTTCAGGAAACAAGAGCTGAGGGCCTCCGGGAGTATTTCGAGGATTCGTTTGAGGATGCTCGGGAACTCTTGGATCAGTTACGAGCGAGCATTTCGGAAATCTTGATATGGAACAGTTTCCAAAACGCAAGTATCACGCTCAAGGAAGCAGGGCTTGAACCGGTAGTTTCCTTTGCTGTTGAGCAGCGAGTTCCATCCAGTGAGGTTGTGAAAGTGATTGAGAGGAGCATTCTTGCTAGTTGGCTGGAAGACGTTCTTGCTAATGATCAGCGGTTCAAGTATCAGCATTCATCCGACCGCGATGAATTCGTGCGAAACTTCAGGGATCTCGATAGAAGGGTTGTAACCGCTTCGGCCAGCAGGGTAATGCAAGCATGTAATAACCGTCGCCCGAAAACTAACGTTGGGGCACCAAGCCTTATTCGCCGTGAGGCCGAAAAAAAGAACCGCCATATGCCGGTAAGAGATCTCATTGCCAAAACTACCCCAGTAACGCAGGCTATCAAGCCTTGCTTCATGATGTCTCCACTTTCTGTGAGTCAGTTTCTACCGAGCGAAAGGATGTTCGATGTAGTGATTTTCGATGAAGCATCGCAGGTTCGGCCGGGAGATGCGGTGAACTGCATTTATCGGGGAAAACAACTAATAATTGCTGGGGACCAAAAACAGCTACCTCCAACGTCTTTTTTCGCTGGCTCTGGATCTGATGACTCAGATGTTTACGAGGAAGGCCAGCTCGAAGACTACGAGTCCATACTCGACCACTGCAAAGGATCGGGTGCCCTACCATCTCTGTCTCTAAAGTGGCACTACAGAAGCCAGCACGAGGATCTAATTTCATTTTCAAACTATTCGTTTTACGATGGCCGCCTTATCACTTTCCCAAGCAGTCTTGTAACTGGCGATGACGTTGGAATCGAACTCTTTCGAGTAAATGGCATCTACCGAAGATCTGGTGCGCGTGACAACCTAATTGAGGCTGACAAAGTGGTAGAGCGAATACTGTTTCACGCCCGTACGAATCCAAGCTTAAGTCTCGGTGTGGTTGCATTTTCGGAGGCGCAAGCGTCGGCAATCGACTCCAGACTGGAAGTCGCGCGGAAAAATGCTCCCGACTTGGACGAATATTTTTCCTCAGATCGCCTCAGGGGCGTATTTGTGAAAAATCTAGAGAGCGTACAGGGTGACGAGAGGGATGTAATTATCTTTAGCATCGGATACGGACCCGACGAACATGGAAAGTTCACCATGGACTTTGGTCCAATCAATAAGCCTGGAGGTCAGCGTAGACTCAATGTCGCCATAACACGGGCGCGCAGAAGAATCGAAATCGTTTCATCGATAGGGGCCGAAGATTTCTCAGACACTCCAAATGAAGGAGTGCGTCACTTTCGAAGATATATGGATTTCACAGAGCGCGGAATCCAGGCGTTAGCCATGGACCTATCGTCAAGCGAAGGAGATGTCGAGAGTCCATTCGAGGAAGAGGTAATTAGAGTACTCCGCAGCCATGGACACGACGTTGTGCCTCAAGTTGGCACAGCAGGGTATCGTATAGATCTTGGAGTTCGACACCCGGACAAAGCAGGACGTTTTGTTCTAGGGATAGAGTGCGACGGTGCAATGTATCACTCTTCAAAGGTAGCTAGAGATCGAGATCGATTACGTCAGCAGGTGCTTGAGGGTTTGGGTTGGCGGCTCTATCGAATTTGGGGAACGTCATGGTATCGTGACAGAGAAAATGAGATAAAGCGATTACTCGACGCCGTAGAGTCGGCTATTCAAGGTGGTCCACTCGGTTTACCGATACCTAAAGCGCCTGAGTCAACGACGGAATTGGAATATGAGCAGTGCGTCTTTAGCGCGGTGCCAGAATGGGTCAAGCCTTACCAGGTCGCTCACGTGGAAGTTGCGAGAGATCAGATAGGAATGGATCGGGCTTCTTCGCTACCAGAGATGAAGCGTCTAATCCTCCAGATAGTTGCCATCGAAGGTCCTTTACACCAAGATTTAGTTTTGCGTCGCTTACTAAAAGCATGGGGTATCAAGAGATCCGGGCAAAATATAAAACACAATTTTGCTACGGCTGTAATACAACTCATCTGGAGCGGAGAAATAATCAGGAGGGAAGAGTTTCTTTATACCGCTAAGACGAAAGAGGTCTCTGTTAGGATTCCCGTAGCCGGTGAGGAAAATAGCCGTCGTGGACCACTGCAAATAACTAGAGAAGAGTTGGGCCACGCAATCATGAATTTAGTTGACGATGCTCAAGCAATTCAACGAGACCAACTCCTGGCAGAGGTAGCTCGAATATTCGGCTGGCAGCGGAAGGGAAGTGAGGTAACGCGAGTTCTTGAATCTGTAATCGATGAGCTGGCTGAAGCTGGAAGAATATCTGAAAAAGAAGGCCGTATTCAAGTCATGTAAGTCGTCCGCCATTCCGCCGGGATTGCCAATCTTCTTCTTGATGTTCAGAGTCTGATTTATTCGAAATGGGAGTATCTTTTAGCGTCAATTGAGTCATTGGAATTCATACCTATCAATTTCGTAAGCAAGAGCTATTTTGGAGTCAGATTCTCGGATAAGCGGATCTGGAGAAGCAAGACACCCATGAATTGAGCGGTCGCTCGACTAATGACACTAAGAGTGCCTTCGGTTGAATCGGCATGCGAATTCCTCGAGATAAAGTTCACTATGTTCTTCTGAGTCAGCGGTAGGTTCCGTCGATAAATTTGTTGCAGCTTCCAATTGACGATCTTGAACCATTTGAATGTTACGTGTACTTGTTCGTCTTTGGATAAAGTAACTAAAGTGCACTAGTGCACGCTCGTTCAGCACATGCCTCAGGACTTGGGTTACCATCGCCTATTGGCTTGATATCGGAATCTAAAAGTCTCACAAAAACGTCTTTAGGTGATTTCGCGGTGGCATCCTTGTTTAATTCCATGAGGCAAGTAGACCTTTGCCCTTACTGAATCCCAAAATGAACAAGAGGGCTCTAGTCGCCTTAATTGATAGTGATCCTGATGGGGATATCGAGGTCCTTTCCTCAAGACATGGCGAGGGGTCGACGAATATTGTGGTGTAACCAAATTTCGTGGGCAGAGGTTGAACCTTGATTCCGAGATATTTTCCATCGGCTCCCGTAGATGGTGATCGAATCACTTGATCAGCGAAGACGATCGACAATGATACGTTATCCAGCAAAGAGTTCTTAGATTACCGAACAACAAGATCACTTATTACTTGCCCTGAGGTCGACTTTGACGCAAGGGTTAGCGACCGAATTCATGCTTTTCATTCATCAGGCCCGGTGGGAAAGTGGAGAGCCTTCAGCTACTTGCGTGATTCTTGATTCTCTTGCGCGATCGAAAGGTTCTAAAACTTATCCAAAAGAGAACGCTGACAACGTCAACTCCCCAGCCGTAAGAGGTAAATCCTAACTTCTCAACGTAAAAACTCAATGCAACCAGGATCGCGATCACTATCCACTGGGAAATCGCACGGCGACCATCATTATCCGGGGTACTATCACTACCCTTTATAAGTAGGCCAGGGATCAACTGTCGAATGACCTCAATAACATCTTCAACCGTTGGATTTATAAGGTTCGTATCTCCGATGGCTACGGTTGGAACGGTTTCGTTACCGCTAGCGACCTTGCGAACATATTCGCGGGCTGAAGGGTCGGCCCAGATGTTGCGTTCAAGAGTTTCAATCCCCAACTTGCTAAGACCACGCCGAAGGTACATACAATCAGGGCAACCAGGACGCCAATAAACCTCTATATTTGCATCATTCACATCGTGATCAACCTCACTTCGATATCCAAGATTTCAGCACTGTGCGATTTTAGATATATCGAAACGCGTACATTGAACCACCTAACCACCAAACCGTGAGACAGCCCAATCGCAGCAGTTAGAGACTATTTCGATTATCCAAACGTTGAGAGCGTGCTTCTGTAGCCTGGAAACGCTTGACTGGAATGGCCCGAGCCGAACTAAATGAGTGCCTCTCTCGATTGTGACTTCTATCGGAGACCTCTAGTCAATCTTTGCACCATAACTCTGTCATCATTGGACCATCAACAGGAAGCCGCGCAGTTCGGTCCCCCTAAAGTTCACAGGGTCGCGCTCGAACCATTTACGTAAAGACCGAAAAACGGCGCCAAGTATGAAGGCTAGATTCGACTTATTTTTAAAAGCTTTTGCGCAAAATCCGTTCGCTGCGAGAACCTCAATTTCAAGAATACGAATTTCTAATTTCCAGTAATTGCGCTAAAGAACTTTGCGAAGAAACCTAGTTGCACCCTTCAGCCATAGGTACATTAGCAATACCGCGCTGTCCACGTTCGGATTTTACAACTGCTTCGAATCCAGCTCTAACGTTAATCTCGCAGTCATTACGCCTCTCAATTCCCATTTGCGCTCAATGGATCGATTTTCGAACGATAATTGCCACTAAAGAGAACAGGCAGGTAGTAAGGTAAAGAAATTGAGGTGGATTTAGAAACTATATCCACGAAATAGTTCCCAGAACCTGAGATAGAAAGTTACCACCTTGGACGTCTTTGAGCTCCGAGATCAGATGGTCGGCGAGTACGCCGACTACGTCCAAAGCTTTCTGAAAATAGCAGATGAGCGCATCAAGGATGCCGTTGAGCAAGAAATAAAGTCAGGGCTCCTCTGGCCAGACCCACGCATCGGACTAAATCCAAGCTTCGAATCCGGTGGACGCATTGACACTCTGGCCGATGGAGAATTTCTCCACCAAGAATGTCGCCGCATATTTCAAATCAAAGATAGCACTGGGAATGTTATAAGTCCCTTGGAGCTCCACCGACATCAGACAGAAGCTATCGAAGTCGCCAAGCGCGGCGTCAACTATGTCCTTACTACGGGCACCGGATCCGGCAAAAGCCTCGCGTACATAATTCCAATTGTTGACGCAATCCTCCGAGAAGGACCAGGAAAGGGCATAAAAGCTATTGTCGTCTACCCCATGAACGCACTTGCCAATTCACAAGCCCAAGAGCTTGAAAAATTTCTAAACTTCGGCTATCCCAATAAAAAAGGTCCGGTTACTTTTCGGAGGTACACGGGGCAAGAGAGTGACACGGATCGTCAAGAGATCATCGAACAGCCCCCCGACATACTTTTGACCAACTACGTCATGCTTGAGTTGATCCTTACACGTACAGATGAGTCTCGTCTTGTCGATGCTGCCAGAGACCTTCGATTTCTTGTTTTCGACGAGTTTCACACCTACAGGGGTCGCCAAGGAGCCGATGTTGCCTTCCTTGCGCGACGCGCCCGTATTGCGTGCGGAGGAGAAAAACTTCAGATAGTCGGAACTTCGGCAACTATGAGCAGCGCTGGTGACTCACGGGCTGAAGTCGCACGAGTTGCAAGTCTCTTATTCGGAAGTAAAGTCACACCGGATTCAGTCATCGGAGAGACTCTCAGACGCGCTACCAAACCCTACGACTTTTCTGATTTCGCGTCGATTGAACTCCTCCGCCAGCGAATAATCTCTGGTGAAGATCCATCTTTAGAGGCCGATCAATTTGCCAATGACCCATTGTCTTCATTCGTAGAACAAAACTTTGGGCTGAGGGAAGATGAATCAGGAAAGCTCGTGCGACAGTTGCCGAGCCCTATCGGAAAAGATACGGGAGCCGCTGCAAAACTAAGTGATTTGACTGGGATCGAAATCGACACTTGCATCAACGCGATTCGAAGACAGCTTCTGGCCGGCTACAAGATCATGCGTCCAGGGGGCCGTTTCCCCATCTTTGCATTTCGATTGCATCAATTTCTATCTCGCGGGGACGTCGTATCCGCAACAGTTGAAGGCGCTGAAGACCGCGAGCTTTCATTCGATGGCTCCGTTTGGCGTGCAAAGTCAAATGAGAAAAGAGAGGCGCTCTTTCCGCTTGTGTTTTGCCGTGAATGTGGGCAGGATTACTACCTAGTCCACTTACTAGGAACCACAGCAGAGCGCCTTGCAAAGAACCAAGGACTTAGTGGAAATACCGTTCCGCGCTTTATCCCGCGCTCCCTTAGCGATAGCAACTCGGATGACGATTCTCAAGCTGGATATCTTTTCATTGGCGACTGGTCAACCAACGAATCCGATGTAATCGACGCGATACCTGAAGATTGGACAGAGGTATCGAACAACACCTCAAGAATTACAAGTAAAGCGAGGGTTCTGGTACCGATTCCGGTTCGAGTTGGCATCGACGGTACAGTCGACGAAGGTGGACACAAGGCGTTCTACTTCAAGGGTCCTTTTAGGTTCTGCCTCAATTGCGGAGTCACCTACAGCAACCGCCAGAGATCGGATATACCGAAACCGGAGCCTGCCAAGGAAGTTGTCACTTTCGCACCATCTAAGCTACCTCCTTTCGTCTCCCTTTTGGTCCATCTCCAACCGACTTATTCGTAGGAATAATAGGTACCTCTGATACTGGATCCCAGTCTCTGCATTTGCCCGAGATCCACCGTCCTGGTTTGGATTTGCGAGCTCCCTCGTAGAGCTCGCGCCGTCTATTTAGTAGCTCGATGTGTTCTCCACTGTGTGCCTGTTGTGGGGTTACGAACTTGATACCAGAGTGCTGGTGATCATTGTTGTAGTGATCAACGAATTCACTCATCCACCTGCGTGCAGCATCGATGGTTGCAAATCCTCCATAGGGATAGGTTGGAAAGTACTTCACCGTCTTAAAGAGCGACTCGATATGAGCATTATCGTTAGATACCCGAGGCCTTGACCTCGATATATTTACATCTAGCTCATATAAGTACTCAACTAGTGACCATCCCTTCATGGGTGATCCATTGTCACTATGGATCACTTTCGGAGCCATATTCTCTCTAGCCATTGCTCGCTTTACGACTCTCTTTAGCTGCTCAGAGCTTTCGGATGCGTATATCTCCCATCCGACTATCTTGCGTGAGTACAGATCAATGATCACATATGCGTAGTAGTAGATTCCCCTAGCTGGTCCATTTAGCCAGGTGATATCAAGTGTCCAGATGTCACCTGGTTTTACTGCTGTGTGCACTGGTCTAGCTCTCTTCTTCGGCGGTTTCGTCCTGCTCCTGCGCTTGTTTAGATTGCTATCCTTTAGTACTCGATAGAAGGTCCTCTCAGATGCAATGTATCTGCCCTGATCAGCGAGCTTTGGAACTATTTGGGCAGGAGTAAGAGAGGAGAACTTACTCGAAGTACATACTTCGATGATCTCATGTCTCTCTTCCTCCGATAGTGCGTTAGAGCGACGTTTGTGTACAGCTCCTCGCCGGCGATCTGTAGCACCAGATTCCCATCGCCTAAATGTACGAGTGGATATCTTCAAAACTTCACAGGCTTTGTAACATCTAGCACCTGCATCTACTGCTTCATTGATTAGAGCTACAGCTTGAGCTCGATCTGAGGGAGAGACTAAACGTCCCCTTCTTCCCCCCAGATCTCTCGTACTTTTTTTTGAAGAACCAATAGGGCAGCAGCTTCTGCTAGTGCCTTTTCTTTTCTAGCTAGTTCACCTTCAATACGAATTCTGGCTTTACGCTCTTTATCAAGTTCCGCCTGGTGAGCCCTATTAGCAGCACTCTTGTTGTCAAGAGCTGACTCTAGGGTGTTGCGCCACTCCTCTAAATCTTCTGCTAGAACTCCATTTGATCTCAACCAAGAACCGAGTTCGTGTTCATTCATCGCGGCTGTGTCAACAACAGCTTTGATCTTGTTGATCTTATCGCTAACTGCATTTGCACTAGCCTTGCGCTCTGAGTTCCACTGGTAGAGAAACGTTTGCATTGATTTCGTTATCCCTTGCAATCTTGGCGATAGCACCAGGTGTAGCATCTCCTGAATTGTCGAGCTCATATAGAGCTGCAACTACTTTATTCTTTAGTTCTTTGGGGTACCTTTTCATGACCATTCCATCTTCGCCCTCTTATAAACAAAAATCAAGCTAGGTGACAACAATCTTGGCAGAGAGGGAAACTCACAACCTTAGGATCCGGAGGAAGGTCAACCTCGACCACTATCCTTTCTCTTTCACTGCTAAGACAACTGAGGAAAACGGCAACGCTTCCTAAGGAAGCACGTAAATTGCTCGTCTTCACCGACAATAGACAAGACGCCTCTCTGCAAGCGGGTCACTTCAATGACTTTATAGAGATGACCCAACTGCGTTCAGCTCTCTATAAAGCCCTTCAGAACGTGGGTACGGATGGGGTTTCTTACGAGAAGTTGACCCAAGCAGTATTTGAAGCGATAGAGATTCCCTTTGAAGAGTACGCAGCATCGCCAGACGCGCTCTTTTCGGCCAAAACAGATGCAGAAAAAGCATTTAGGGACATCCTTGGCTATCGGATCTACCGCGATCTCGAACGAGGTTGGCGGATAATGTCACCGAACCTCGAGCAAACGGGCCTATTGAAATTCGCCTACAACGATATCGATGAAATAGTAAAATTAGATTCGCTTTGGTCTGACAGTCATTACGGACTGTCATCAGCCTCACCAGAACTCAGGAAGAAGATCGCCATCGTCCTCCTTGATTACCTGCGTCGGGAATTGGCCATAAAGGTCGATTTTCTAGAGGCGGAATTTCAAGAACGTCTTCAACAAAGATCGGGGCAACTTCTTAGACCACCATGGTCAATTGATGAAAACGAACAATTAACGCGGTCACAAATTGCATTTGTAGGCTCCAGAGGAAAAGCGAATCTCCAAGGAGCCGTATGGATATCTCGCCTCGGAGGATTCGGGCAGTGGCTGCGCAAGCCGTCTACCTTGGACCATTTGAACGTCCGGATTCCCTCCAATGAGGTCGAGACGGTAATTTCAGATCTACTCGAGGTTCTAACAACGAGTGGGGTAGCAGCTGAAGTACCACCTCCCAAAGGAACCACCAATAAGGGGTATCAACTAAAGGCCTCCGCTATGACTTGGTTCGTAGGCAATGGAGCTATCGCAGAAGATCCAATTCATATTCATCGTCCGCCAGCGGAAGGACGAAGACCCAATGAGTACTTCAAAAAGCTTTACACCGGAGCGGCGTCGTCTTTTGCCGGACTTGAGGCGCGTGAACATACCGCTCAAGTTCCGGCTGATATCAGGGAGGAGAGGGAACGACGCTTCCGCGAAGGAAAGTTAGCTGCTTTGTTCTGTTCTCCCACCATGGAACTAGGCGTAGACATTGCTGAGCTTGCAGTAGTAGGTCTACGAAATGTTCCACCAACACCTGCCAATTACGCCCAGAGATCAGGACGCGCAGGAAGGTCGGGGCAACCTGCACTTGTCTTTACATATGCGACAACAGGCTCACCTCATGACCAATACTTCTTCCGGCGACCCGACAAGATGATTTCTGGTCAGGTCACGCCACCTCGTCTTGACCTTGCGAATCAAGACCTTGTCAGGGCACATGTTCATTCTCTATGGCTTAGCTCTGCAAAGTTCAACCTTCACTCGAAGCTAACCGAGATACTTGATGTAAGTGGAGAAAGACCAAAGCTCACACTGCTCGACAGTGTTGCCGATGCACTGCAAGAGCGAACTCCTAGAGACAATGCCGCCAAAAAGGCAGTCAGTATGCTCGCTGATGTAAATTCACAACTTGAAGAATCCGGGTGGTGGAGCGACCAGTGGCTAAATGAAACCGTAAATTCAATAGCAATTAGATTCGACAGAGCTGCAGATCGATGGAGGGACCTTTATCGCGCGGCAAGTTCACAAGTAGCGCTGCAAAACCGCATCAGCAATGACGCCTCACGCTCTCAAGATGATCGAAGGAACGCCGATCGGCTGAGACAAGAGGCTAGGTCGCAACTCGAACTTCTGCTTGCTGAGACGCGTAATTCGTCAAGCCAATCGGACTTCTACTCCTACCGGTACTTTGCAGCTGAGGGCTTTCTCCCCGGATACTCCTTCCCTCGCCTACCTCTCTCAGCATTCATACCCGGAAGAAGGCGGGGATTTGGCGAAGATGGATTTCTATCGCGACCTCGTTTTCTTGCTATTAGCGAATTTGGCCCACGTAACTTCATTTATCACGAAGGTTCGCGCTACGAGGTGAACAGGGTGATAATTCCAATCGCCGGTGCTGAAGTGGGCGAACGCGCTGACCAACTCATAACGCGACGTGCAAAAGTCTGCGAAAGCTGCGGATACTTACATCCGATTGAAGGCGAAGCTGGTGTTGACCTGTGTGAAGGTTGCAACGTCGAATTAGGCGTCGCTATGAGCAACCTGTTTCGATTGGAAAATGTTGTCACAAAGCGCCGAGAGCGAATTAATTCAGACGAAGAGGAGAGGAGGCGTCACGGTTATGAGATACTTACCTCTTATCGTTTCGGCCAAACAACTCCCTTGCGAGGTAATGCGATCATCGACGACGAAGTTGCCATCAACTTCTCCTATAGTCAGGCAACAACTCTTTGGCGAATCAACTTAGGTTGGTCAAGACGATCGAACCCGTCGCAAAACGGCTTCGGCCTTGACATCGAGCGTGGATACTGGGCGACACGGCCAGAGAGCGACGGCACAGTTGAGAACGACGATCCAATCAATTCCAACGCAACGAAGGTTGTAGTACCTTTCGTAGAAGATACAAGAAACTCCCTAGTGGTCGAGGTGCAAGGACTGCCATCTGACAGCGCGGAGCGCATGGAGTTTATGGCTTCTCTACAGGCAGCCCTAAAAACTGCGATCCAGATTCAGTATCAGCTCGAAGATAACGAATTGAGCGCCGAACCGCTACCTAGCAACAACGATCGGCGAAGGCTCTTCTTTTATGAGTCGACTGAGGGTGGAGCTGGAGTTCTTCACCGTCTTATCGAAGAGCCTGATGCGCTAGCCAGAGTTGCTCTCGAGCTGTGCCACGTCGATCCAGAGACAGGAGAGGACAGAGAAGAACTAGGAGCATCTCACTGTAGTGTTGCATGCTACGACTGTCTCCTTTCATACTTCAACCAAGTCGATCACCGAATACTCAACAGGCACCGCGTAATTGGTTATCTAATGGATCTAACTCGTGCCAAAGTAGCGGCAACCGGTGGCGCTAGAGATGCAGAAGACGCAATGAAGAAGCTCAAAGCTGCTACGGCTAGCGATCTCGAGGATAAGTTCTTGGATTTTCTATCGGAGCGCGGTCTACACCTTCCATCAAGTGCCGCTCGCTTGGTCGAAGCGGCAAATTGCAGACCTGACTTTTTATATGAACGCGAATCAGTGGCCGTCTTCATCGATGGCCCGGTCCACAACTATCCAGAAGTTTCACTTCGTGACGAAACGGCGGCGAAAAGACTCCGCTCGCTTGGGTGGAGTGTTGTGCGGTTTAGTTATCAAGAGGATTGGTTGGATAAAGTTCGGTCGAGACCGGAGGTATTTGGAAAGGTGCAACCTTGACTTTTTCAATTGGAAGTCTCGTTAAAGCCAGAGGGCGAGATTGGGTAGTCTTACCCGAATCAGACGACACTTTACTGATCCTTAGACCACTCGGTGGCTCTGATCGAGAGATAGCAGGAGTTCTAACTTCACTTGAAACAGTTGCTCCGTCGTCCTTTTCTCTACCGACGATTGGCGACCTTGGTGATCTTGCTTCGGCGCGGATGCTGACCAACGCATTGAAGTTGGGGTTCCGTTCTTCTGCCGGTCCATTCCGCAGTTTTGGACGTCTTGGATTTGACCCCAGGCCATATCAATTTGTCCCCCTGATGATGGCACTCAAGCTTGATCCCGTAAGAATCTTGATCGCGGATGATGTTGGGATCGGAAAGACAGCAGAAGCTCTCATGATCGCAGCTGAGTTACTAGCACAAGGAGAGATCAACCGTCTAGCGGTTCTTTGCCCGCCTCACTTGGCAACGCAATGGCAACAGGAGATGGCCTCCAAGTTCGGCCTCGAAGCAGAGGTTGTATTGGCATCAACGGCAGCCACTCTAGAGCGAGGTTGTCGAACAGGCGAGACCCTCTTTGACCACTATCCAATCACAGTAGTTTCAACCGAATTCATCAAAGCTGAGAGACGTAGAGCGGAGTTTTTGCGTACAGCACCGGAACTTATTATCGTCGATGAAGCTCACGGTGCTTCAGCTGATCTACGATCTCGATCGTCACGTCACCAACGCCATGAATTGGTGAAGGCGCTGGCTAGCGACGAATCTCGCCACCTAATTTTAGTAACCGCGACACCACACTCTGGAAACGAGGGCGCATTTCGCTCACTCCTCGCCCTGCTCGATCAAGATTTTGCAAACTTACCTGAAGAACTCTCTGGGGATGCAAACCGTCGCATACGAGAGAGAGTGGCTCGTCATCTCGTCCAACGACGTAGGGCAGATCTAAAGAGTTACCTGGGAGAGACTTACTTTCCCGAAAGGTTATCGAGAGAAGTTGCATATCAGCTGTCAGATGAATACAAGGACCTCTTCGACCGAACGATATCGTATGCAGCTAGCCGGACTTCAGAGAACGAAGGAGATGAACGTCTAAAGCGCGTCACTTGGTGGTCGGTTCTGGCACTACTACGGGCGATGGCATCTTCACCTGCTGCAGCCGCCGCCACTCTCAGGAAGCGAGCGGAGACCGCTGGGGCAAAAGACGTGGAAGAGGTTGAGCGCATAGGACGTCAACGTGTCTTAGACCTTGGAGATGACGATGACTTATCTGAGATCGATGAAGGTTTAGGTGCAGATGACCGAGTTGTCGACGAAGGAGAGTCAGAGACACTTGAATCTTCGGAGAAACGACTCCTTCGCGATTTGGAGCGCCGAGCGCTAGCTTGTCAGGGCGATAAAGATGCGAAGTCGCAACAACTTGTAAAAGAGGTCAAGGGTCTGCTTGCAGAAGGATACTCACCGATCGTCTACTGCCGGTTCATAGCGACCGCAGACTACGTCGCTGATTACCTCAAGGAAAAGCTCAAAAACACAGAAGTTATTGCAGTCAGCGGTAGGGTTCCCTCTGCTCTTCGTCAAGATTTAGTCGAAACACTTATCGAACATCCAAAGAGGGTCTTAGTGGCGACTGACTGTCTTTCTGAAGGTATCAACCTCCAAGAGGGCTTTGACGCTGTCATACACTATGACCTTTCATGGAACCCAACACGCCATGAACAGCGGGAGGGACGAGTCGATCGATTCGGACAACGATCCAAAGAGGTCAGGGTTATCACGTGCTACGGAAGCGATAATCGCATCGACGGCCTAGTGATGGATGTACTTCTTCGAAAGCATCAGTCGATTCGAAATTCACTTGGAATATCGATTCCTATCCCCGGAGATCCAAACGCTGTAGTTGAGACACTCATCCGAGGAGTTCTGAGCAGCGGGGAACGTCTGGGGCAGGGAACCCAATTGACACTGGAAGGGTTGGGGCCGAGCGAACGTGAACTTGCTAGCGCATGGGAGATAAGCGCCGAGCGAGAGCGAAAGCTTAGGTCCATCTTTGCACAAGACACCCTGGGGCCTGACGTAGTTTCAATTGAATTGGAGTCGGTAAAGGAAGCAATAGGCAGCATCGCTGACATGAAAGCATTCGTTGAAGATGTGATTGGTTCAGTCGGCGGAAGTACGCTCGGCAATGACCCAGTAAGGATAAGCCTCCAAAACGCCCCGATTGCAATCAGAGAGCTGTCGGATAGTAAATCCGATAGCAAAAAGGACTTTTATCTGAGCTTTGATACTGGGGTCAATAGACCCAATGAGCGAAAGGCATCGAGAGTAGATTCATTTATCTCCGGGCTAGCGAGTTGGGTGGTGGACTCTGCCCTTGATAACTCCGGTCCAGCAGCTAGAGCGGGTGTTAGGCGGACGTCGGCTGTGGAAGAAGTGACTACGGTGCTAGTTACACGACTTCGATTTGAGCTCATATCACCCAAATCGCAGATGCTAGCAGAGGATCTTTTGATTACTGGCTATCGCGGATTTGGAGATGGGATCACTTGGCTAGATAACGCAAGTGCGGCCCAATTACTTGATGCTCAAGTGACCGGAAATGTACTTCAGTTTCAAGCAGAGGAGTTCATTGGCGACGCACTTAGCGACTATCACAACTGGATTGGCGAACTTGAAAATCAAGCTGAGCAACGGGGAGAGTTCCTCAAAGAGAGTCATAGACGAGTTCGTGAAGCTTCGAGAAGTCGCGGTGAAGTAGAGGTTAAATTGATGAAGCCCCTTGACATAATAGGCGTTTACCTTCTTCTTCCAGGAGGCGCCAAGTGAGTACCTCGGAAAGCCATGGAAGTGGCATTCGAAGCGTAGGGGGTCTACTACCGTCTGAGTTCTTGGCCAGAGTCCGCGATCCCAGAAGTGGCGTAGGCGGATTACGAGAGGCCGATTACCACTTAGCCGTAAACGAACGCTTGGGCGAGATAATCACGCGCTCTTGGAATCGCCTTGTAGAGGCGTGGCGTTCCTTTTCGGAACGCCTTCGAGAGTCGGATGATCCAACTGATACGGCTAGGGCACTAACAAGAGAGAAATGGCTAGGGCCGCTATTCAATGAACTAGGATTCGGTCGCCTATCGACGGCGAAGAGTATTGAAATCAACGGACAGATTTATCCGCTCTCAAATGAATGGCAGAAGGTACCGATTCACTTAGTCGGAGCCAAAGTTCCACTTGATCGTCGAAGTGCGGGGGTGCGGGGTGCGGCAGGCATGAGTCCGCACGCGCTGGTGCAAGAGATACTGAATAGATCCGAAACCTACCTGTGGGGTATGGTGTCAAACGGCCTGATATTGCGCCTCCTTCGCGACAGCACGAGCCTAACTCGCCAGTCATATCTTGAATTTGACCTAGAAGTCATCTTTTCAAATGAACGTTACGAGGACTTCGTCACGCTTTGGATGGTTATGCACCAGAGTCGCTTTGAAGGTGAAGATCTGACCCAGTGTTGGCTCGAAAAGTGGCGAGCAGAGATCAATACGTCGGGAGTAAGAGCCCTCGATGCACTTCGTGGTGGAGTAGAAAAAGCCATCGAGTCATTGGGGAGAGGATTTATAGCGCACCCCGATAATCAAAGTCTCAGGGAGGCTTTACGCAACCGGGATCTAACAGGTAGCGACTACTACAGAGAAATTCTTCGACTCGTTTATCGAATCTTGTTTCTCTTCGTTGCAGAAGATAGAGATCTTCTGCACGCTCCGGATATCGACAGAGAAATAAAAGACAGATATAAGAAGTGGTACTCTACTGAGAGATTGCGCAATCAAGCGTGGGGGATTCGCTCTGATAGACACGACGATATGTGGCAGATGCTTTCGGTCGTCATGGAGGGTCTTGGGAACCCCGATGGGATTTCCGATCTTGGCATAGCGCCTCTTGGAAGTTTTTTATGGTCAGAGGAGGCGATTTCCAACCTAGTCAAGTGCCGAATCGTCAACAGTTACTTTGGAGAGGCACTTGTTCATCTTTCGACGACACAGTCAGAAGGAGTTCGAAGAAGTGTTGACTTCGCCAACCTGGGAGCAGAAGAACTCGGAAGCGTCTACGAGGCTCTACTAGAGCTCTATCCTGAGATTGAAGTTGATACAGCTAGCTTCAAATTGCTTAGCTCCTCGGGAAATGAGAGAAAGACGTCGGGGAGCTACTATACCCCGAGTGAATTGGTCGCTAGCCTTTTAGAAAGCGCCCTTGACCCTGTATTGGAACGTGCTGCTAAGGAGAAGGACCCCGAAAGTGCAATACTTGCGCTCAAAGTCTTCGACCCTGCTTGTGGTAGTGGCCACTTCTTGATAGCCGCAGCGCACCGGATCGCTCAAAAGTTAGCTCAAGTTAGAACAGGGGAGCCCGAAGCTTCACCGTCTGAAGTCCGCCACGCACTTCGAGAGGTAGTTGCGAAGTGCTGTTACGGAGTCGACATCAATCCAATGGCGGTGGAATTAGCTAAAGTGAGCCTTTGGATGGAGGCGATGGAGGCTGGTAAACCACTTACATTTTTGGAGCGACATATCGTTGTCGGAAATGCGCTGTTTGGCACAACGCCGGCGCTAGTCGCCGCGGGCGTCCCGGACGAAGCGTACAACTACCTTGAAGGAGACTCCAAACCCAAGATCAAGGACACGAAAGCTCTAAATAAGAAGATCCGACTACAGGGTCTACAAACTCTGAACCTGCTCGCTAGTGCCCCGAAGACCTCTGATATTGTTGACAAGGTAGTGCTTCTTGAATCGCTACCGGACGATGACCTAATGGGCATTCAAAGAAAGGCTGCGCTCTGGGACGAACTTAAATCTTCGTCTGAGCTGGAGACTACAAAGCTCGCAGCAGATGTTTGGTGTGCCGCGTTTGTAAATGAGAAATTACCTGACGCCGCGGAGATAACAACTGAGACCGTAAATCGGGCGCTAGAAATTGGGCGGTCAGGGGTTGCGTTACGGGAATTAGAGGCGGTAGATAGGCTGGCCAATCAGTATCGATTCCTGCATCTTCACGTTGTATTTCCTGAAATCTTTAGAAGCTCCGCAAGTGGAAGAGGTGGTCAGGATCTTGGCTGGGCGGGCGGGTTTGACGTTGTACTTGGTAACCCCCCGTGGGAGAAGGTAAAGCTCGCCGAGAAGGAGTTCTTTGCGACCAGCGCACCCGAGATCGTTAAAGCAAAAGGGGCTAATCGTAAAGCGCTAATCAAGAAGTTAGAAGTTGAAGATCCAGGGCTCTTTGCTTCGTATCAAAGTGCTCTACGCCAAGCATCTGGTGAAAGTAGCTTTCTTATAAAAAGCGGTCGATATCCTCTCACTGGAAAAGGCGACGTAAACACTTACGCGATCTTCGCTGAGATGGCACGAACTTCACTTAGCCCGACAGGGCAGTGTGGGATAATCGTCCCTACTGGAATAGCTACAGATGATAGTACCAGTGTGTTCTTCAGCGATCTAACAGGGCGTCAATCGATAGTTAGTCTTTATGACTTTGAGAATTCTAAGCCAGTATTTCCGGGCGTCCATCGCAGCTATAAATTTTGCCTCCTTACAATCACTGGATCCGCGCTACCAGCCAAAGCGGGTACCGATTTCGTCTTCTTTGCACATGAACTATCTGATTTGAGTAACGCAGATCGTCGGATCCGAATTAGTGCTGATGAAATCAGACTATTTAATCCCAACACGGGCACAACGCCAATATTTAGAAACCGGAACGACGCTGAGATAGCCAAGCAGGTATACCAGAAAGTTCCAGTCTTGATCAAAGAGGGGCCACCGGAGGAAAACCCATGGGGAATTAGCTTCAAACGACTCTTCGACATGACCAACGACTCTGCTCTCTTTGCGACGCGGTCTCAGTGCGAGGAGGCGGGCGCAAAGCTGGAAGGAAATATCTTCGTCAACGAAGATGGAACGCGTCTTCTACCTCTCTATGAGGGCAAACTGATTCACCACTTCGACCACCGCTTTGCAACTTACGAAGGAGTCACGGGGGACAAACCAGACGAGGTGAGTAGTCGCAGCAAAGAAGATCCGAACTTTACGGTTTTACCCTGGTATTGGGTTCCCGAACACGAGGTGGACGCAAAACTGGAGGGTTGGGATCGCAAGTGGTTGATGGGCTTTCGAGGCATTGCCAGGACAACGGACGAGAGAACGGTAATTTCTGCCGTTTACCCAGTTACCGCTGTTGGCAACAGCCTACCGCTTCTACGCTCGATGGTCGCGAATGGCCACTTGGCGGGAGCATTGATCGCTTGTATTTCATCCTATGCCCTCGACCTTATTACCCGCATGAAGGTGGGAGGGTCAAACTTCAACTTTTATATCGTTAAGCAGCTCCCTGTTCTTCCACCAGATGCATTCGAAACACTAGCAACATGGTCAGACGTAAATTCAGAAACGGTGGCAGCATGGATATCACGCAGGGTAGTAGAGCTAACGTATACATCCCCGGACATGAAACCATGGGCGGAAGAATTGGGATATGACGGACCGCCGTTTAGCTTCAATGAAGAAAGGCGACAAATTCTCAGGGCAGAGCTCGATGCATGCTTCTTTCATCTGTATGGATACAGCAAAGAGCAGGTCGAATATGCGATGGACAGCTTCCCAATCGTAAAAAAGAATGACATTGACGAATTTGGGAGCTACCTCACAAAAGAGCTGATTCTCAAGGAATTCGATGCGATGCAAACTGCCTGATAAACAAAGAGCACCCTACTTCGAAAAGGAGCACGCCACTACGGCGCGTCGCTTAACACTTCACAAATTGCAAATACAGGTGTAATTGATTCACCAACTTACCAAAGGAAACCGTGATTGGATACAAACGTAGTTCCACCAAAAGATGTATTCTCGAACAATCTCCAGTACTTTATACCGCTTTTTCAACGGCCATATGTTTGGACTGAGAAAGACCAATGGCAATATTTATGGGAAGATATAGCTTCCCTAGCCGACGCTGAAGATAGGGGAGTACCACTACCAAGGCACTTTTTAGGCGCAATAGTTCTCCAAGAGCAATCAACGCGCGCCAGCGACATCAGGAGATTTCTAGTCGTGGACGGTCAGCAGCGGCTAACAACACTCCTTGTTATCTTCGATGCGGTCAGCAGATCTTTGAATTCAATTGGCGAAAATCGATTGTCGCGAAAGCTCTCCAAGCTAGTCGAAAACGATAGCGACTATGTAAAGCACGAAAAAGATCGTTATAAAGTACTTCCGACAAACAGCGATCGGAAGGCATTTGAGCAAGTGATGACTCATGGTTACGAGGCGATCCAGCAAGACGCTTTAGGGCAGAATCGAATCGCTCAAGCCCATAATTATTTCTTTCATAGATCAAAGGAGTGGCTAGCCGAAAACAAAAACTCATCTACCCACGCAGAAGCACTCGCTGATACGCTTATGGCCCACCTTGAACTTGTGTCGATAACTCTCACGGTGGACGAAAATCCTCAGCAAATCTTTGAAACCTTAAATGCCAGAGGTAACCCTCTGACCGCAGTAGACCTGATCAAGAATTATGTTTTCCAAAACCTCGCAGGTGATGATCGAATACAAGAAAAATTTTACCTCGACTATTGGAAGATTTTTGAAGAAGAATTTTGGAACTCTGAAATTACTGTAGGTCGACTGAGGATGGCAAGATCGTCTCAATTTATTACCCATTGGCTAATCGCAACTACTGGTAGAGAAGTAATTACAACTGAGGTCTTCAACACCTTCAAAGGTTTCACAAAGACGTCGGGTAAAGCGATCGAAGAAGTCGTTCCGAATTTATCTCAGCTAGCTAAAAGCTATCAGGTTTTGATTGAAGCAGAGAAGAGCAGTGCTACGAGTGTTGACCTTTTGCCTACATTTCTTTACCGCACTCGAATTATTAATGCTTCGACGGTCATTCCGCTTTTCTTATGGCTTATCAATCCAGAATTGCCTGCAATACCATCCGACCAAATGGAAAAGGCAATTGACTCGCTCGAAAGTTGGATGGTACGGAGGGCGATTCTTTCAGTCACAACAAAAAACTACAACCGCTTTATTCTAGACATAATTACAAAACTCAACTCCACAAGTCGAACTAGGGTAGGCGACGCGATTAGGGATATCCTCGAGAATGAAACGGGTGAATCAACTTTTTGGCCTTCAGACGAGATGATTCGCGAAGTACTCTTCCAGTTCCCTACCTACAAAACGTTGGGCAAAGCGCAAACGCGAATGCTGCTTGAAGCCATTGAAGACTACAAGCGAGGGTACCCCGAAAAGTCAAGTTCCAGCTTCCATGAAGCACCTCTAAAACGAGACATTTGTAGTGTCGAGCATATTATGCCTCAAAAGTGGGAATCTAATTGGAACGCTCCGATCGACGATTCAGCATATGATCGCAACCTCACGGTACATCTATTGGGAAACCTAACACTCGTGAAGGATAAGCTAAACAGCTCGCTTTCTAACGCAAAGTGGCAAGGTGTAGGAGGAAAACGCCAGAAAATGGAAGCCTCGACTTCGATTCTTCTAACTCGTGAAGTAGTGGAACTCGGCAAAAACGAATGGACCGATGAAATTATTACAGATCGAACAAGGTCGCTTATAGAGGCTGTCCTAAAGATTTGGGAGTCACCCACGAAGCACAAAAGTGAACTTTACCATCGAGTCTTGCCGAAACTCCAAGTAAGTCCTATGTTAGACGACCGGCCCTCAATTTACCAACTGCTAAGACTAGGCGTATTGAAGGTGGGACAAATTCTGTACGCGGGACCAGCTCGCTTTCAGGACCGTACTTGTGTTGTAACTGCCAGTGGTTACCTCGAATGCTATGGCAATACCTTTGAATTTCCAACAGGGGCCGCTAAAGCCGTAAATGGTAACCAATCTGTCAATGGGTGGACATTTTGGAGGACGTCAAATGCGGGCAAAGAAACTCTGAGCGATCTATGGCAATCGTACCAATTGAGACTGGGCAAGTAATTTATAGATGGGGTAAGAGCCCTTCATTTCCAGAGAATTTCTAAAGTGCGAACTGTCAGATGTATAATCAATTTCGATGAATAATGCAATCGAGTTCTTTCCATTACGCAAAGATAGATTCAGCGATGAGGTGAAATTACTTCCTGCGAGTGTCCCTGTTGAAATTTCTTAGGTTCAACGAGAAATGATGACCATCCGCAAAAGGGAGTCCGGACTAACCTGCGACAATAAATTGGTCATCCACGCCAAGATAGGATTGTGCCTCTAATGTCCACGGTGTTGGAATTTAAGCTCCATCAGCTTGGCTGGTTCTCATTTGAACAGTTGTGTCGGACAATCGTGCGCGAGAGTTGGCGCCAACCTGTGGAGGTGTATTCAAGGGGACCTGACGGGGGTAGGGATGGCTTCCTTTATGGGAATCGGCAAACGGGATCGACATTGTCACCCACAATCCTGCAATTCAAACATAGCTCAGCCGCTGATGCACACTTCTCTCCCTCAAAACTAAAGCTCGAACTGGATAAGGTCAAGAAACACGTCTTAGAAGGGAGATGTGAGGTCTACGTTCTAATGACCAACTTCAAAGTTACAGGTGACTCGGCTTCAGAAATCCAGAATTTATTCAAGGAAATCGGCGTGCGTGAGGTAATTATTATGGGGTACGAGGCGCTGTGTGAAATACTTACTGAACAAAAAACACTACGTTCCATGGTACCGCGGCTCTACGGGCTTGGAGACCTTAGTGAGATTTTAGATGAGCGACATTATGCTCAGGCTGAAGAAATCCTGGCACTGATGCACGATCATCTTGCGAGACTAGTTCCGGTTAGGGCTCATCGTGCAGCGGCTAAGGCCCTAAGGAACCAGCGATTCGCGCTTTTAATAGGTAAACCTGGTTCAGGAAAGACTTCGATTGCCGCCAGCCTAGCCATCGGAGCGATGGACCTTTGTGACGCTAGGCCAGTAATGTTATCTCGGATCGATGATCTACATGAACGATGGAACCCCCGAGATCCGAATCAATTATTTTGGCTTGATGACGGCTTCGGTGTTACACAATATGATTCCACAACAGCTGAGGCTTGGAATCGTGCCGCAAGTCAAATCGCTGCCGCCATTAGAGGTGGTGCACGGTTCATTGTGACCTCGAGGGACTACGTATACGCGGCCGCGAGAAGAGATCTCAAGATCAGTGCATTCCCGCTACTTGAGGAGACAAGGGTCGTAATCGAGGTGGAGTCATTCTCACCGGAAGAACGTGAACAAATACTTTACAATCACCTCAGACTAGGAAACCAGCAAAACGAAGTGCTTATGTCCATGAGTCCTATTGACCTAGAGGAAGTGGCAGCGGACGCAAGTTTTCTTCCGGAAATTGCACGTCGGCTCGGGGAGCCCCTGTTTACACAAGGTTTGCGAGTAAGTAAGCTCGATAGTCTCCTGGATTTCTTCCGCAAGCCCACCGCCTTCTTACTTGAAGTACTTACGAACCTAGACGTTGCCTCTCAGGCCGCTCTAGGCTTGGTGCATCTTCACAGCAATCATCTACCAAGCCCTTACGTTGCGACAGACGACGATAAGGAATTCCTTCAACGACTCGGAGTGTCACTAGGCGCAGTCCTTCGAGCACTTCCTACACTTGAGGGTAGCTTCCTAAGGTTGACCTCGGTCGCCGGGGAACGCTGGTGGAAGTTTCAACATCCAACCTTCACGGATGTATATCAAGGCTGGATCGAAAAGGAGCCCGAGCTTCTAGCTGAATACATCGGAAGTGCCCGGTTGGACGATCTAATCCGGACTATCACTTGCGGGAATGTGGGGATCAAGGGCGCGGTAGTTGTTCCTACCTCTCTCTGGGAGAACGTGTCAGCTCGATTGATAAAGATTCAATCGTCATCAAAACTGCCCCGTATAACAGTCGCTTGGAATGACGCAGTATTCCAATTTATCGCCAAACGCTGCGATAGAGAATTTCTCCGACTGCTTATTAATCGCAAACAGACTCTAGTCGAAGAGGCATTTACCATTGAATCGTCAATCTCAGGCTACACTTCCAAGCGACTACTTGCCCGTGTTCTCCTAGACGAGGGATTTGCTGGTGACTCAGACAGGGTGCGGCTCGTTGAATCGTTGACGCGGAAGGTTGTGGAAGAAATGGGCGGCTCCTTCTTCGCTGATGAAGAGTGGCTTGGGTTTTTCACTGAAGCCGAGCTTAATGAACTCGACCGAAGAGTACTTGAAGTGCTTAGCGACCTCGACGATTGGGTTAGGGACGAGTTGCAAGACCCAGAATTTGGCCTCGCTTTCGCAGACGAATCAGTCGCCGGGTACGAATCTCGATATTCGGGGAACCTTCACGTCCTAGAAGCGCGGCGACGTATTGAGGAATTTACTGACTATGAACCGGATGTCAACAGCGATGCTTGGGAAGATGAGGGTCTAGCAACCATGTCGGCACCATCCCAGGCAGCAGATTTAAATCGTAGCATTTTTGAGGATCTTACATTTTCTCGTGTTGGATAAGGACTCGCACGAACCTTCTCGCGATACGCGCCACGGTTTTGTTTAATTCGAAGGAGAAGGGTAGTCATGGAAGAATTGCGTCCACAAGAGGCAAGGCCTCGTCGAAGGTTTGACCCGTAACTTCAAAAAGTGACATTGCTCAAAAGTAATGCATTCAAACAGGTACAGATCTCAGAACCGATTCATTAGGCGGGTAGCTAATGAGTGAGGTATCTCTATCGACATGCCAGAAAGCGTTCTTATTTTTCAGAAGCGCGACTTCAGGGTCGATGAAACGGATTGACTTTGGGTTAGTGACATTACCTTTAACGGCTCCAGGGAGGGCTAGCAATAAGGAGGTGCGCTGCATTATGGATGCATCGCTTCTTTGAGGGCAAACTGATTCACCACTTCGACCACCGCTTTGCGACTTACGAAGGAGACACTGGAGACAAACCGGATGAGGTGAGTAGCCGCATCAGCAAGGAAGATCCGAACTTCGTCGTTCTGCCCCGTTATTGAGTTCCCGAACATGAGGTTGACGCAAAGCTGGAGGGTTGGGATCGTCAGGGGCTGATGAGCTTTAGAGGCATCACCAACACAACTATCGAAAAACCGTAATTTTTGCCGTTTACCCTATTTCCGGCATCGGTAACAGGCTACCCCTTCATCTCTTGACAGTCGCGAATGGTTAATTGGCGACATCGTTGATCGCTTGCCTTTCATCTTATGCGCTCGACTTTATTGCTCGGATGAAGGTCGGGCGAACTAATTTCAACTTTTATATTACAAAGCAGCTACCGCTCCTTCCTCCGTCAACATTCGATGAGACAGCGCTATGATCCGAAGTTACATCTGAGACGCTCGCTAGTTGGATATCCCGAAGGGTAGTGGAGCTAACGTGTACAACCCCGGATATGCAACCATGGGCAGAAGAAATGGGATTTCACAGTCCGCCGTTTAGCTTCAACGAAAAAAGGCGTCAACTTCTTAGAGCTGAATTAGTTGCGTGCTTTTCTAATCTATAAGGGTACCACAAAGAACAGGTGGAATACGCGAAGGATAGTTTTCCAATCGTAAATAGGCAAGACGTAGATATTTACGGTGAATATCGAACCAAGAGGATGATTGTTGAACACTTCGAAGACTACAACCGCTAGGGGCTGCGAGCGTTCGAATCATCGATCAACCGTGCTGACTACGGGCAACCGGTGAGGTGAAATGTATTCGCCGCGCCCGCATTCGCAATTGCAAACTCAAAGTTTACAAAACACACATCCATAAGCTATATTGTAAACCATGACAAGCGAACAAAGCTCCATCGGAATTCGCATCGAACGTGGTCGAAAGGCTTCTGGTCTATCGTTGCGTTCCCTAGGGGAAGAGGTAGGAATCTCACACACAGCTGTGAGCAAATATGAACAAGGCTCGGTTATACCTTCATCAACCATGTTGATAAAACTTTCGCGGGCTTTGGGAGTTCGGATTGAATACTTCCTTCGACCAGAGACTTATGAACTATCTAATATTCAATACCGAAAGAGGCAAGGTCTTACCAAAGCAGAACTTAGCGCCATTGAATTTGATGTCATGGATCAAATCGAGCGACAATTCGAACTCGAGTCACTCCTACCTTTACCAGAAAACAAATTAGGCAAGTGGTATTCTCAACCTTCAAAAATCGCCAATAATTACAGCGGCATCGAAGAGATCGCTGACGAAGCGCGAAGTAATTGGCATCTTGGCTCAAGCGCGATATCGAACTTCGTAGACATCGTAAAAGAGAAGGGAATCCGAATAATCTTCACGAAAGTCGAAATTCCTGCGAAATTCGATGGGCTTTCAGCAATGATTGGGGAAACACATCTAATTGTCGTGGCTAAAAATGTAACCGGGGACAGGCAGCGGTTCACGATTGCACACGAACTAGGTCACCTCGTGTTGGATAAGCGAATATCTTCAGAATTAGATATTGAAAAAGCATGCAACCGCTTTGCGGGCGCTTTTCTTTTACCAAGGACTTCTGTGATTGAACGACTCGGGCGGACACGTAAAGACATAGACATTGCAGAATTATCAATCCTAAAGGCTGAATTTGGAATAAGTATGGTCGGAATTCTCTACCGCGCACTTGATCTCGGCATAATAAGCCGCGAACTACATCGCAGGATGATGATAGATTTTCGCAAAAATGGTTGGAATAAGATTGAACCAGGAGATCAATACCCAACCGAAACTGATTATGCCTTTCAGCAGCTGATCTATCGTGCATTAAGCGAAGAATATATTGGCCCAAGCAAGGCCGCTGAACTCCTTGGAGTCTCAATTGATGAATTCAACGAAATACACGACTTCACTGCTACATGCGAGTAGTTGTCTCCGACGCAAATGTACTGATAGATCTCGTAGATGGCGGTATCGCATCTGCACTCAGTCACCTTCCGTACCAGATAGTGGTACCGGAAATACTTTTCGAAGAAGAACTTAGGGCCCGGCACGGCAATTTGCTCGATTTGGGCATTTCCACTGAACCATCGGCGGAAGATTCGATTTTAGAGGTTGAACGCCAAATTCGGAGATATCCACGAATAAGCCGCAACGATGCTTTTGCACTTGTGCTTGCACAAGAAAAGCAGTGTGTGCTTCTTACAGGGGACCAAAATCTTCGTAAAGCGGCAGAAAATTGTGAAATAGAGGTCCACGGAACAGTTCACCTTATTGAAAATTTTGTGGCGATGGATTTACTTACTACCGAACAGATACGCAGGGCCGTCGAACTAATGCGGTCTCGCGGAAGGAGGCTTCCTTGGGCTACAGTCGACCAACTAATTGGTAGATTGTGAAAGCCATGGCTTCTTACTTCATAAATTTTACATAATATATATTTTCGGCGTTTGTAAACAGGGCAGTCAAGCAACCTGTTGACGCATTACCAATGGCACCGCATCCGTCGTATTGGCCCATTACGGTTGTCTTTAATATCTTCATAGATCAACTTCGAACTCAATTCAACTGCGCAACTGTCGGTTGAATTTTTACTCTCCGGATTAGATCAGTGATTGAAGCAATTGGATACACATAATCTTCATTGACATTGGCGCTAGCTGGCCATTTGGGAACGTTCGAATTTCGTGAGCATTTGGAGTGATCCGAAAATATACAAATCTAAATTAGATCGTCCTACGTTAATGCCATCCCGAAGATATCGCATTTTACCACGCTGCGTGGTATGTGTCCCACATTGCGAACCCTAAAAGAATCTCTACAGCAAGTACTGCACCGAATTGCTGATTGTTTACCCGAAAACCATTTACAGCGAATCCTCCTGAATGAAGTTTGTACTTAGTTGGAAATAAGTACAAACTATCCCAATTGCATGTTTGAGATCGCTTTTATCACCTTAGTGACGTCCTATCTAGCGAACATCCATCTACCTCTGAGTGTCTACCGTTTGAATATTCGCTATCAAGTACTGTAGAACTTCTCGAAACTATCAATTATAAATGACCGCATCCTCCTCTCGACAGAGAAAATGATACCGAATACCGTATCATTTCGTCCCCCCTTGGCATTCACCCCCAGTTATCGGTACTAAAAATCCAATTGGCAGTTCTAGTAAGCCGAAAGCTTCCTAGCAAGTCTTTGGAGTGCCACTTTAGTCCGACTTCCCCACCAAAAGAGATCTTGACCATCTACGAAGATCACTTCAGAGATTGCACCTAGTTCAGGAAGTTGGCGTTTAGTAAATTTATATGGCTCGCTTGGGGCGATGATCAAATCGACTCGTCCTACAAAGTCCCCAAGGTCGATCTTTGAATATGTCGTTTCACCCCCAATAACCTCAAAGCCTAGGTGAGACAGGAGATCACCGCCATAAGTGTCAGGTCCGAGGGCCATATAGGGTCGTCGCCAAATTGGAACAAGAACTTTTATTCGAGAAGGTAACCTTATGAAATCATCGAACTTTGGAAGCTCTAAGTTGATAATCTTTGATAGCTCGGTAAAGTCGCGGTTCATGTCGGAAATTGATGATATTGAAGTTGCAAAAGTATCTATTTTGGCTTGCCGCAGAAGTTCGTAATCTGCAAGTAAATTCTCGTGGCGATCCAAAATTACAAGATCAGGCTCTAAGCTCGCTATCTTTGCCAAGTCAGGATCCTTCGTGCCTCCTATTAATGGTAAGTCATCGCGATTGCAGTACCTCGTAACGCCGACGACGTTAGCACCTGCTTCGAGAAGCGTTTCAGATATTGATGGCACCAAGGAGACAATTCTCATGGTATTTGAGCCTATTCAATTATTGACTTAGGGAGATTGCTGGATCGCTACGTCTCGCTCAATACTTGGATGTTTGCAGCAAATTTCCTTGCGAATCTATAAGTCCGCCAAAGGCATTTTGACATCGAACATCCTCGGAATCTCGTGTGTCAAATCATATCTAGCGAGCGCCGATGGAAGGCTCCCATTTAATTGATCCGCTACCAATATCAGCTTTGTATCCATAATGTAGATGGAGGAAACTAATGTGAAGTCCAAAAGGCATACCCGTTCTACTCAAGGTAAGCAGGGCGCAGGTGCGCAAGAAGATCGCCCAAGGGGACAAGATGCTAAATGGCGGTCAACCATAAGTGAAGTTGCCGCTTTGCCATAAAAGAACTAAGGCGCTGCAGTTACCGAGACGACCTGGCACCGATGGAAGAGTACCTACGCTGCATTGAAGGGAACCAAAGTAAAGCTTACTCATTGAACTTGAATCTAAAGAACCATCGTCTAAAGAGCATCGTTGCTGACCAGGCTCTTGATATTGCAATGGCCAAGGAGGTGACGATAAGAAACTTCTAACCCCGAATCGTCGTCGCATAGTAGTTCGCAAACTACAGATACGATTCGGGGTTTATAAAGAGACGAGCCTGCAAAATAGCAGTTCAAAATCGTTCTACGCAGCGCACCGTAGCGCCTGAACGCAAAAGTTCAGATCTAGACGAAGAGATCACGCAATTCCTTAGAACGTTTGCCCTAGGACACAAAGCTCAAGGTTACAAAAGAGCATACCTGACACGACGTTGTGGCGTTTTCCTGTTCGAACCTACTTGAAAATTGAAGCATCATCTATGTCAATTTGTGCAATCTTTGCAATTCTGATTAGGTCAGCATCGGAAGTTAGCAATGAAGCTTCGTATCTGCTCGCTACTGAAGCGATCATACAGTCGACCATGCCACGAGGTGTTATGCCTGAGAGGCGACATTTACGGTAAAGTCTCGCGGCACCTTCGAAATCTATGGCTGCATCGAAACCAAGAAGATCAAATCTAAGTAATAGACGGCGTAAGTCGGATTCATGCTGTTGGCTTCTTGCCTCAGCTATTATCTCCATGATTATTGGCTCTGTAACGACTAATGAACCGCTGTTACTTATAAGTTCGGTAATTCGCAAGTCAACCGAGCTTCCCGTAGCACGGTCGAATTCAATCCATGCCGATGTGTCAGCCAAAATCATCGAGGCGTCGGTTCGCCGTCTACTGGAATTTCACCGATAGCATGTGCACCACGCATCGCAAGAGCTTCTTCTCGGGTCATAGGTTGTCCTGCCATCCACCGCAAAGCTAAATTGACCGCTTCGGTTTTAGTGTGGATGCCGTACCGATCCATGATGGCTTCGAGGTAAACGCTCTCAATGTCAATATTGGTTCTGATCTTTGCCATACACCAACTATACACAAAGTATGTATAGTTAGTGTATTCTAGAAACGCTGTTTTTCGGGCTCTAGTTACAGTTGCTTGATTCGATACTCCCCTACCTAAGGTTAAGAGCCATACCTAAAAGTGCCTTCGGCGCTATGAACGTTGTTACTTCGCTTGATTTGTGTTTCCAAGAAAGCGAAGACAGAATAGCAATGAATAAGTATCCAGAGGAACTAGAGATAAAAGTAGCAGCGGCTCTCTATGAGCTCGACAAGTCGAATCCGCTAAAAGCTGGCGCAATTGCCAAGATTTAAACGAGATTACGGTATCAATCCAAACGTTTCTTTACCAGTGGAGTTCAGTGGGAAAAGCTGGAGCTACCAACCCTAAGGAATCGATCAAGAAGATCAGGTACTAAATAGAATTTCGTTAGCGCCGATAACGGGGGTAACCCTTGTGATCATCAAGGAATATTAATAGCTCGCGGATACCCCTTGATGCAATCGGCGCTAGGCCAGAGTCATCAATTATCATAACGTCTTTGGATCTTAGGTTGGCTAAGAGTGACTTGTGAGAACCGATAACTCTCGCTATGGCTATTCGGTCCAGTAGGTGAGATATTGGAAAGTAACGAATGGGTATGAACAGCCACAATTGCGCCATTGGCGATAGAGCAGACCAGATCCTGTGGCTGGCCCTGCCCCGTTGACGCTAACCTTTCGTGAGACTACTGAAGCAGAACCACCGAGTTGACGGGAAACGGTACTTAATAAGTCGTCACAACCGAATCCCCGGAGGAGTTCATCGCATTGTGAGATAGTGAATGAATCTCTTCGTGTAGCTCAGGTAATCGCGACCGGACCATCTCGAGTCTGATCACGCAGCATGATCTCGGTGGCCATGCGGCAACAGCCAACCTGTTTGGCAAATGTTCGCAGACTCTACCTCGGCTCCGAAGACGCTAGCCAGGGGCGCGCTGTTCGATGGTGAACCTCCGGCAATGGGAACACTTCCGATAATTGAATCGTGCACCATTGAATTCTTCTCGAGCGTTGCAATCACTTGCTGATGCAAAGCTCCTCGCACCGACTGGGATTGCGTAGCCAGTGACCACTCGAGAAGCCTCGTCCAGGTTTCTTGTGTTCTGACACCCAGTGGGAGCCACCGGGCAACGCAATCATCGCTGCGCCACGGGCTACATTCGGACATTTTGCTGCGTCGAGTTTTGCAATGGTCTGTATCTCACTGAGTTTGGGGTTCATCGAGACGACTTTTTGGTGTATCAGAGCCATTTCAAACGGGAACTCCTACATAATTCGGGTCAACCTCCTCGGAGGAAAACCCGTCCTTATGGTTAGTGCAGATGATATCCACCTCGGCCGCCAACGCCGCAGCAAGGACGTGCTCGCCATCGGGATCCTTTAATTCGGGATCGTCGAAGACGTAATACTCTGATTCCACGGCGACCATCGACTCAAGGAAGTGCTTCTCCAATAGCCAACGCAGCCGCGTTGCGTCCTTAGATGCGTTCGGGTTCTTGTCTGCGTACTTGCGGGCCAGTTTGGTCTCCAATTCGACCATGATGCTGTCAGACCAGCGAAATTCGATTAGACCAAACTGATGGGTTTAGATCAAGTAGTCGCGGACGGTCCTGCCAAACAGAACGTTGGTGTCCGTCAGGACAACGCGGAACATTAGTCGTCGAATCCAGCCTGTCAACGGCCATTTGAAAACATACTTATCGAGTTTCGTAAGTTTCGCCTCCACCGAGACCAGATTGGAGCTAATCCTTAGTAGAACAGATATTCTACTAAGGTGGCATGGTGGATATCTCAGGCTTTATGGTACGCTTCGCTTCAAAGTAAGCATGTGAAGATCATTTGATCAAATTGCTATTGCTATGAGGGATTAAGATGCTCAAAGTGTAACTTCGATCAATTTACTTTAGTAAGGCCAAATCATTTCAAGAAATGCAGCATCTCGAGCTCCACTTTTTCAATGTAAATCTTGTCACCGCCAAACTAGCGTTACCTCCGGAACCATCTTCCATCGAAGCCATATCTCTTTTTCCTAGTGGTTTTCTGCTATCTATCTATTGTCCAACGACAAGCGTGGTCTTTCAGCTACTACCCCCTAGCCATTAGAGCCCTTGCTAAATTCGTTCAAGTATCTTATTCGACTGGATGGTTGATGTTAAATAAGCTACCTAAGGCAATGGCTGAGCGTAATGGCTGAGCGCAATGGCTGAGCGCAATGGCTGAGCGTACCGGCTGACCGAGATGGTTTATACAAACTTGGAGAAAACGCCTGAGTAGATGAGTTCTTTTTAGGTGGTGAGAGCCATGGTGAAGACTAAAGAGGAAAAGCAACGACCCAAACCAATCTCCTAATTTGAATATCGATTAGCAATGGTGCTCCTACTCATTGCTTCATGGAAGTAATCAAAGATACCACTGCTAAATCACCCAAAGATGTTTTTGTGAGACGTTTAGATTCTAATACCAAGCTGATAAGTGATGGTAACCCAAGTTACGGGGTATGTGCTGAAAGACCTTGGACTAGCGCATTTTAGTCACTTTATCCAAAGACGAACAATCACATGTAACATTCAAATGGCTCAAGATCCTCAATTGTAAACTCCAAGAAATTTATCGACAGAACCTACCACGGACTCACCAAGAACATAAGCAACTTATGCCTCGAGGAATTCGCATACCGATTCAACGCAAGGCACTTTGAAATGTCCTTGGTAGAGCGACTTCTCAATACATGTGTGTTTGCGTCTCCACATCCGCTACTCCGCGAATCTGATTCCAAAATGGCTCTTGCTTACGAAACTTGATAAGTATGATTCAAAATGACAATCTGCCTTGACAACTTTGCTCCGACAAGATAGATTGACAATCGTGACGCATCCTGACCTAGCGGAAAGCGCGGGAAGTGACGATCCTGCAGTTGGGCTTCGAGCCGTTGCTTCCCTTCGACGGCTAGCCGAACAGTTGGAGTACTTGCACGTTGACAGAGCCCGCGACCTTGGTTGGTCGTGGTCCCAGATCGCCTCAGAGCTCGGTGTATCCAAGCAGGCTGTAAACCTAAAGCATGGATTCCGTGCTGACCCAAGCACTTAGAAAAGGAGCTGAGCAAATGTCGATATTCGCGGAGTCATCCAAAGCGGTCTTTTTCCAAGCACAGGATCTCGCCATAGAGCTGGGCTCTCGCTACTTGAGTGTGGGCCATCTTCTTTACGGCTGCGCCGAAGTCCGGGATGAGACTGCGGGTGGGCCCCTACGAGAGTGCGGTATCACGGCAGTGGCTATTCGACGAATTCTCCCACGTACGGCTGAACAGCCAGCAGAGCAGGCCGATCCTGAAGTGCTGAGCTCTATCGGGATCGACTACGGGGGCGTCCGAGCAGCGGGCGATGGAACCTTTGGGGCGGGCGCACTCGAAAGCGCCCCTGATCGGCGCGTATCGATCACTCGGACCTGCCCGCCAACCTTTACTCCCAACGCAAAGCGGACACTAGAGCTATCGCTTCGAACTGCTCAGGAACTGCACCACCATCACATCCTCCCTGGCCATTTGTTGCTAGGACTGCTTCGCCTCGACGATGAGCTCGTGTCGAACATCATCGAGCAGTCTTGCACGACCGTGGCTGCCCTCTCGGCCGCGGTGCTAACCAGCCTTGCAGTCGTTGTTTAGTCAACGCAATGTCAATTGCGAAGGTTTTTGGGATACTTACCTGACTCTTCGTTGAGGTCGTGTAGTAGGAGTCCGAACAGGTCTCTGGTGGTTCGAAGTTCGAATAAGGACAACGCACCTCCACCAAGTTCTAGTATCGTCCCTGAAGGTTCTCCCATTAACTGCTAAAACAACAATTGAATAGGTCTGACTACACCATCCTAAGCATCCACTCAATGATGATTGTAACGAGCGAATTGCCCGACTTATGGAGAGACCTAGCTGTTAGATACCCTAGGTGTCTGGATGGTTGGCATCTGCTCAAGTGGATTATGAATAACTCGACAGGACGAGAACTTGAGGAATGTTGATAATTTATCCACAGGATCGAAAAGAATCCCAATTTGCAATATAAACAAAGCAAATCATGATCGATCCTTTCCTCAAAATTGCATCAATCGATTGAGAGATTAGGGAAGTTTTTTGTGAACTCGTCTCCTTAGAACCGTCAAACAAATTGCCACGTTGTGTCATTATTCGGCGACTCAATTTCGCTGGCACTACTATAACGAGCGTAGCAATTCGCTAAGTGCTACGATTAGAAGTAGCTTGCCCCGCTCAAAAGTTGGCGAAGGGCAGCTCCGAATTCAGTCTTTCAATTTCACTATTACTTACAGGGAGCCCTTCATGATAGTTAGAGATTCTATATACGTAGATGGATCGTGGATTAAGTCCAATGCAACCTCGACTATTGACGTCATCAATTCCACCACCGAAGAGGTTATGGCAACGGTCCCTGCCGGCACTGCTGCCGACGTAGAAAAGGCGGTAGATGCAGCAAAGAGGGCATTCAAGACTTGGTCAAAGGTATCAGTAGATGAGCGCTCAAAGTATTGCACAAGAATTGCCGAGGGGCTTCAAGCTCGCCTAGACGAAATCTCCACAATCGTTACTCAAGAGGTCGGCATGGTAAAAAACCTAAGCTCCCTCATCCAAGTAGGTTTACCTATAAATTCATTCAGCACCGCAGCATCGATAGCATCAAGCTTTGATTTTGAAGAGCGCTCTGGGAACTCGACCATTGTTCGAGAGCCAATTGGTGTTGTTGGATGTATCACCCCATGGAACTACCCTCTCCATCAGATAGCCGCAAAGGTAGCCTATGCAATTGCTGCGGGTTGCACAGTTGTCCTAAAGCCGTCAGAGGTCGCACCATTGAACGCATTCCTTCTAGCCGAGATAGTGGACGAAGTTGGTTTACCTGCCGGAGTCTTCAACCTAGTTTGCGGGGTCGGTCCAATCGTCGGTGAGGCTATAGCTTCACATCCAGACGTCGACATGGTCTCTTTTACAGGATCTACTCGAGCAGGGAGCCGAATCGCTGAAATTTGCGGATCACGCATCGCAAAGGCTACTCTTGAACTAGGTGGAAAGAGTGCAAATATCATTCTCGAAGATGCTGACCTTGAACGCGCAGTCGCAGATGGAGTATCAAAGGCATTTCTCAATTCAGGACAGACCTGCTCTGCTTTGACGAGAATGCTCGTTCCGAGAAACAAAATTACGGAAGTAGAGCAGATCGCAGCGCAAACTGCTGAAAAGATGACTGTTGGCGATCCTTTTGCTAGGAATTCCCGCCTCGGTCCCCTAGTTTCGAAGTCTCAATGGGATAGGGTGCAACACTATATCTCAATAGGTATCGACGAGGGCGCGACTCTAGTAACCGGCGGCCTTGGCAAACCCGATGGCCTTGATACTGGATTCTTTGTCAAACCAACGATCTTTTCAAATGTCTCTTCTGATATGACAATTGCTCAAGAGGAGATATTCGGCCCAGTGCTCGTCATAATACCCTTTGACACAGAAGAAGAGGCAATTGCAATTGCAAACGACTCTAATTACGGTCTTGCAGGCGGAGTGTGGGCATCGACTCAAGAACGAGCTCTATCAATTGCACGTCAGATACGAACTGGACAAGTAGAGATCAACGGAGGGGCGTTCAACCCCAATGCTCCATTTGGAGGATACAAAAAATCAGGAATCGGTAGAGAATTTGGTCGCTTCGGCTTGGATGAGTTCCTCTTGGTTAAATCAATTCAAGAGTAGTGCCAAAAGGAGTGAAGGTCGAGGTGCTTGTCTTGCCTTTAGACCATGGTGGGTTCGGCAACTAAATTATTGCGGTATTGAAGTCGTAAGCCAAGATTCGACGCGCTTCTCACTCTGGAAGCAACCCTCGAAGAAATGCGCGTACCTTTTTATCTCCATAGGGTTTTGAACTTACGGCCATTGCTACTGATACAAGAGGTGCTCCAATCGGACGTGCTCCATCTGTATAACGAAGTTGCATTCGCTTTCGCTTTTCGCTAATTAGTGCGATACACTCACCATTTCGCCAAATTTCTAAGTCCATACCTCTATGAAACTTCGCTACGGGGTCGAACGATGATCTCTAGGTTCAGAGCATTAAATGCATCTACCAAATATTTGACTGCATTTGTAGTCGAACCAGTTTCGAGCTCTGCGATGTAGCCCGGATTTTCTTGCAAGCTCTACTTGAGTCACACCTACGATGTTGCGAAATTCTCTAATCGCTAGTCCAAATGACTGAGGTACAATGATTATGAATTCACTATCTGTCTCTCTGGGCATAGTGAATTCATAGTCACTCTAAAGGCTCATTGTCTGATTATACAGACAATGACTGATCTTGTAAAGTTATCTCATTTTACCGACAATATGTCGATCTCCGAACGTTCATCAAGAATCAACGGGTTGGCTCCTTGAGTACAAACCATCCCGGCTAATACTCTCTTCGAACATGGAGTTATCGCGCAAATCGATTCATCTGCCCATGAGAGTGAAGAGTCAATTCTGCTACGACAGCAAGCAAATGAGATAAAGTCTAAAAAGGATTTAACTCGAAGTTCTTGGCGGTCTATCAGTTCGATATTTCCAAGAGTGTCAACGTTTCCGGTTGCCTTAATAATTCCGCGAACAGTTACCCAAATGGATTTACAAAGCAATAATTTTTAGCATATGGAGATATTAGAATTACTTGAACCGTTGGTAACGATTTACACCACAAATCAATACAACATCGCACCTTTCTACCTATCGAAGGAACCGATCGTCAAATTCGACGATCGGTTACCATCCATGGGCTAAAGATCACTTGAAGAATCAAGTAAATCCATCCAGAAGTCAAAGGTCTATGCCTTCGAGAAACCATGGTTTCAAAAAGAAAAGAAGAATCTTATCGCTTTGCCTAAGAGTTATCAACCGACTCGAATAACGGGGACTGAGTCAAATCACCGTCTTCCCCATAGTCAATCTCAACCTTGGTTACGGTAGTCTGCGGTATGAAGGTAGGGTCAAGACGGATCAAATCCCACTCATTGATCCACGCTCGCACATACTGACGCATTCTATTTGAGCCCAACCTCTCTAGCCCACCCACATGTGGTGGGTCCCAGTTATAGGCAGCGCCGTGAATTCTTCGAATTGCCTCATAGGTTACGTTCAATTCATTATCATTTGGAGACTGAAGCTCTGATTGACGACTGCCCAATATCTTCATCCCAGCTATAGCGTCGATTGAAAGCATTGCCTCTTCGAGTCGGTCTTTGGCAGCTAAGCGTTGGGGAATCTTGTTATAGTCACCCTTACCGATTAGGACTTCTCCTTCAAAGTCGTCCACACTGGTTAGAACCGAGATAATTGGCGAAGGTGGGTATTTCTTAGAACCCTCCACCCAGCGACGAATCTCCGCATAGGACTTTGCCCGTTGCATCAGGGAGTAACGTCCGATCAATTCAACTTCGTCGATCAAAAGCACCCATCCAGAAAAACCCGCCGCATGAATCAAGCGGGATACAAATGCAAATCTATCCAAGGAGAGATCCATTGCCTTGGTGGAACGAAGAGAATAACCTCCCAACCAACCAGCTTCGCGAAGGCGTTTTCTCATCTCTGCTATAGAAAAGGGCTCTCCGGCCCAAAACTGAGTAAGCTTCTCGGCAAACTCCTCATCACCCTGAAAGCTCTCAAATAGCCGCAGTGACGCACTAAGGCGCTGGTCTAGCTTACACTCGGGCTGATGGAGCCAAGAATAGAGCGCGGCATATCGAGGTGAATCAAATTTCAATGCAGCTGCAATCTCATCGATAGCCGATCCAGATCGTTCTGGTACTTTAGCTGAAGCTATCGCCGCGCGAAACATTGCAGTAGGATTGTGAAGCGGAGTCTCTTTGGAGATGACAATCTTTGAGACCACAAAACGTTTGGCCAATGCGACTTCGCCTAGATATTCAAGCAGGTGACTCTTTCCTGATCCAAAACCACCCTTGATGACCATGCCAAGGGAAGATCGATCGCTGGTAGCATCGGAGGTCTCGGTAAGCAAACCTTCAAATCGATCCACAATCGAACGCTGCGTTGTTCCAAGTGCCTTGACACTCTCGCCATTAGGAACTCCAGATCGAAGTGCCTCTATCGCTCGCCGGGCGATCTGTCGTACATCTTCTAAGCTCTCTTGATCCACGTTCAATGCGACACCTCCTTCAAAGTTGCCAAGTTACCATCTAAGAGATCTTGGGAGAGCTCCTCCGCGGTTGAAGAGGAGAGAGAAATAAGAGAAGAGTATGGGTTGTCACGGTTTTTATCTCTCACCTCGTCATAAATCCGCAGCTTAAGGGCTTGATAGGCTGACAGGCCTCGCGAGTCGTCACTCAAAAACTCTGGTGAGATAACGACGATCGTGGCAAAATTAGAAAATTCGTCCGCATTGTCGATGAGTTGGCGTAATGATTCATAGGCATCCATTACTGCATTGCGACTATAAATTATTCCGGGCGACTCAATGTCTGGTTCTTTTCTCAATTTCTGAAATTGACGGATATCGAGCGTCAATAGAAATCCCTCATAGCCATTCGCCACTATCCATCGAGAGAGAGAAAAGAGCATTGCCCTCGCATTCGAACGAGAGATCTTACGAAAGATTAGAGCACTCTTCAATAGAGAGATCTGCCTTAGGGATCCCTCCAGCCAAGCAATTATTGAATCACGCTCTAGTTCTGTAACCTGTCCGCTCTTGAGTTCGTACTGGCAAAGTCGCATCATTGCTATGCGAAACTCTCCAACCATAGAGTAATCTTTGAAGATCCTTTGCTGAAGAACGATATTGATATCGCGTTTAACTTCACGTTCATCAGCCCCATAAGAAAAAGCCAACATCGCTAGAGAAAGATCCTGATCGTCGTTGGGAACTGGATATCCTGCACTATGGGCTGCAATTCTGGTAAAGCTATTTGCTAGCTTTTGCCAATCGATCTGCCTTGCGATACCAAAAAAAATCTGCTCGATCATCTGCACCTTGGAGGTCGCTGAATCAATTCGTGCCACTAAATGTCCACTCGACTGTGCTTGCGAACAGATAGCATCAACAAAGTTAGCCTCTTCACCGGAAGGTGGTAAGACAAACTTTGTCGTAGTACCTCCCCTGGGTATATAGCTCGTTAGATATTCTTGAGAGAAAAACTCGAGATACTTATCGCTATCTATCATTGCGTCACCTCGAAGGAGATTCCTGCGTATAGCTTGATCTGACCACCTTTAGCAACTGTCTCCATCGTGCCGGAACTTCGAGTCATTGCACTTGCTGGCAACTTCAAGACACGGCCACCTCTGGTGGTATCAATTCCACTTTGATCGAGCAGATAGATATCTCGCACAAACTCCGATTTCGTGTAACTCTTAGCAGCTGGAAGAATCGTCAAAACTCTATAGAGATCCACAAGTTTGACAACTGTACCTGCTGGGAGCTCCTTTTCGGCAACTACTAGGTCATAAGCAGTTGCGATCATCTCAATAAATGTTTCTGGCTTTAATCCAAATTGGCGCTTTGAGAGGCCTTTCAATTGAGCAACCAAAAAACTAGGGCGAATCCCCCGCTGTTTCTTCTTTTCAATGATCACTGCGGCGTCTGAGGGAGAAAGCGAGATTATTGTCGGATAGGAGAGGAATTTTCCATCGGATTCAATAATCCTTATATCTTCCTCCTCGCAAAGAGAAAATAGTTCCTCCTTGTAAGAGCCCGACTCCATTATCTTTGAGACATCTACTTCAGCAAGGGAACTAAGTTCATCCACCACCGAGCCAATCCCCTCAACCAATGTTTTCAATTCAGTCACAGCAAGGATGTAATCTCGAACTGAGCCAGTTTGAGAGGCCTTCTTAGCCTTTTTCCCCCGAGCGCTGATGGAATTTACAATACGAACCAACTCATCAACCGTTGCTTCGGCCATCTCAAAGTGTCGCTCTAGAGAACTATCCTGCTTCAAATTGGGATTCAAACAATCATCCTTTCGATCACATATGAAAGCGGCTACACATCTAAAAACACGAAAAGTGCAAATGCAAGTTAGTACTACTTTAATGTATCATCCCAGCTAGTCGCC
>NZ_JXYS01000035.1 GCF_000949295.1 Acidithrix ferrooxidans
GTACGCTTCGCTTCAGAGGAAGCATGTGAAGATCATTTGATCAAATTGCGGTGGAAAGAGGGATTTAGATGCCCAAAGTGTGACTCTGACCAGTTTACCTTAATCAGGCCAAACCATCGAAGAAATGCAGCATCTCGAGCTCCACTTTTTCAATGTAAATCTTGTCACCGTCAAACTAGCGTTACCTCCGGAACCATCTTCCATCGAAGCCATATCTCTTTATCCAAGTGGTTCTCCGCTATCTATCTATTGTCCAACGACAAGCGTGGTCTTTCGGCTACTACCATTGCTAAATTCGTTCAAGTATCTTATTCGACTGGCTGGTTGATGCTAAATAAGCTACGAAAAGCAATGGCTGACCGAAATGGTTTATATAAACTTGGAGGAAACGCCTGAGTAGATGAGTTCTTTTTAGGTGGTGAGAGCCATGGCGAAGGCAGAAGAGGAAAGGGAACAAAACAAACCAATGTCCTAATTGGAGTGTCGATTAGCAATGGTGCTCCTACTCATTGCTTCATGGAAGTAATCAAAGATACCACTGCTAAATCATTCAAAGATGTTTTTGTGAGACGTTTAGATTCCGATACCAAGCTGATAAGTGATGGTAACCCAAGTTACGGGGTATGTGCTCGAGACCTTGGACTAGCGCATTCGATCACTCTATCCAAAGACGAACAAGCACATGTAACATTCAAATGGCTCAACATCCTGATAGGGAACTGCAAGAAATTTATCGACGGAACATACCACGGACGTGAGGAACATAAGCAACTTTACCTCGAGGAATTCGCATACCGATTCAACCGAAGGCACTTTGAAATGTCCTTGGTAGAGCGACTTCTCAATACATGTGTGTTCGCGTCTCCACATCCGCTACTCCGCGAATCTGATTCCAAAATGGCTCTTGCTTACGAAACTTGATAAGTATGATTTAAAACATCAACTATGGAAATTGAATGATAAAGCATACAGAGTTTTCGTCCGACAAGAAACTATTGCAACAGATGATTTATGAACAAGTGACAGGGCCAAAGATTAACAACGCTGAGGTCTGTCCATAATGAGTGATATCCTACCTACGACCTATGCCAAACTTCGATCGGTCATAGATGCGTCCCAGCATTTAACTCAGATGGTCGACGAACATGAACTCTTTGAAACCATAGCGACAAATGTCTGTCGGGATCTTGGCTTTTCCATGTGCGTAATCTTTGTTCTCGAAGGAACCACGTCTTTTGTACCCAAGGTTATCAAAGGATACGATGACGACTTCACACCTCCTCCATCTAACTACGTTCTTCCGATGGAGGCGTTTAAGAAGATCGAGGAGCACGCAAGCAGAATTGGAAACCTATTTTGGGTGGATGGACGTTCCGATCTCATTCGTCATCCTATTATCTTCCCACACGTTGTAGCAACTAAAACAACCAACCCCGACATCGGTGAATGGCATGAAAAATCACTACTAATCGCACCACTGAGGGATCCCAGCGGGAAAGTAGTCGGATTGGTCAACCCTGACGACCCAATCGACGGCCATCTTCCATCGCTCGAAAGCACGCTGATCTTAGAGACCTATGCGAACTTCTGCTCGATCGCTCTCGAGTTAATTCGTGCCAGAACGAATGCAGCTGCAAAAATATTAATACTCGAGGCGCAAAGGTCACAGATCGTCCGGCTATTTGAAGCAAGTAACGCAATTCGCCGTGAAGCTCAGCTCGATGAGATGCTGGAAGACTTTGCAAGGTCGATGTCGCAAGTTGGCGACTTCCAAAGAATAGGCATCTTACTAATCGAGGAAGACAAAAAGACCTTGCGTTTTCAAGCCGGTTGGGGATTTGCGGCCTCGGAGAAAGCGCAACTATCCGCCACAAATATTGACATCTCTCTCTTTTCGAAACTTATGCAACCAGCTATGCTCCAAAGCAAATCTTACGTTTTTGATCACACCCGATTCAACGTGCCCAAAGAGCTAATGGACAGACTAAGCGTCCCTCTGCACACCCAGGAGGTAGAGGCTGGACATTGGCATCCTCTAGATTCTTTGAGCATACCTATGCAAGACGAAAGCGGCCGACTCATTGGCATAATCTCCGCCGACGAACCTCTATCTGGCCTCTTTCCTGAACCATCACACCTTGAGGCACTGGAGTTCTTTGCCGATCAATGTGCAATAGCGGTCTCGCAAGTACAAAAATACAAGTCACTTGAGCGGCGTGCCGAGATCGATTCACTGACCGGCCTTCCGAATCGCGCTACTTTCACTATTGCATTAAACGACGAAATTATAAAGGCATCCCAGGCGGGAGAAGAATTATCTTTGCTGTTTATGGATTTGGACCATTTCAAGGCAATCAACGACTCCTTTGGCCATCTTGGAGGTGATAGAGTCCTCAGAAATGTCGCATCTCTCATAAGAAGCCAAATCCGAAAGACAGACTTCATCTCGCGTTACGGAGGGGAAGAATTTACAGTACTGCTGCCACAGACCAAGATCGAAGAAGCAGTTCAAATTGCCGAAAAAATTCGCCAACAAATTGAAAACAATACAACAAAAATAGATGCTTTGGTCTCGATTAAAGCGACGATCTCAATTGGAGCATCATCGATCAGACCAGGTAATACTCGCTCTCATCACCTAATTGAAGAGCAAACTACTACTCTGATTTCAAGAGCTGACAAAGCATTATACGCCGCAAAAGCGTGCGGAAGAAATCAAGTTTCAACAGATTATCTCTAAACACTATCTTCACAAATACTGACCTCGATCTACATCGCTCGCACAAGCCAGCACATCCCAAGAGCTTGGCACTTTATATTGTTGCAAAACAAGCGTCCTAAAAACTCTCCTAGCCAGATTGGATCCAGCAGCTACGGTGTCTCTCAATACAGAGATTGATATCACTTGATTAGCCCAAGCCCAAGCCCAAGGCCAAGGCCAAGGCCAAGGCCAAAGGTAATCCAAATGGAACAAACTAGGATCGGATCTCAAATCCGCATTGTACAAGAGTGAGAATTTTTCCTCGAATCGCTCCCAAAAACCTAACAACTTTTAAAAACCATCGCCATAGGAAATAATTACGACTTTTGGATCACCGAACGAGCAATATCAATGCCAACTAACCCACTTGATTCAGGGATATTTCCCACAATATTTAGGTCAATCGAGTAATAGCCCCTCTTGTTGCGTCCAAAAGATAGTTAAGAAAGCTCGAGGCTCAAAGGGATTCGCCTCTATCAATAACTTCCCACTTGCATAAGGAGTTGAAACAATTGGCCTAATCAAGCCCGATAGTGTGGACACAAATCCAACTAAAGGCTAATCTATGATTCAAGGAGTCTCACATGACAGATTGGAATGCCAAAGGATTGCCACCTGCAGCCCAGCGGCGAATTGACAATATACGCACAACTCATCTTCGATCCTCGCTTCTGAGCGTCAACGGAGCAACAGGTGTAGAGTCAGCCGGCTTTACATTTGCTAGCGAGGTAATGGGGGCGATTGTGCTCAACACCACCGGCGCAAGGATGCCAAGTTGTGGGTTTGTAGGTAACTACTATGGCGGTGGACCGTTCGGTGGAGGAAACTTTCAAAACGCTGGAATGGGGGCGATGTTCAACACGGGCTTCAATTCGACCTACGGCAACTATTTCGATATCATCAATTCAGGTTGGAGAAAAGCCATAGAAAGGATGATTCTCGAAGCCACCGAGATTGGCGCTGACGGGATCGTTGGAGTTCGACTAATGCAAAATTCTCTCGGCGAGGGATCGTCGGAATTTATTGCTATGGGCACTGCGATCTCGTCTAAAGGGAAATTACATTTAAAATCCCCCTTTAGCACCCATCTAAATGGAGCCGACTTTGCCAAACTCGTCCACAGCGGATATATTCCTGTTGCCATTTCAGTTGAAGTTAGTGTCGAGGTCACACACGACGACTATCGCACTCAACGGCAAAACTCGGTCTTCGCACCCAACGTCGAGATCGACACCTACACGGTCCTAGTCAAACAAGCACGGGAATCTGCCCGTCGGGCCTTGAGAAATGACGTAGCTCGAAAAGGCGCCGAAGGCGCCATAATAGACGAAATGTCACTTCGAATATTTGAAACCGAACCATACGAAAACCACAGAGATCATGTAGCTGAGGTAAGAGTCGTCGGTACCTCATTGGTGAGATTCGACACCAAAACAAAGCCAGATCGACCGATGACGTTTATCTCACTAAAAGACAAGCGGTAAATCTCAATTAGCCAGCGCCTTGACGGCCAAAGATTAACAACCGCGAAAAAAGCAAACGAAGTAGGAGCGCGAAAAAATTGACTAATGACAACCAAGCAATAGACCCAAGGTCAATCGGAGTACCCGAGGACGCTATTCGCCGGCTTTCTGAGATGAAACCGGGAAAAGCCACCTCTTTATTCACATCTGACCTTTCAGTCAACGAGTTCCTATTGGTGCGTGAAGCAGGATTTCGACCCCTTGGTCTAGTCTTTGGCTCCAGCATCTACCACGTAGGACTCCAAGTCGGAAAGTGGAGCGCCAATCAAGAGTTGACCAAGCTCACCGAAGCGATGTACCACGCCCGCGAGCTGGCGATGACAAGGATGGAAGCGGAAGCCGACATACTTGGTGCCGATGGTATCGTCGGGGTACGACTGGAGGTTGAATTCAAGGAATTCGGCTCAGATATAGCAGAATTCATAGCTGTTGGAACTGCGGTAGTCGCCGATGACAAGGAGATGCACTGGCGTTCGCAAGGAAAGCCGTTCACATCTGACCTTTCAGGACAAGACTTCTGGACTCTAGTTCAAGCAGGATATGCACCCCTCGGAATGGTGATGGGCACCTGTGTCTACCATATTGCCCATCAAAGGATGTTCCAATCCATGTCGAACTTTGGCCAGAACGTCGAAATTCCTCAATTCACTGAAGCGCTATATGACGCTCGCGAACTCGCCATGAGTCGCATGCAAGCCGAAGCCGAAACCCTCCATGCCGAAGGTATCGTTGGAGTCCAGCTCTTGTCACTTCCACATCGGTGGGGCGGCCACACCACGGAGTTCTTTGCAATCGGAACTGCCGTTCGTCCACTTCGCGAAAACCACGTCATAGCCAAACCACAGCTCGTATTGCCACTTGGAGACTAAGGTGACCGATGAACTAGAACCAATCTCTTCGGTAGATATGGTGGCTGCGGCACTTCGTGCCGACACCTCGGATCTTAATCTTCTGGGACAAGCTCTCTCTTCCAAGCTCGAATCTCTTCTTCCTGCAGGAATGGTCGAAGTTCGAAGGGAAAAATCGCTGTCAAACCGTTTTTCCAAACGAGAAGGCAAGGTAATTGCTCTAACGATTCGTACCAACAATCAAGTTCTGGAGCTAAATCAGGACAAACCAGGCCACATAAACCCGCAGATATCCCAGAGTGTAAAAGGAGTAGTAATTTCAAGAAGAAGTGTGGAGTTAGACGACTGGTTGCTCGCTTTAGCTAGTGAACTTACAGCTCTCGCAGCAAGCAACGCCAACGCTAGAAATGCACTTATCAATCTCCTGGGATAGCAACTTAGACGTGGATTGCATTTGAAAACAGATCGATCCACGTCTAAAAAATCCTAGAGTATTGCAGTCCTAAACTCTTTTTCTTTTGGATGACGAGATATAAACCATTCAGTGCCAAACGCTCTAGCGAAGTCTTCGTTGCCTAAGTCGAAGACAAAGGCAACTCCACCGATCTGGCTCCTATGGCGACTTAAAGCCTCTCTCTTGAGAAAGACATACTCCGAGACGTCAACAGCCGTGTCAATAGCATCCTCGCCCATTCCAAAAGCGCTTTGGGGTTCATCGGGAACCTTCCCTGGGTTGTCAACGGAGTAATCGGCCATTAGTTCCATTAAATAGTCGCGATTCATAGTGGCTTGGTACACCTCCGACAAACCGGAAATTTCGCAAGCTCTAAGGCCAACCCGATTCACATTTATATGATCCGGATGGCCGTAACCACCGATTTCATCATAGATGGTTACGACATCTGGCCTCTCAATCGCGATAATCTCCGCCAGAGCCTTGGCCGAAACGTCGATATCTGTCATCCAAAAAGATTTGGGATTGGAATTGCTTTGTGTTCCCATCATCCCTGAATCTCGATAGCCAAGGAAATAGACCTCGTCCACGCCTAGAACTTTCGCGGATTCCAATAGTTCATCGCGACGCCGATCAGGTAGTTCCGATCTATCGGATACAAATCCGGCTGGATATTCGCCCTCTTCGCCACCAGTAGCTACGACTATCACTACTCGATGGCCATCTGATTTAGCTTTTGCTAAGGTTCCGCCCGTCAAAAGACATTCGTCGTCGGGATGAGCATGAAATGAAAGTAATGTCGCCATATGTACCTCGTGACAATCGCAAGAATGAGATGTGAACGCCTATTAGCCATTAGCTCCACGAGATCATCAACGATGATTGCGAAGATAAAATTTCCCACTAACAAAAAGGGCGCCTCAAATTACAACACAATAATAAAAGCTCCTTTAGGTCAAAAAGATCGAACTAAATAGAGCAGCTGGCTCCAATAGATAAAATTGATGAGTTTTTAGTAAATTGCAAACGACAGCCAGAACCAGTAAGCTCCATCACACGTCCCCCTGACAAATCAACCCATCACGAAGGTTGCCCCGGAGGGGGGATCGCTCAGTTATTCCCGCCTACCGCCCCCGAGATCCAAAGCAAAACCAGAACCTCCCAAGGTACCTCATACCCGCCGATTTATCTGATGAGTCGATATTACAGTGACCCACAGACGAAGTGACCTTCGAATCCCACCAACTCGGCCGCTATCGACATACATCAAAATAGACCTGAGTAGTTTGGATAGATAAAATAAATGAAGCCTCAATCAATAACGAAGATCTATTCCCATCGGTGGAATAGTGAACATAGATACATGTTGTATACAACATTGATTATCTCGTCGAAGTAAGGAACAAAAATTAGCGCGACGGTTGAAAATAAATCAAAAAGAGCTTCTCGAAATCCTTATATGAGCGCTTTCGCGATGTCGTTGGGCGTAGCAACTGCCCTAGGATTCGCACGCTTTTCTTATGGCTTAATCCTCCCCGCCATGAAGGCCGATCTTCACTGGACATACCTAGAAGCCGGTTCGCTCAATATTCTCAACGCTGTCGGATATGGGTTTGGTGCTATTATATCGGCGCCCGTAGCTAAACGATATGGAGCGAAAAAGAGCTTTAGATTCGCAATGGCGGCTATTACGATATTGACTTTTGCCCCGGCTATCAATTCATCCCTCGGTTATCTTTTCATCGTTCGGGCAGCATCAGGGGTCTTTGGGGCCATGTTGCTAGTTGTCGGAGGTGCAATTGTTGCCCATTCAAACATTAGAAGTACCCATCGTGTTGCAACCGGTTCATTAGGAATATTCTTCGGCGGAGCCGGTCTTGGAACGGCGATATCTGGAATCGGCATTCCCCCGCTACTTCACCTGGTTGGCAATAGCAAATGGCAAGCTGCATGGATTTTACTTGGAGTTTTGTGCTTCATTAGCCTAATTATCACCAGCGTCGAACTCACCAAACTCACAAACCCAACCCCGCCAAAAGACATTTCGGAAAAGGCACGACTTCGAAGTTACATGCCTTCCTTTCTAGGATATGGAATCTTCGGTGCAGGATACATCTCATTCATGACGTTCATCGTGGCATTCCTTAAACAAAATGGATCGTCTTCAACCTTTGTCTCTGTCTTTTATATAGTTCTTGGAGTCGTTTCGGTCTTTTCAGGATTCTTTTGGGACCGACCTCTAGGCGCGCTTCGGGCAGGATGGGGCCTTGGCGCAACCTTGACTGTAATTTCGATCGGAACGATCCTACCCCTAGTCAGCAAAGATCAGGGCGTCGTTCTCCTCTCAGCGGCCCTAATTGGCCTTGGATTGATGGCCGCCACAACAGCCATAACCCGGTTAGCCCAACGCAACTCAGCGCCTTCGCAGGTCGCTAAAATTCTTGGGACTGCCACGCTGGCCATGGCAGTTGGGCAAAGCACAGGTCCGCTAGTAACCGGCTACTTCTCCGATACCTCTTCAGGGCTACGAATCGGAATGATCATTTCCAGCGCCTTCTGTTTGATAGCGATTCTGATCACTATTGTTCAAAAAGACTTCGCTCTGGAAAAACTAACTAGAAAAATACGCTGCCAATGCGATACTTCAAAAGAACCAACTACATTTTTCTAAGGTCCAATCCCTTATTTATGATGGCCACATTGATCTGTATGGCCATCATAAAAGGTCGCGAAAGAAGGTGTTTTTATCTCAAGCGACGCTTTCGTGGCTCATTGTTGTAGTCCAAGAAAGGGGTCTCCAAATAATCGGACGAAACCTGTCTTGGTGGCCCTCCCCGACACCCATCGTTATAAACCCTGCCATCTGCCACTTTTCGATCTCTATCGAACTCGAGCCGTCAAATACTACGGTGCGAGAGTTCATGGCGGTAATCGCAATAGGATCCAGTTGGCCAAATTCTGGCCATGCTGCGCCAAAGACAATTGCATCAACGTCAACGATAGCTTCGCTAAGGGAATCAACTCGCGATGTAATTGAAAACTCTTGAAGCGAAGTCAACTTTGCCATAGGGTCGTAACCGACGACGACACCACCCCTATTTATAAGTTCGCTGGACAATAAGAGCGCAGGCGAATCACGACAATCATCGGTTCCGGCCTTAAATGCCATTCCCAAAAGGGCGATACGCTTTCCGGATAAACCACCAACCGCCCTGTCAATGCGATCTATCGAACGCTCCCGAGCGGCTCGGTTAGCCAAAATCGCTGCCGACACCACCCCCGAATCGCACCCGAGGGAATCTGCGATAGCGACCATCCCAGAAGTATCCTTTGGAAGACAGGATCCACCCCAACCTATGCTTGGACTCAAAAAGGCAGTTCCTATCCGCGAATCCAAACCAACACCCCGAAGGACGTCGCTGGCTTTGGTTCCAAGTGACTCACATAGTGCTGCAATCTCATTCGCAAATGAAACCTTGACCGCCAAAAAGGCATTGGAGGCATACTTGATCAACTCAGCACCACGGCGGTCCATCTTGAGTAATGGCATATAGTCGGGGTAGAGCGAAGCCACCACGTCAACCGCCCATTCTTCGCCTCCTATTACGACCCGATCCGGATTCATAAAATCGTCGATTGAGCGTCCTTCGCGTAGAAATTCGGGGTTTGAACACACAGTAGGCTCTACGCCTTCTTTGGCAGCCTCGTGGCAAATGAGCTCCAACGCCTCACATGTTCCAGGAGGTACAGTGCTCTTGACGACTATTGGGAGGCTTGTCGTGGCCGCGCCGGCAACTTCAGCGGCTGCTGCTGCAATAATTGACAGGTTGGGGTTGCCGTTAGGAGATGGTGGAGTACCTACACATAAAAATGCTACATCGACCCCAAAGCAACCATCTGCCATGGAATCACCCAAGATGATTCTTCCATCACGCAGAGATCGCGCAAAGATCTCATCCAGCTGGGGCTCGTAGATAGGTATCTTCCCACGTGAAAGACTCTCCATTCGCTCCTCGTCCTTTTCGATGAGGTAGACCCTATGACCCAATTCCGCGAAACACCCGGCAGCAGTTAAACCTACGTATCCCCCGCCAACAACTAAAATATCCCTGACAACAAAGCGACTTTCCATTTTGAAACTTTTCTCCGTTTCTAACTAAATCAAATAACTACGCCGATCAAAAAAAGACCGACCCTAACTAACAAGCCGTGCCGTCTTTTTCGTGAAAAAACCAAGCACAATCAACGACGGCCTTCCAATGAGACATTGAATACTCAAATAGACAATGACCAAAAAGAATCAAGCGCATCAAGATCTCAATGGTCAAGCCTCAACCAAATGAAAGAAATTCATCGATTTGTTGACGTGGTTGACGATCCAAAGATGACAGGAAAAAATCTTCAAAGGTGCTCTTTTGCAATCGACCGTCACGAAAGCGATAGATCTCGTCACAAAAACGCAGCGTCTTTTCCTGATGGCTGATTACTATTGCAGTTCTACCTTTAGTAACCCGCTCGAAAGCACCGCACAAAACTTCCTCTAATTGCGGATCGACACCCACAGTTGGCTCATCCAAGATGATTATCCTTGCATTCTTAGCAACAGTTCGGGCGATTGCAATACACTGTCGCTGCCCTCCTGAGAGGGAGGTACCCTTTTCGGAGACGACTGTATCAATACCCATAGGAAGCACCTTGAAGACTTCCATAACTCCTGCCTCATAACAGGAGCGAACTGCGTCAAGGCGAATCGCCCCTTGAAGGCCATAGATGACGTTTTCCCAGATGGTACCCGAAAAGATAAAGGTCTCTTGAGGCAAGTAGGCGACTAATTCCCGTAGCTGAAATGAAGGAATCTCATCTAGAGAGCGACCCCCTATGGTGACTCGGCCCTCTTTGGGCTCCAAGAGCCGAGGGAGCATCTTTGCAATCGTCGACTTTCCCGATCCAGTTTCGCCTACAATTGCAATTCGCTTACCCTCCTCTACACGAAGGTTCAAATCCTCAAAGATCGAACGGCCGCCATGAGAGAAGGCGACACCTTCATAGCTAATAGAGCTCCCGCCGAGTGGAACTCGCCTCTTCGTGGTTACACCTGGCCTTGCATCATTGGCCAAAAGCAACTCTTCAACCCGCTCCTTGGCCGCTAAACCAACTCCAACGATTCCCGCTCTCTTGGTCAATTGTTGAAGCGGCTTGTATACCGATCGTGCATAGGAGGTCACAACCAAGATCATGCCAAGGCTAAGGGTGCGGGAAAAGACTGCCAATCCAGCAAAGAGGACGAAACCTGCAATAGTCAGATTCAATACCGAGGTTACAGATGAATTCATCGCAGCCTGTGCAATGTTGGAATTCAAAGAATGACGCGTACTCAATTTAACGAGCGAGGAAAACCGAAAGGATTCCATCTCTGTCGCTCCGTTAGTTTGAACTACCACCAGCCCGGTAATCGCCTGCTGCGCAGCTGAATTCGCCATACCCTCGTAGTCTCGAGCCCTCCTCGACTCCCGCCGAACTCGTCGCATAAAATATGCTAGGTCAAGGACTACGAATACACCAAGTGCCAAAACCGCTACCAAAAAGACGACTCCAAGCATGGCCAAGATAATTATGATTCCAACTATGGCCAGTATCGAATTGACCAAGGTCGGAACAGACTCCACCATCGCTCGTTGTATCGACTGCACATCGGCAATCAAACGAGTAGATAGGTCACCAGCCTTTCGCTTCTCAAAGAACGCTTGTGGCTGCTTTAGGATATGGTCATAGACCCTTACCTGGAGATTATTAGAGAATATCTGTCCTGCATTTGCAAAACTCAACGCTGAAATGTAGGTACTCACACCACCAATTAGAGCAAGTGCGCCCATTGCGCCAACGGTGATATAGAGCAGTTCTAATTTTGTTCCCGTGTAACCAAAGCTAGAAGGCAAAGGTTTAGTTCCAAAAACTGAGTCAACAACGATCTTTAGTGGCCATGGGGTTATCCAAGTGATGGCTGCATTGACGAGTGAAAAAAGCAATCCGATCGCCATTCGACCGCGACTCTGTCGAAGGAAGTCACCGACCATCCTTCCTTTTGGTCGATTTCGAGCCCTCACTACTACACCTGCCCTATCGTATCCACTGAATCAAACTGCACATCGTCTGGGCCATCTTTCTGGGAGGCCGCCACCTCAAGAATTGAACTAACCGTCTGATTCCAAGTGAAAGAGGTCTCGACCCGATCTCGTGCCTTTTTTCCTAGTTCCATGCGTCTTGTTGGATCGTCGATCAAAGTCGCAATTGCATTGGCAATCGCCTCTGGCGATGGGTCGCTCAAAAGAAGTGCATCGCCTCCGACGATAGCTTCAATGGATGGAGTTCTAGTGGCAATTACAGCTATCGAAGACGCCATATACTCAAGGATCTTTAGCGGGGAGAAGTAGAAGTCTCCCCGGAGCAGATATGGAGCTACGCCTATATCCATCGAAGATAAATAAGATGGGATCTCGCTCATCTCGAGCGCTCCAACAAAATGAATACGAGCCCGTGCCTTGGAACGCTCCGACAGTTGCTTTAGGGATGTCATCTCTGGTCCATCACCAACTATCAAAAGTCGATGAAAAATACCCCTATCAAAGAGTAGATTTGAAGCTAAAATCAAATTATTAACTCCATGCCAAGTCTTCAGGGAGCCGACAAAACCTATTGTTGTTGGATCGCTTGGCCCCTTAGGGTCAGATGTCACTTTGAGCGACATACTTTGCGTATCATATCGATATTTGATAACTGATCCGAATCGCTCGGTGTCTACGCCATTGGGAAAGACCGATATCGTCTTTGCCTCATTTGTCCTAATGTAGGCGCACAACGACTCCGACACGGCGATGACGTCTGCACCATAGATAGCAGCGGCCTCTTTGGCTCTAGCTTCATCGATAAGATCGAGGTTAAAGTGATCAATACGCTCATCCACTATCGGCGCGTTAACCTCTAACAATCTCTGGATTCCAAGTCGGATTGCAAGTTGGCGCCCCTCGCCAAAAAAGAGGCTCAGGCGCTCATAGATAAGATCTGGTTTTATCTCTCTCAAAACGTCAAACGCACGTTCTGAAAATTCATTAGCAGCCTGGAACTTGGAGCCATCTGAGGCCTTAATGTAGGGTAACTCAATATGGTGCAAGATCACACTGGGAACCCCATCGCCGACGACCCTGGTCGCAATCAAATGAATTTCATGGCCCAAGGCGCTGGCAGCACGGCAAAATTCACTTACGTGAATCGATGCGCCCTTTGTGCCTCCGACTGGGATACCTGGGTCAAAGAGAAGATACGCTATCCTCATTTCATACCAATTTTCCACTTGTCTTGGGAGTCATTACCACCGATCGACAAGTCGCAATTGGATGACACCAAAGACCCATCGATGACAAATTGCAGATCTTCAACTTGAGAGCTATCGATACTCAAGAGGTAATTGACCCTTTGAACCGTGCTCGCATGATTTAGGGGATCGGGCGAGCCATCAATTGGAACTTCGCTACCACCTAAGCCTCCTACGCCTTGTCTAGTTTGGGAGGTTCCATCTATTAGATACCCCAAGATAGCGTGCTCCCTTTGTGCCTGCCAATGGGTGGCTCCCTGATGAGCAGAAAATCCTATAGCATCAACGGCACCGCATTCCCCTTTATGGGATGTATCAGCCGGGCCAACAAGTACGTAATCTACGATTACGGCCGAGTCGCTCTCTTCGAAAAAGCGTACTTTGGTGGAATCGATAAATCGAACTTGGTATCCATCAACGGTTGAGGCAATCATGGTGTGGTCTCTGCTGAGTCACAAGCGCGATCAAAATCTACTAAATCAGGAACTACAATTTGACTTGCAAATTTTGGAATCGCAGACATATTCACGCTTATCTGACTCGAAAGAATCGGTTCAGACCAAAAATGCATTACTTCTTGGGAGATCCTCTCGATCTCCCACCTAGACAGGTCGACAACGCGCCCAAATCCTAACTTCTCAAAGATCTTCGCCCTTATCAGCTGCTCTTGTCTGGGATATATCCTGGGCAGATAAAGAGCAGGAACCCTAGCTGCCGCCAGTTCAACGGTTGTATTATATCCAGCCATAGAAAGCGCAACCCTAGATTTCGATAGCAAAACCTCAATATTCAGCTCGAAATCAATTAAACTAATATTGGCAGCGTCGCCGATCAGTCGCCGGAGGTGAGCCAGTGCATGTACCTCCATCAGGGGGCCGGCGACTACTAAAGTTGGGACTTGGATAACCTTTCCAACCTCAATCCCAACCTCACAAACCTCCTGGGCATCGCCACCACCGCCGCCGGTTACTAAAAAATATCCCTGATCAGACGAGGCGTTGGCGAAAAATTCAGCTCGACGCACACCCGCCTCGATGAATTCAGGCTTCCCCAAATATGAGAGGTATCGCAACTTGACACTTTCAGGAATCGAATAGTTCTTCCGCAGGTCGTAAATTGCCTCTTCTCCAAAGACAAACACCGCATGGTAATATCGAGCAATGGCATCCAATACACCATCGGTAGCCCAGCTTTGACCAAGATTAGTAGGTGAATCTATGACATCACGAAGACCAATAACTCGATGAATCTTAGGGTGTGCCAAAACCAAAAAGTCCAGGACTCCTAGGAGTTCCTTTGACATTCCAAGTGGCGAATGGTCCACGTAAAAGATATCTGGATTGAACCTAACCACTATATCTTTGATGATGGCTGCACGAGCACGCTTGATCAACGAAAGCGGAATCGAAACGCCATAACTCTCATACTCATCCGGACCAACTTTGATTACCGGTGGAAGCTCTACAAGCTCAATACCCCGAGAAGTATTAAAGCTACTCGCCACCCTCGAACCAGTCATAATGATAACTCGGACGGAGCGATTTATCCGAACTAGGGCCTCAGCAAGTGCTATATTGCGACGAAGATGACCAAGTCCATATGTATCGTGCGAATAAATTACAATACGTCTTGGCGCCATATCTGTGAGTTCATCGATCCTTGTGAAACTTTGGGTCACTGTGCCACACCTGCCGCCTGAAATGTGTGGAGATCTTTTAGCCATTCATATTCATTTCTAAATCCATTAGCAAAAGAGACCTTAGAAGAAAACCCGAGATAGTTTTTCGCTCTATCCAAATCAGCGCCGGTATGCAATACATCTCCCCGAGCAAAGTCGCCAAAGGAGACTCGCAGATCAGTACCGTGGAAACCTCGCAGCATCTCTACCACCTCCAGCAAGGTCACAGTCGAGCCACCACCGATATTTATTGCAAGTCCACTAACTTCAGCCTTGCCAGCACTCATTGTCGCATTGGCAATATCGCTCACGTAGGTAAAGTCACGACTCTGACTTCCATCGCCAAAGATCGCTATCTCCCGATCGGAAAGTGCGCTAGAGATAAATTTACGCAAACCCATATCAGGACGCTGGGAGGGTCCATATACCGTGAAATATCTCAACGCAACCGTCTCGACCAGAGGGCTAGTTGCCTCTAAAACCACTCTTTCGGCGGCAAGCTTTGTCTTACCATATGGCGAGATGGGCGAAGGCTCATAAGACTCCAGGAATGGAGTCGGTGAATTTCCATAGATGCTAGATGAAGAGGCATACACCAAGCGTATCTTGCGATTCTGGTCGGCAATAGCTCCAACTAACTTTGTCGTAGCCAGGATATTGTCATGAACATAGCTTGGGTATTGCTCAAAACTAGATCGTACGCCCGCCCGACCCGCAAGATGAAAGACCGTATCGACACCATCGAGCAGGACATCAAGATCGGCATCGACCAAATCAGCTTTTTGGAATTCAAAACCCTCCAGCTCAGACAAAGTGAGCATTCTCTCGTATTTCTCACCCGAATCATAAGAATCGGAAAAACAGTCAACACCTACAACTTCTATTCCATCTCTAACTAGCATCGCGGATAGGTGAGATCCGATAAATCCTGCTGCCCCAGTCACTAAAACTCTGTGCATAATCAACCTTCCTATTGACCGAGCCACAGGAAAGATGATCGCGAAAGGAGCTAAGGTGCAGGTGAAGAAGTAATTAGACATCCCTTATTCAAGTCATCAAGCAAATCTAAGAAGAACCTAATAGATTCATGAACTAGATACTGAAAAATTAATACTAAACCTGGATCCACCGAAAATTTAGCCGATCAACTTTGATTTTGGCATAGAAAAGGTGCTCTGAACTGGTAAACTTTAGGTTGTAATAGTCAAAAAACAACCAGTTCAAGGGGCACCTTTTAGATGCGAGCATCTGCTAGTGCTTGATAGTCACCTTTGACGATTCGAACGCAGTTTCCAACAGTGGGTTAATACTCCCTATCACCCTTGCTGAGAGACTTGGCCTTAGGGATCTCTTTGATTTACACATTGACCTAGAGGATCGTCCTGGACGAGCAAATGTTGGCAGAAAAGCTATGGCTATCATTGCATCTATCTTGGCCGGTGGTGATTGCGTTAATGACACTGCAATCCTTGAAAGCCCAAATGCGCAAGTGATTCTTGGTCAGATAATGCCAGCACCATCCACTCTTGGTGTCTTCTTGCGTAGTTTTGAGACCAGTGACATCGCAGATGTTGAACGAGTTGCAGCTTTGTTGCTAAAACGAGCCTGGCTAGCTGGAGCAGGTCCAGGTGATGAGCCGCTCACCATTGATGTTGATTCCACAATATGTCAGGTATATGGAAACAAAAAAGAAGGAGCTTACTTTGGTTATACCAAAGTAAGGGGGTATCACCCACACCTAGCAGCAGTTGGTAAAACAGGTGACATTCTTGGAATAGTGACACGTGAAGGCAATGCCAATACCGCTCGTGGTGCCGGGGAGTTTGTAACTCAGGTAATCAACAATGCCAGAGCCGCTGGAGCAACTGGTGAAATAACCATGCGTTTTGACTCTGGGTTCTTCTCAAGAGCCGTTAGAGACGCAGCTAGTGCGGGTGATGTTCGCATTTGCATTACAACACGGATGTCAAAACGATTGAAGCAGGTTATTGCAGCCATACCAGAAGAAACATGGACTTCAATTCCCTATTGGCTTGAAGGTGGAGCTGATGTAGCAGAAGTCAAATATCGCGCATTTGCAAGAGATAGACAAGACGTTCGTCTTATCGTACGAAGGGTCAAGCCTACTCCAGGGTCTCAGCTGGCACTATTTAGTGACTATGACTATCACGCATTTATTATCGATCGACAAGGCGAAACGCTTTTCCTTGAGGCTGATCACCGCCGTCATGCCCAGATCGAACTAGTCATCAAGGATCTCAAAGGAGGTTCTAGGTGGAATCATGTTCCATCCCGATACATGAACGCTAATGCCGTCTGGTTAGCTCTGGTCTGGTTAGCTCTGGTCTGGTTAGCTCTGGTCTGGTTAGTTATTTGTGTAACTACACAACCTGGCACGGTGCAACTGCACACAACCTGGCACGGTGCAACTGCACACAACCTGGCACGGTGCAACTGCACACAACCTGGCACAAATAGGTGCTATTGCAGAAACTGTAATAACCACACCAAAGCTTCGACGGTGTTACTTTCAGATCGCAGGACATATCACTCGTTCAGCTAGAAAAGTGAAACTCCATCTTGAAGAACACTGGCACTATAAGGATAAGTTCTTAGAGGCTCTTGATCGGATCAGAAAGTTTGAGATCGCCATCACCTGAACATCTGGTTACCTAACACACTGAATATTACTTGAAGGAACTGCTCTAGAAGACAAGGGATTAGGTCACTATACCCAAAATGAGATTTCACAATCTCAAAAATGACCAAACAGGCTCAACCACAAAGCGAATAGGTCTTATTTGGCTCTCTGAAACCAGATTTAAGCCATAGACCCTCCGTCAAACCTAAATCAGTTCCGAAAAACCGACTTGGATTCACACCGAGGGGCTCGAGCTGGTCCAATTCTGTGGATTCAGGTTTAACTAGATGTACCTATGTCATATTTGTTAGATGCCAGAGGTTTGTGCCCCTGAAGTTTCGACGGATGGTGATTGGCCATTTTCGATCTTATTTATTGAATCTTCAACCTCTAATGAGCCAACTTGCTTTGGCGAGATTTTGGAACTTGGTTTGTGATAGGGGTGAGCGCTTTTTCCAATCAGGAATAATCTGAAGTGGCCAATAACGGTGACTTCGTGTGCAGCTATTTTTCCTTGGCTTCTCGGGGGAATTGCGACCTGTTGCTATTCAAAGAGGAATTTAGGGCTGGCTACCTTTGAGGCTTTATCTGGGCTTGACTAAGTCGATGCGGGGCTGCTTTTTAGTTTGAGGTTTATTTCTCTTATGGATTTACCCCGGCGATCCGATTTGGTGAGGCCGCCATTGTCGTCGAGGTTTTTGTCCGTCGGCGAGGCTTCTCTATGGAGCTTGTGGTATTCCCCTGTTGTTAAAGCCTTTGGCGTGATCGGTGGAATCAACTGTCGGCGAGGCTTTATAGGAATCTTGCAATGGCTCTATGGCGCATTGAACCGGCGTAATATTCGCGGTGATCTCTAAGGGTATTCATAAGATTGCAGCCTGAGGTCTATGAACTCTCTTCAAATTTAGATCTTCATGTCCATCTAGGACTCATTTGATAGTCGAAGGATGGAAATTTAGCTGCAGTATTTGAAATTCATTAGCTAGGGTCAGAGACGATGAGCAGTATCGACTTTTATTCCTGTTTGGATGCGATAGATTGTTTCAAAAAAAAACTCAGAGGATGTGGTGGTTCTAATCTTTTATCGGCCAATGTGTTGGGGTATGGGGGCTTGACCACCAGGTGGGCCAAGTTCTATGATCATTTAGCTCGGTTCCACCGAGGACACCGACACGACTATTCACTTAGATTGAAACTTAGGAAAAATGAGATTGACCAACGACTACCTCTACCACACCAAAGCCACCAAACTACCGACTTAGATATAGCCCTACAACAGATGAAGATCCTTCGGTTCAACAGAGAGCCGATAAGATATCTAAAAGGTGAAATGCCAACCGGATTTCCTCCGACTTGACTAGAAGCGTCCCAGCGAGCTTTAGATTTTGGAGTTCGATACCAACTCAGCCCACAGACCAATTGCCGTATCCCCTCCGATCCACCTTGATACCACCCCTATCTCAATCCCATCTCCAAATTTCGCCCGCTGCAAAGAGCAAACGTATAGAAAGTATAAGCAAAATCATATGCAATTGAGATTTTAGATCGATCACACACGCAAATGTCGAGATCGAGACTGAACAAAGGCTAGCGGATATAAAAGCTATTAGTCGTGATATATATTCAAATTTATAGATATAAATATGGGCTTTAGGGCACCAATACAATTATCAGCCAACGGTCTTCAATGGCTCCCGTTGCTAGTCAAGCCAATAGAACGCCTCGCAAATACAAACCCCAAGACCGAGAGTCTCGATTAATGTAACTTTAGCTTCTATTTCCGATCTTGGAATTATCTCACGGGCTTCGACATTAAATAATGGAAATAGTAGCATTTAGGAGTGAACGAAGGTTCAGAGTGTGAAACTTTCTAAAAGCCGAGACGAGATATAGCCCGATAGTACCATATCTCAAAGATAAACAAATCAATAGACTAATTTAGGGGTCAAGACTTTCATGAATACCAAGTCAAACATTCAGAACACTTCAAATCGAAGTAGATGGTTAATGATGCCCTTCATTGCGCTTGGCGTCGCAATGATTATCGTCGATGCGACCATTGTCAATGTCGCGCTACCCACCATGATTCGCGATCTCCATTTGAACTCCAGTGACGCCGAATGGACCAACTCGATCTATTCGTTAGTATTTGGCGCACTTTTGATCTCACTGGGAAGACTCGGGGACAGATTCGGACGAAGAAAACTGTTCATTATTGGAACAATAATCTTCGTCTTGGCGAGCTTGCTAACCGCGGCCGCAAGTAACTCATCGATCCTGCTGCTTGGAAGGTTGATTCAAGGGATAGGAGGGGCAATGATTCTGCCATCCACCCTCTCTTTGGTAAATGCCAACTTCTTTGGCAAGGACCGCGGAATTGCCTTTGCCATTTGGGGTTCGACCATAGGTGGTGTAGCTGCATTGGGACCATTACTTGGGGGTTGGCTAACTCAGTCTTACTCATGGCGCTGGGCATTTTTGATCAACGTTCCCACTGGTATTGTAATCCTCGTTGGCGCCCTTCTTTTGGTTCCCGAATCGAAAGACGAAAATTCAGGGGCAATTGGAGATCTAGTTGGGAACCTACTTGTGATACTTAGCCTAGGCTCCTTAGTCTTTGGTCTTATTGAAGCCCAACGCTACGGATGGTGGAACGAGACCTCTCAATTTCAGCTCTCAAGCTTCACTTGGCCTGCTAACACGATCTCCCCAATCCCAATTGCATTGGCGATCTTTGCCATATCGGCGATCGCATTCATAGCATTAGAAAAATCAAAGATCGCAAAGGGTCGACCATCTCTAATTGAATTCTCACTATTTTCAATTCGGAGCTTCAGTGCCGGCAATATTGCAGCAGCTATCGTCTCGTTGGGCGAGTTCGGAATCCTTTTTGCACTTCCGCTATTCCTTCAAGGCGCCAGAAACTATACCGCACTTGGCACCGGAACAATCCTATTGGCCTTGGCGCTAGGGAGCTTCCTTGCAGGCGGAGCAGTAACGCCCCTCTCTAACAAGCTAGGCGCGAGAAATGTAGTTCGCATTGGCCTTGGGTTAGAGGTGATAGGGATTACCTCTCTCGCCGTTGCAGTTTCCCCAACTCGATCAGTACTTTGGATGGTACCTGCATTTCTAATCTACGGCGTGGGTGTTGGCTTTGCAACGTCGCAATTGACTGGAGTAATTCTCGCGGAAGTTCCACTGGATAAAAGTGGCCTGGGATCGGGGATTCAAAGCACCTCCCGACAGATCGGATCAGCTCTCGGAATTGCCATCTTGGGCACCGTCCTTCTTAGCCAACTCGCAAGTACCATGACCAAAAACCTCAACTTGCTTCATTTGACCTCATTGGGTCCTACAGCACAAGCAGGGATCGTGAGGGAACTACGAGCTAGTGCTGGAGCGGCTATACCCACACTTTCCCACCTATACAACGGTACGCTCATCCATACCGCAGCGGTCGAAGCGATGGCAAGTGCTACCAAAACCGCCGCATTTACTGCAGCATTTTTTGTGCTTATTGGTCTCTTTGCGACATTCTTACTTCCAAAAGAGGTCGATGACATCTCGTAGCCTCAGTCTGCTTTGAGCCCTATTTCAAGCCACTAAGAGTAAAAAGCTCGATTGGAATTTGAACTTTACCGATCGAGCTTTTTCAAACGTTAGTCCCAAAAGACGCTTCAAATAGACAACTTACTCTCAAGATATTGTTAACCCAAGGCAAGTCAAAAGGGCACAAATGAAGATAGTATCGCTTTATTTTTTCGGATTATCTAACCCAACCTTGATAGAGGGTGTTTTGGAGTTCGGATTGCGCCATAGCAAAGATTTCTCACCTAAAAAGACTGCCTTCAAGAGAAGTCGTAAACACAAGTGCCTATATGGTTATCCACAATGACCAAATAGGCAGACCCTAAAAAAACAGCTAATCATTTTTCCGTCATTTTAGCCACCGAATTACAAAGAGAAGACAAGAAAGATCTGTCCAAATCCACTACCCTCAAACGCACAACAATGCCTAAAATTAGATAGCAATCTGCACCAGGTGCCCCACCCGCGCCAAAACCGACCCAAAAACGCGATGAAACTAAAAAGTATCAGTTGATACCAGGAAAGCCGATATCGATTCTCATTCATATTTACTTCAACTACAGCTAGTGATATGAGGTAAGAGACAAAGCTCTAAACCAAGTGTCACGGCTTCAATCGGAGCGGCTCATCCGCGATAAAAATCCTAAAATTGTTAAAAATTGAGCAGCCAATTTGGGTATATGTCGTTTATGAATCGACTTTTATCGAACCAATCCGCTAACCTAACTCTTATTGGATAATCGGTACTTGGAAAGCCGACGCCAAAATGGAAAATGCGCTAGGTTTTTTTACCAAGCGGTGGAAGATTAATCCCACATTATCAATGACAATTAGGAGCAGGGATCGACTCAGAGATGCAGATGGTCAATGAAAAACTCGCAAAATTACGTACCGTAGCAGCTGGATACCTCTCGACGTTGGAAGACGGAGAGGGAAAATCCATGCTCGCATACACTTTGAACCTTGGACCGACTTGGAAGCAGATAATCGAATCACTTCCGCTTGGACCGAGCACGCGCGTACTCGATGTCGGTTGCGGCTACGGTCTACTGGCCATCGAGATCGCGATTCGAACTGGCGCTTCAATACTTGCATCAGATGTCAATCCAAAATTTGTAGCCGGTGCGAAAACCATCATTGAGCGCTCAATGGAACAAGGTATCTTGTCTAATGATATCTCTATCGAATTTCAAGTTGATGACATAATGCAACTCGACGTTCCAGAGGGAGAATTTGACGTAGTTGTAGTCCGTGAGGTCTTTAGCTACGTCTCAGATCCAGACAAGGCCGTTGGAAACCTCTTAGGGGCACTCAAGCCCGGTGGAGTGCTCTTAGTCGAAGATATAGATGACCATCTCTATATGACCTACCCAAGCCCATCTGATGCCTTCAGCCGTCTATTTGAGGCCATCCAAAAACTTCAAGGGCAACGAGGCGGGGATCGCGAAGTTGGTAGAAAGTTGTCGGTTTATTTATCGAGAGGTGGATTTGTGATCGACAGCGTAAAGCTGATGACCGAAGCGTTGCACGTTCATTCAGATCCCCAAAAAGGCGAGAAGCGCTTTATAGTCGACCAGATCGCAACACTGAAGGATCAACTCGTGGACTCGGGCCTCCTAGAGAGCGCGAGCTTCGACGAGCTTCTAGCCTCTGTAGCTCAAGAGGCTCCCCAAGAAGAATTCAGGATGAACGGTCGAGTCGTCGTACAAGCTCACCGCCCCTAATCAATAGAACTTTCAGCAATCAACTTTTGCAAACTAACTACATCTATTATCTGTAGCTCGGTAAAAGTTGATTGCTGGCTATCTACAAAGCGACTCTTTTGATCGTCTCGAATTACTTGCAATGGCACTTTTTTAGAGACAACTACAAACTCCTCACAGCATCGATCGAAGTTCCTGGCTTTTTAATGAAGGAGACCCTTTATTCGACATGGCTCTAAAGATATGTCGGCACGAACAAATCCGAATGGTCAATGGTCGTTCGGGTAGGCTAAGAGAGTTTCTAGAATAACAGTTTCGTGTTCCATCTTTGCTCAATGGCGAATGCAAGATCCCTCGAGATATCTAAGGTAGGCGAAAATGCTCAAAAAAATACTCGTAGCAAACCGTGGTGAGATTGCGATTCGTGCCTTTCGTGCCGCCTCTGAGCTTCGCATTTCAACAGTTGGCATCTATGCATACGAAGATCGGTATTCCCTCCATCGTCAAAAGTCAGACGAAAGCTACCAAATTGGCGAACCGGGTCACCCTCTTCGATCCTATCTAAATGTCGATTCGATAATCGAAATCGCCCTAAAGTCACAGGCTGATGGAATATATCCGGGATATGGCTTTCTCTCGGAAAACCCCTTACTCTCGGAGGCCTGTGTGAAGGCAGGGATCAAGTTCATAGGACCATCAACCGGCGCTCTCGAACTGGCTGGAAACAAGATGAACGCAGTGGCTGCAGCTCGTCGAGCCGGCATTCCGACCCTCAAGTCTCTAGGACCCGTCACGGCCTTGGACGACCTTTCGGAGATAATCTCAACTTTTCACTTTCCACTTTTCGTAAAAGCCTCAGCCGGCGGAGGTGGCCGCGGTCTTCGAAAGGTGGACTCCCCCGATCAGCTAAGCAACGCGATTACCAGCGCAAGCACCGAAGCGCAACTTGCATTCGGTGACCCGACAATCTTTATTGAAGAGGCGGTCATTGCGCCACGCCACATTGAGGTGCAGATTCTTGCTGATGAATACGGCGAGGTGGTTCATCTCTTCGAAAGGGACTGTTCGATACAACGCCGCCATCAAAAGGTAGTTGAGATCGCACCCGCTCCAAATCTATCGCCCGACATCAGAGAGAAGATCTGCAATGACGCGGTGAAATTCGCAGCCTCAATTGGATATTCGAATGCCGGAACGGTGGAATTCCTGCTCGACTCGAAGAACCGTCATGTCTTCATTGAGATGAATCCTCGAATTCAAGTTGAACACACAGTCACCGAAGAGGTAACCGGGGTTGACATCGTCCAAGCGCAGATCAAAATCGCATCCGGACAAAGCTTAACTGACTTAGAAATTCGACAGGAAGGAATCACAACGAGGGGCAGCGCGCTCCAATGTCGCATAACCACCGAAGATCCATCTGATAACTTTAGACCAGATACCGGTAGAATCTCGGCATATCGTGCTCCAGGTGGCGCTGGCATTCGCCTTGATGAAAGCACCTATTCCGGAGCACAAGTCCTTCCCTACTTTGATTCGATGCTAGTCAAGCTCACCACCCGGGGCCACGACTATCGAGAGGCGATTCAACGTGCCGACCGAGCGTTGCGAGAGTTTCGAATACGCGGCGTGGCGACAAACATCGGCTTTCTCCAGGAGTTGCTAAAGGAGGAAGACTTCCGTCATGGTCAAATTAATACCTCTTACATAGAAAGTCACCCTGAACTCCTTAAGGCTAAGTCAGTCGCCGACCGCGGAACTAAACTCCTTACCTACATCTCTGACATCTCGGTAAATCGCCCCAATGGCTCAGCTCCGACAAACAGCATCCCAAACTCTAAATTACCTAAAATCGACTTGGCCTTGACTCCATCAAAAGGAAGTAAAAACCTTCTCAGCGAAGTTGGGCCGGCTGAGTTCGCGAGGCTGCTAAGAGAGCAAGATGCGGTTGCCATAACAGATACAACGCTGCGAGATGCGCACCAAAGTCTCCTTGCAACTAGGTTGCGCACCAAGGACATGGTGGCAGTCGCGCCTTACATTCAAAGGCTCCTCCCCGGGTTACTGAGTATCGAGGCTTGGGGCGGGGCAACCTACGACGTTGCTCTTAGATTTTTAAAAGAAGATCCTTGGTCACGTCTAGAACAGTTGCGTGAGGAGATCCCAAACATTGCAATTCAAATGCTTCTTCGGGGCCAAAGCACCGTTGCATACACCCCCCAACCTGAGCCAGTGGCAAAATCATTTGTAAAGGCGGCGGTCAAAAGCGGTGTCGACATCTTTCGAGTCTTCGACGCCCTGAATAACGTCCAAATCATGCGACCTGAGATAGACGCGGTCTTAGAAAATAACGCCGTTGCAGAGGGAACCCTTTGCTATACAAGCGACATGACAAATCCAAAAGAGGCGCTTTACACAGTAGATTATTATCTAAGAATCGCCGAGCAACTTGTCTCTATGGGTTGCCACATTCTATGTATAAAGGATATGGCCGGCCTAGCCAAAGCACCGGCGGCGGCCAAATTGGTAAAAGCGCTTCGATCGAACTTCGATCTACCCGTACACTTTCATACCCACGATACAGCAGGAGGTCAACTCGCAACCTACCTAGCTGCAATCGAAGCCGGAGTAGATGCTGTCGATGGAGCAACGGCATCACTTGGAGGAACTACCTCCCAGCCACCTCTGTCTGCAATAATTGCCGCTTTAGAAAATACCCCCTACGATAGCGGCATTGACCTGAGCTCGGCACTTTCTCTTGAGCCATACTTTGACGCGGTAAGAAAGCTCTATCGTCCATTCGAATCTGGCCTTAGCGCCCCCACAGGACGTGTCTACCATCACGAGATTCCAGGGGGTCAGCTCTCAAACCTTCGCCAGCAAGCAATTGCACTGGGCCTTGGTGATCATTTTGAGCGAATCGAGGATATGTACGCAGCAGTAAACAAGATCCTCGGAAATATTGTAAAAGTTACACCCTCTTCAAAGGTCGTTGGCGATCTAGCACTCGGCTTAGTAGCTGCAGATGCTGACCCGACTGACTTTGAAGAAAACCCTTCGTCATATGATATTCCAGACAGTGTGATAGGTTTTCTCCAAGGTGAGTTAGGCGTACCCGCTAGTGGATGGCCAGAGCCCTTTCGTACCAAAGCACTAACTAATCGCACCTCAAAATATCTAGGGCCCAAAGTGCTAGACCAAGAGAGCCTAGATGCCCTTGAAGCTCCAAATCCCAGAGCTACTTTGAGCCGTCTTTTGTTTCCTGGACCCGCAAAGGAGTACGAAGAGTCGCTTGATAAATATGGTTCGCTATCGGTATTGGATACCAAGACCTTCTTTTACGGTCTGGAGATCGGGGAAGAGACATCTGTCAAACTCGACCAAGGAGTAGACCTCTACTTGGCTCTCGACGCCATCGGCGGAGCTGATGAAAGAGGGATTAGAGACGTCTATTGTCGCCTCAACGGACAGCTTCGAGTAATTCCAATTCGCGACAACTCTATCAAGTCCACTGCACCGAAAAACGAAAGGGCTGACTCTTCTAATCCCGGTCATATCTCAGCCCCATTTTCTGGAGTTGTCACCATAGCTGTAGCTCTAAACGACACCTTGAATGCAGGTCAAACAATCGCCACTATCGAAGCAATGAAGATGGAAGCTGCCATTACCACCTCAGTGAGTGGTCGCGTGAAACGAATAGTGGCCTCGGGTCCCACAAAGATTGAGGCAGGCGATCTCCTCATAGAAGTTGAGATATCATGATCTACTTGACCCTGTGAGACCTTGATCAATATCCCAAGAGATCCCGAGACTATGAATCTAGTTGTGTTATCTTTGTCATAGTAAGGGCAATTTAATGCAAAGGTTGAAATGGCTGTTGACGTAAGGTATAAAACGAGTGCAACCGCTTGGGGAGGTCGCCAGGGCAAGGCGAAGTCTCATGATGGCAAATTAGATATATATTTGACTACTCCAGTGGAGTTGGGAGGACCCGGCGGAGATGGGACCAACCCTGAGCAACTCTTCGCACTAGGCTACGCTGGTTGTTTCCACTCTGCTCTCAAGCTTGTAGCACGATCAAAGGGGGTAGACCTCACCGATTCAGCTGTATCTGTTGAAGTAGGCATTGGTCTCGATGATTCAGACGGGGGCTTTGGACTAACAGTCGCAATTGAAGCTGAGATGCCGGGAATCAATGAAGCCTTGGCCCTAGAACTGGTCGAATTAGCACACCAAACCTGCCCCTACTCCAAAGCGACTATGGGAAATATAAAGGTGACGCTCACGGTCACATCCGAGTGACACTGTAGCTCTCCAAAAAATTTAGCGAAAGTCTCTGACAGACATGGCCGATATTGAAATCATTGTCATGTCTGTCACAACTGTCAACGACCTCGATCTAACAGTATCGGCCAGCCGTTATCGTCAATCTCGGCATTGGACTTAGCGCGCGCCCACTTATTGTAGCCTTCCACCCATTTATGATGAAAGCCTGCCAAAACATCTGAACTCGTAGAGGGCTCCAAATCGGCTATGGCCGGATAAATAGTTGCCATCTCGCGCAGTACGCGATAGGTTACCTTACAGTCTTCCAAAGCGTTATGAAGTTCACCCTTTGCGACATTATATCGAGTTCCAAGAGCATCTAGAGTTCGGCGCCCCTTCCTGTATGGATCGTAATGGCGATCTAGGACTAATGTGTCGACAACACCAGGGCTAATGCCCATCTCACCCAAGCCTACGCCCAACTCCCTCTTCAACACATTATCCAGCAGGGATAGGTCATAGCTAATATTCATCCCAACCACAAACCAGCCATTTCGATAAGCACGCATCAGCTGATCTACGATCAGACCAAGAGCATCCCCCAGTGAAAGGCCATGTCGTCTTACCGCCGCGTCTGAGATACCATGAATCTTTGCGGCCTCAATCGGTATTTGGATGCCAGGATCAACAAGCGAATAGCTCTCTAGTACGCAATTATCACCGCTCATTATCAAAAGGGCGTATGAAACAGGGAGATCAACAAAAACGTCGACACCCGTTGTCTCAAGATCAAAGACTAAAAAAGTATTGTCGTAAAGCCAACTCTGCACCTTGTCCGTCTCTAATTGGCCACCTTCGTTACCCAGATAAGATTCAACATTCACGACAGTCCTCAACCACCTTTTGCAACCACTGAGGTCCAAATCCCCAAAGAGAAAAAATCGTGTCCAAAATGAAAGCTATCTCACATTCTGAGGTGAGATAATTTGTGAACTGCCTCTAAACACTACGTCGAAAATGCAAAAAGCACTCACTGATTTACTGGTCAATTTAGGATTTTCGCAAAAAAACAAGCGACAGCTTCCAAAACTTATCTATAGTCGCCATCAGATATCTGTAATAGAAAATAGACCATCTGTAATTAGAGAGATACAGTCCTAAGTGTCACTACGCTCCTCGCAGAGTCCGAGCGGGAATTGAAAAAACCCGGAAACGCCTCAACCATCCGGCTATCAACGCTCCGCTCAACATCACCCAAAACTTTCCCAAAAGCTGGCCGCCCAGCGCCAGCGAAAGTGGAATCCCGGCCAACGTTAGAAATACGACCGAATCGACTACGTCGGCTACAATTCCCGAAGCCAATACAGCAAAAGGAAAGTTCTTCGACTGCAAAGGCGTATAGATCAAAAAGTCACAACTCTCAGAGAGCAAAAAGGTAGCACCTGAAGCAAAAGCAAGATGAGCTGACGAGACCAATGTAGATACTAGAGCTCCGACAATAATTGCCAAAATCCCAACTTTGGTACCTGTTACACGTTGTAAAACGTCTCTAGCGACAAAGGCCGCCCCAGCAAGATATACACCCGATGGAGCCATCAAACCAAACCCTACAGGTAGCACATGAGCTCCAGGAATAGCCTTCCCGACATGACCAATCATCCAATTTGAGCCGCCTATCACAAAGACGTAGATCAAAAACGCAATGGCTCCTATAACCAATTGACTCTTAGATCTGTCAATTTCCTCTAACGCCATCGATTGATACTTCCCCTAAATCAATTCCAAAAAATCAAACACGATCATCAGCCCCTTGGGCCACGGGCCGAGAGACGATCAAAACTTGCAAATAGCTCTGCGATCTCATCGCGCAGTTCACTAGCCATTGGAGAGTTGCGTCGAATGGTGAGTGGCTTAATGGCTATTCCGCCTCTGACGTTGAAGTCACCAAAGACTCTTAAATAAAGAGGGTTAATCTTAGCCACGATGTCATCTGCAATTGAATTGACGCAGTCTTCGTGAAAGGCGCCGTGGTTCCTATAGCTGACAAGGTAAAGTTTAAGGCTCTTAGATTCAACACAGAGCTTGTCGCCAACGTAGTCAATATATATACTTCCGTAGTCGGGCTGTCCGGTCATAGGACAAAGACTAGTAAATTCCAGACAATCCAAACCTATGACAAAAGGAACTTCAGGACGCGGATTGTCAAAGACCTCTAGGAGGTCAGCCGTCGGCGAACTATATTCATAGTTAGTTGAGCCTGCTCCCAATAAACTCAGCTTCGAAGTATCGCTTACCATATAAATTTCACTCAGATTCCTTAAATACGTTTTCTTGAACTTCACGATAGAAACAGCCAAAGGCTTCGTAATGCCACAATCGCACACGGATCAACGAGGCTCCTAAAATAGCGGATCTACCATACCTAGACTCTCAAAGGCCCCCATGCGTATCAGACACGAGTCACAGCTTCCGCAGGGTTTATTAAAGTCAACTGGGTCATAACAACTATGGGTTATGGAATAATCCACTCCCAGGGAAAGGCCAAGCTCGATTATTCCAACTTTAGTCAAAGTCAAAAGGGGGGCGTGGATCGTTGTCTTTTGGCCCTTCTCAACCGATGCCTTAGTAGCTAAATTCGCCATAGCTTCAAAGGCGGCCAAGTACTCGGGACGACAATCTGGATACCCACTATAGTCGATCGAATTCGCACCTATAAAGATGTCGCTGGCAGAGATCGTCTCCGCCAAAGCCAATGCAAATGAAAGAAAAATCGTGTTGCGTGCCGGTACGTAGGTGACAGGAATCTCCTTAGATGCCCCAAAGTCAACCGCCTCGCCGCTTTGACGGTGAGGAACATCAATGGATGCAGTGAGTGCCGAACCGCCAAACACTCTCAAATCTATGTCGCAAACTACATGGCTATGAAGACCCAGCTCTCGAGCAACGCGCCGAGCCGCATCCAATTCAACAAGGTGGCGCTGACCGTAGTTAAAGCTCAAAGCATGAACGTCAAATCCTTGGCTCATGGCAAAGGCAGCCACCGTGGTAGAGTCAAGTCCACCACTTAGAAGCACTACACAATTGGCCATTACGACTCCTTAAATAGTAAAGAGATACTAGAACTAGGGACGATCCTCGACCGTTTTTGGGCCAAGTTCAAGATTTACTCCCAAATAGCCTATTGTCAATCCGCCCAAAGGACTTTGGGGAGGATACAAATCTTAATATTCAAAAACGAACCTCTCTTCATCAATGGATCCGCGTCAAGGCCTATCCAGAGTCCGAAAGATCCAAAAAAAGCGACCTTTATCCAATTGGTACCTTAGAAATCTGCTACTCGAAACCTTTCCATCTCGAAGAACTCAACCTCTCTCAGTCGAGCTTCGTCGACCACAAGACTCTCTTTAAAGCATTACCGGCGCCGATGATCAAAAGGGGAAAGGGGCCATCGCGGCCTCCAGTTGGATTAGGAGACAGACCCTGTGAGCAAAAATGAAAAAATGCGATCGCATTCTTATCGCCATCGCGAAAAAGATATCGGCCCCCTCCAGAAGCTATAGTCAAAAATAAGGTGCTCTAAAAGATACCTTCTAGATCCACGAATGATTCCTCTTATTAGTTCACGGAGCCAAATGCAAAAAAGAAGTTAAAAATCTCTCAAGCGCGGCCAGAGCGATACCCCCCTCTTCTTTGGACAATATGCCCAAGGTAAGCAATTGAGCCAAGATCGGTCTGGCCCGTCGAGATGGTCTTGGCGAGATAGTCTTGGCCGCCCAAGAAGGCGTCAAATATCACCAAACCTGAAATTGAATCCCATAAGCGACTGCGAGGTGCAATAATTCTTATTGGAACAATTTTGGTATAAGGAATGTAACATGAAAATTAATGTAACCAAGGATCCAAAGCGAATGGGATTCGATCCCAAGAGGCTGGATCGAATCGGAGAGCACTTCCAATCCTACGTAGAACAAAAAAAACTTGCCGGATGGCTAGTCTCCATCACGCGCCACTCGGAGCCCATTTACCTTGCTAAATCAGGTTTAAGAGACATCGAGGGTGGACAGGCGATAGAAGAGGATACCTTATTTCGTATCTATTCAATGACTAAGCCGATCACCACAGTCGCAGCGATGATCCTATACGAACGAGGGCTCTTGGATATAACTGACCCAGTCTCGAAGTACATTCCATCATTTGCAAACCTCCGCGTCTTCAAGCAAGGCTCCACTCAAGCCCCCTTGACCGTTCCAGCGACTGAACCAATGCGAATTTGGCACCTCATGACCCATACATCAGGCCTCACCTACGGCTTTCACCACGCACACACCACCGATGCGATCTACCGTGCAAACGGTTACGAATGGGGTTGGCCGCCAGATGTCGATTTAGCAGGTGCGTGCGATGCATGGGCATCGATGCCCCTAGTGGCCAATCCAGGAACGGAATGGAACTACTCGGTATCGACAGACGTTCTAGGTCGCGTCGTTGAGGTTGCCTCGGGAATGGGACTTGATGAATTCATGAAGAGGGAGATCTTTGACCCACTCTCGATGGTCGATACATCATTTTATATAGAGCCAGAACGCGCATCGAGACTCGCCGCGCTCTATATGCCAGGAGTAAATGGTGAAATCACGCGCCTCGATGCCTTTGGAAATGCATGTCTATCGCCTCAGAGAGTGCTCTCTGGCGGTGGCGGACTAGTCTCAACGGCAAGCGACTATGCCGCCTTTATGGCGATGATGCTAAATCGTGGCGAGCTTGATAGGGTCCGAATTCTCTCTCCTAAAACAGTAGATTACATGGTCACCAATCACCTTCCCGGAAACCAAGATATGGACCAGATCGGACGGCCAATCTTCTCCGAGTCAAATTCGGCTGGGGTTGGTTTTGGGCTGGGCTTCTCTGTTGTCATAAACCCCGCCGACACCAAATCTCTGATCTCCAAAGGAACCTATGCTTGGGGAGGAGCCGCCAGCACTGCCTTTTTCATCGATCCCAAAGAGGGTTTGGCGATCTCATTTATGACACAACTGCTCCCCTCCTCGACGTACCCAATTCGTCCAGAATTGGTTCAGTTGGTTTACAGTGCAATGGTAGATTAGCCATTCAAATTTGGCGGGATAAATCTATCCAAAAAAAGGATCAAACGACCACTGAGATATCGATCAGATCGTTTGGATATCGGAAGAAAAAACAACTGATGAGCTACCGGAGAGATTTTCATCTCCGATAGCTCATCAATTTCTAATTGAGGGAGACGAATGGACTACGAAGAGGCGCTTTTAGCCATCACTGGAGCGGGACAGTTCTTTGAGATCGTAGATGCCAAAATAAATGGTATCGAAATGAAGGTCTTCAAAAATACGCCATCATGCCTCGGAGATCTCTTTGCCAACGCAGCCCAGCATGCTAACGAGATTGCTGTCGTCTACGAGGACGAGAGGGTCTCCTATGAAACCCTAATGAAGCGCGCAGATGCGTTTGCAGACCTATTGGCAAACCACTATGGCGTTCAAAAAGGTGACCGTGTCGCTATTGCCATGCGAAACTTACCTGAGTGGATCGAAGCCTACATCGCTACTTTAAACATTGGAGCAATTGCCACTTTGATAAACGGCTGGTGGCAGAGGGACGAAATCGAATACGCCCTAGGTGATGCGACACCAAAAGTTCTAATCGCAGACACAGAACGCGCCAAGCGATCTCTAGCTCCCGCAAGTGAAAGAGGGGTACCGATCGTCGTAGTTCGATCTACTCCGGCTGACGACCTTGGAGAACTAAGGCGATTTGACCCAGCCACCTGGGAGACAAAGCCGTATAAGAAACCTGTCATGGACCCCGACGACGAAGCGACAATCCTCTACACCTCAGGTACGACAGGCTTTCCAAAAGGCGCTTTATCGACTCATAGGGCAATCATGAATGCAGTCTATGCAAATGGGGCTCGAGCTCAAATGAGCACCCTGCGGTACCCACCAAAGCAGCCGTCACAATGGCCAACTAGCTTTATCCTTGCGGTGCCCCTATTCCACGTAACTGGGTGCGTATCAGTACTTCTATCTTCACTAATTACGAACTCCAAATTAGTACTGATGCACCGCTGGGATCCAGATGTCGCCCTTGCAATAATCGAAGAGGAACATATAACCCACTTCATTGGTGTCCCTACAATGTCATGGGATATGCTCGAAAGTCCAAATTTCACCAAAACCGATACATCCTCGCTCTTGAGCATGGGTGGAGGGGGGTCGGCGGTTCCCCCAGAATTGATCAAGCGCATTGCAAATGGAATCAAAAACGGACGACCGGGTTTTGGCTATGGGATGACCGAAACTAATTCCTACGGACCGCAAATCGGAGATGACGAAGCACTTCAATATCCAAAATCAGCAGGGCGGTCCTTGCCTATTGTGGAGATTGCAATCCTCGACCCCATGGGTGAAAAAGTGCCCGTTGGCGAAAGAGGAGAGATCTGCTTCAAGGGCGCTACCGTCATTAAAGAGTATTGGAACAAGCCAGAAGCCAATGCTAAAACATTTGTGGATGGATTTTTGAGATCAGGCGACATCGGCCACTTGGATGAAAACGGACTCGTATATGTAGATGATCGAATCAAAGATATGGTAATTCGTGGCGGCGAAAACGTCTACTGCGCAGAGGTTGAATCTGCCATTTACGAATATCCTGCAGTCTATGAAGCCGCTGTCTTTGGACTACCACATCCCCGATTAGGGGAAGAGGTTGCAGCGTCAATCTACCTCAAGGAAGGCTCCAAAGTCTCGCCCCAAGAGATATCCTCTTTCCTTTCGAAAAAGATTGCAAGTTACAAAATCCCAACGAAACTTTACATTGAAAGTGATCCCCTCCCACGTGGTGCTACGGGAAAGATCCAAAAGCGCGAACTTCGAGACCGCCACGTGGACTAATCAACAAAGCACTACGGACAATTCCTGCTTCGTACGCGCCCATGCCCGACCATAAAGAGTTCTGCCATGGGCGCATACGAAGTTGAGATAATTGATGAGAAGCTCCGTTGAATAGTCTTACCATTGAAGATGAGTGCAACGAAGTCACCGAAACCTCAACAATTTATCTCGACTTATCTCAACAATGTATCTCTAGGGTCAAAGGGTGAATCTAGCGAAAGGCGGACCGTAGATCGTATCGAGATCTCGCTCGTAGTTTATTTTGAGACATAGTCACTCGCCAGCATTGAAAAGCACAATCGATCTAGATAAAGACCATTCAGCAAAATCGCCCGCACAGCTCGCGACTCAAGCGAAAAGCCACAACGCTTCGCTACGGCAATAGAGCGCTCATTATTGTCTGCCACGAATATCTCCAACCGATTAATTCCCAGTTGCCCAAAGGCAAAAGAAGTCATCTCGGCGACGACCTTGGTAATTATGCCCCTACGTGTGAAAGGGTCACCCAGAAAATAACCGATCTCTCCGGAGTTATTTAGTGGATCCAAAGAGAGCGAAGCTCCACCCGCCATCAAACCGTTAAACCAAATTCCAAAGTGATACTCCAGACCTGAAGAATAAAGTTCAAGGGCGCGACGCAAAAAATCTGCCTCGTCATCTGGAGACTTTGTCGAATCAACCCAAGGCAAAAATCTCCTCAAAGAATTCCTCGAAGAATTTACGAGCGCAAAGATCTCATCGGCATCCCGAGGACTTAAAATACCAACCTCGATAGAGTCGTCTAGTCTAGAACGCAAAAAGTGCATAACATTAATATGCTATACGACGACGACTAGTGATTACGATCGCTAAAGTTTGACCATTAACCGCTCTAAAAATGGATCCCCAGGCGTGCTAATAGACAGTTAGGGAAAGTCTTTCGATTTACAATTTGTGGATGGTCCTATCTAAAAAGATAAATTACTCCCTATTAGGCCGCTAATATAAAGATTAAATGAGGCCCTATTTCTTATCCTTCCTGCTAACAGCGATCCTGATCGTCCTTCTTCCTGGACCAGACACCATGGTGGTCGTAAAAAACATAATCAGAGGCGGTAAAAAGGGTGGACTTCTAGCTGGCCTCGGCGTCCTAGTAGGGCTTATGATATGGGTAGCAGCGGCCAGTTTTGGTGTTTCGGAGATCCTTGCTGCTTCAAGATATGGATACATGGCACTAAGGGTCTGCGGTGCTATCTATTTAACCTGGATGGGAATATCAACAATTCGAAGTAGGAGAAAGGATATCGAGGGCATTGATGAGAAATACTCTATTGGAGGAGCTAAAGATAGGGCGGGTCACCTAAAAAGATCTTTTAGCGACGGCCTCATGAGCGATCTCCTAAATCCAAAGATTGGAATCTTTTTCATAACCTTTTTACCCAGCTTCGTGCCCTCTGGATATCAGATCGGAACTACTACCGCACTCTTGGGAATCGTCTTTACCATCCTCACCGCGATCTATTTTTCAATATTGATTGCCATCTCGATGAAATTGACAAAATGGATGTCAAAGGGGTCGATTAGGTCACGGCTGTCAATCGGGACTGGACTGGTTCTAATTGGATTCGCGATACGGCTAGCTACCGAATAGAACCTAAAATTGAGGATAGATAGCCATTAAGTCTCTCTATTACCACCACCACGGGACAAAACTCTCTCCATTACCGCGCACGTTCCTCAAAGCGCCTGATCCAATCAAATCACCAAACCAAACACACCGCCTTGGGGACTCGCCTAAAATATAGCTGTATTCATGGCCGTCACCTTATGACATTGCCACGACCTAGGTGGCTGGAGTCCAAGGCATCGGCATAAACTCTATTCGGTCTGGTTCTAGCAGAACTCCTACCACCATCGTCGAACTAACTTCCAAAAGATTGAAAGACTAAAGCGTGCCCAAACACTCCTATCAAAAGCGTTCCACACTCGCTCAGTTCATCTCTCTGGCTCGGCCAAAACAATGGCTCAAAAATAGCCTTTTGCTTGCCGCTCCAGCTGCGGCGGGGAAGATAACCGAGATCCACTATCTTTCACTCGCCATTCTTGCCACCATAACATTCTCGCTTGGTGCCTCTGGCCTATATATGATCAACGACGCAAAGGACGTCGAGAGCGACCGTCGTCACCCAACAAAGAAGAACCGACCTATCGCAGCCGGAGCAATAGCCCCAAAGACCGCGATATTTGTTGGTACCGCTATAATTTTCATCTCCTTGGCAATCTCACTTGCCATTAACGGCCCATTCTTTCTGGCGATTTTGACCTACATTGTCATCACGATCAGCTACACCTACTGGCTAAAGAATGAACCGGTCCTAGATATCTCCATTGTTTCATTTGGCTTCTTGCTTCGCGCAATAGCTGGCGGACTTGCAACCAACCTACCTCTTTCAGTCTGGTTTCTCACAGTGGCAGCGTTTGGCTCTCTCTTTATGGTCTCGGGAAAACGCTACGCGGAGGTAAAGACAATGGGTGATGACGCAATCGACCACAAGAAAGTCTTGGGAGAATATAGCTCTGAGTACTTAAACTACGTACGATCCATGGCATCAGCCGTTGCAATTGCGGGCTATGGCCTGTGGACCTTTGAGGGATTCGCCTCACGGCCAGGCCAGATATTTGTACAACTCTCAGGCATTCCATTTGTAATCGCAATTTTGATCTACGCACTTGAAGCCGATCGTGGATTAGCAGGAAGCCCCGAAGAAGTCATTCTCGGCGATCGACGCCTTCAAATATTTGGTGCGATCTGGGCTCTCCTGGTCGCCATTGGTATCTATTATCCAAGACTCATCCATTGATTACAAAAGATCCAAACTAAAGATCGCTTTGTCCAAGATCAGCGACTCACACCTCGTCGTTATGTCTTCGAGCTCCCAAAACTCCATTTCTAAAAAGACAAAACCACCTATCAGGATGAAATAGAGATACCGTAGGCTAAATTATTCACCAGAAGGATTCGCTCTTTGGTATGCAATGCAAACTAATGATTTGCAATTTGAGCATCTTGGCCAAAGATCGGTTTCTTCTAGCGTCGCCTCGTACAACGAGGTAGATCTACCAGGGAGCAGCCATGAAGACACAAAGACAACTCCTAAACGGTTGGGGAAGAACTCAAAAGGTGACCTCTGAAGTAGTCGACCTCAAGCAGATAACTGATACAGAAAATATCTTTTCCGAAGCAAATGGAGCCGGCGTAATCGCAAGAGGAATGGGACGTGCGTACGGAGATGCCGCTCAAATCGCAGGGGGACGCGTCGTCATTCAAGAGGACCGAATTGACGATTCGCAGCTCTCGGGGAACCACCTCACCGTACATGGTGGCGTCTCTCTCAATTCTATCCTCAATAGTTATGTTCCAAAAGGATACTTTGTACCGGTCACACCGGGAACGAGGTATGTGAGCGTCGGAGGCGCCATAGCTGCAGATATCCATGGAAAAAATCACCACTTGGATGGCACATTCACCAATCACGTCTCTCAATTCGAACTAATAACACCTACTGGAACGCACCAGATAGATAAAGATTTGGACGAAGATATCTTTTGGGCAACCGCCGGAGGAATGGGACTTACAGGGATTATCGTAAAGGCGACTTTCGAGATGATTCCTATTGAGTCGGCATACATAAAGATGGAAACCCGAAGATGTACAAACTTGGATGAGTTGATGGCTGTCATGCTGGGAAGCGACGACAAATTTCGCTATAGCGTCGCTTGGATAGACCTGATGGCCAAAGGCGGCGACATCGGAAGATCGGTCCTTACTCGGGGCGACCATGCTATTTTGGATGAACTACATGGAAAACGTGCCGAACAACCCCTCAAATACGTTGCAAACACAAAATTAGAGGCACCCAAATGGATCCCCACCGGAACGCTAAACACAGTTTCAATAAAAGCCTTTAACGAACTTTGGTATCGCAAGGCACCTAAACTTCGACAAGACCAAATAGCAACACTGGCCTCATTTTTTCACCCACTCGACGGAGTTGGGAGCTGGAATCGCATCTACGGAAACTCTGGCTTCCTGCAATACCAATTTGTCGTTCCAAATGGTCAAGAAGAGACGCTCCGCAAAATAGTTGAGAGACTCTCAGCTGCCGGAGTGGCCTCATTTCTAGCAGTCCTGAAGCGCTTTGGTGCTGAAAATAAGGGGCTACTTTCCTTTCCACGACCTGGATGGACATTGGCCCTGGATATACCAATTGGCCAAGAAAATCTTTCTTCGCTTCTAAATGAACTAGACGATGAGGTACTTGGGGTCGGAGGCAGGATATATCTTGCCAAAGATTCAAGGGCGTCAGGGCCAACAATTCATAAGATGTACCCCGAAATCGACAAATTCGCGATGATAAAATCAAAGCTGGATCCAAATGGCCTTATAAAATCCGACCTTTCACGGCGGCTTGGCCTGATTTAGAAGATCGTCAGCTAATTTGAATGTTCATAGTCGTCATTCAATACATATGAATTAAATTTACTATCCGAGTTTAAAACTTGGAATTTTCGAGAGGTACCTAGTGTTCGACGCAATGCATACCCCAGACAACGTCCTTTTGGTTGGAGGATCTTCGGATATTGGAGTTGAGATAGCCAAATCATTAGCTCGCCGGGGAACTACTCGTTTTGTATTAGCTGGTCGGGACTTAGAGGCAATGCAACGCTCTGCAAATGCTATCTCCTCTGTCGCAACAGGTGAAGGGGTATCGGTTTCGGTAATCTTTTACGACGTCGTAGCAGAAAAGTCATACCAAGCGTTACTCGAAGTTGCAAGTACCGAACTTGAAACGATAGATTATGCAATCTTTGCCACGGGCGCGCTGGGCGACCAGGATGAAGATGAAAACTCACCTGCGTCAACACTGGAAATTCTAGAGATCAACTTCTCTAAATTAGCACCAGCAATTTTGAATGTTGCTAACCATATGTCCAAACAAGGCTTCGGACAGATCGTGGTACTCTCCTCTGTAGCTGGCATAAGAGTTCGTCGCTCTAACTTTATTTACGGCTCTGCCAAAGCGGGACTAGATGGATTTGCTATGGCCCTTGGCGAATCCCTCATCGACAAGGGCGTCAAAGTCACAGTCGTTCGACCAGGCTTTGTAAAAACCAAGATGACTTCCCACCTAAAGGCCGCACCCCTATCCACAACGCCCGAAGAGGTTGCCAAAGCCACGCTTGCGGCGACAGATCACCAAAATGCGTCCGTCTATGTCCCGTCCGCCATTGGATTGGTCATCGGCGTCTATCGACATCTTCCTCGAGCGCTCGCTCGAAAAATCCCCTTCTAACCTAGATCATCAAATTGCTGCAATGCCGACGATAGAACCAGGAATGGTTCCTATATTCACGTAGGCGTTCTGAATAATTGGAGCTGGGCCAAAGGCGTAGATCTTGCCGCTCGAACTCAAAATGTAATAGCCACCTTGAGGGGCAGCTGCCATTGAGACAGCACTTCCCCCATAGCCATTACTTGCGATAGAACCCATGTTGGCTGCATCTCCAAAGCAATAGATAGATCCATTTGATGAGACCAACCAATAGCCTTTACCATCTGGAGTCGAGGCCATGCCGACTATTGGAGAGGTTATATTCATTGCTCCAGTCGAGCCATAGAAAGCTGCATCGCCGAAGGTAAAGATGCCACCATCAGATGCTACCAACCAATAGCCTTTACCATCTGGAGTCGAGGCCATGCCGACTATTGGCTTATTGAGCTTCATTGCTCCAGTTGAGCCATAGAAAGCTGCGTCGCCAAAGGTAAAGATGCCACCATCAGATGCTACCAACCAATAGCCTTTACCATCTGGAGTCGAGGACATGCCGACTATTGGCTTATTGAGCTTTATTGCTCCAGTTGAGCCATAGAAAGCTGCATCGCCGAAGCTAAAGATGCCACCGTCGGCTGCAACCATCCAGTAGCCTTTACCGTCTGGCGTTGCCGCCATACCAACTACTGGCTTATTGAGCTTAGTTCCAACCATAGATCCAAAGACCGAAGCAGAACCCAATGCCACAACCCCACCTTGAGATGAATCTACATAGTAACCAGGTGTAGCAGGTGGTTGAGGAATTGTGGTTGGGGTTGTCGTTGTGGTTGCGAGGCTACCATTAGTCGAAAGGGCAATCCCCGATCCCGAAAAGGTAAACCAATCACTCCTCAATCCTGTGTCCCATGAAAACTGTTCGCCCGACATTGTTTGACTACCGCTTGATCCAGTAACTGTAATGTTGACGACTCGCCCACCATAATCGCCATATCCGTTGCGCTGGTCAACTGTAATAGCACTCAAGGTCCCAAGGGTGGGAAAATCGCTCTGAAGTTGCGAAATAGTCAAATTGGCATTCCAAGAATGATTCGTGTTACAGGCACTAGATGTACAAATCCCATCGTAGGTATCTACCACTGCTGGAAATGTTCCACCTGCCGTATAGCCACCTGTAGATGAAGAAAATTCCGTACGAGCGATTGCTCCGTTCAACATCAACACTTGACCCGCAGTCGCTGAAACCGCAGTGTCTGTATAGCTGCTCTCGCCTGCCATCCCACGGTAGACCTGGCAATATGTGTTATCACATATATCTGCGTAGCCAAACTCATTAGGGCTCGAAAGCGCATATGAACGCGCCTCAATGGCTTGGGCCATTAGTGCATACATTCCAGTAGGTTGGCTTCCCGCTGGAGTATTCGTATTGACAACATTTCCCAAAGTTCCCCAATAAGCCGGAGACTCTGAACCGACCACACCCCTTAGGTAATCTTCCACATCGACGACGTTGATCGTTCGCTCCGAGCCATTGTAACTAGCCCCATCTATCGTTCCTCGATAGTTATAAGGGACCCCACCAATACAAAGCGCCAAGGCATTTTGAGTGGTCTCGGTTGCATAATTCGTAGTATTTGGAGACGCGACCGCTTGAGCCTGCGGAGTCGAGCTCGAGAGTGCTGTCCATGTGGTAGTTGGCGAACACGACGTAGCAGTGGTCGAATCGATCTCCCAAGTTCCATTGGCATTTAAATGCATCCGGGCTTGTGCGTTGGCCGCAAAGGCGAACCCCCCAACCGTAAAAGGAGATGAATCTGTTACAACAATGTCATTGCCTGAATTCGCAGTAATTATTACCCGAATGGGAGTGTTCTGGACAACAGATGGAGTGGTATTTGAGTAGTAGTGTGCAAGTATCTGATTGGCATTCAAACCGCCTTGAAGCGCGTATCCAAGTTGGCCCCACTGACCCGCACCCCTGCCGTGACCCCAGCCATGGCCAGAGAATGTAATAATAGAGGAACCACTGGAAGGTGGCGTTGACGCACCAGCGGCAATCGGAGTTAAAAAAAATACCGATCCCGGTGACAATCCGGCAACCGCCGCCGTAGCAATTACAGTCGGCCGTCTCATCATAGCTAGACGTGAGGGCTTTTTGTAATATCTTAAACTTCCTCCTTGGTAATTCATTTGCGCCATGCCTCCTGCATTCTGTCGCTCGGAACATTAAATCCCCTAAAGCATTTGCTTTATACGTCAACTTTCGTCACAAAATCCGCAAAGCTTAACACTTCTAGTGATTATCAAGAAGATAATATGCATAAAAATTCATGCATTTCACAATTCGACAACAAATACAGAGGGCATAGCCACCTAAGGTGGGCTACAAATCGTCGGATAAAACGGCTAGAATTATCCATGTAAAGTCCAAGGTACTTGGACCTATTCGAAGCGAAACAACAACTGGATGGCTGCCATTTTTGAGGACAATGATAGATCGAAATTTGAATTAGCAGCTAAGAGCTACAGCGACGTGGATATCGCACACCTATACGACCAAATCACAAAAGATATTGACTCCCTGATTTCCGAAAAACGAAATCTAGGTCATTATGACCCGTCAATGTTGATTAGACTCAGACCCTCGTTCGAGACGATTTCAGGTCAAAAACTACCTGATAATAACGACGAAACCGATGCGTTGTTGATAATCCGCAGCTACGCCAATGTAAATGCCGACCCTCAAACTGCATCTGGAAGCTGGCTCGCCACAAAGGCTAAGCGTCTTATTCGAAAATCCATGGCATGGTACATTCTCTACCTAGTGGATCAATTCAAAAACTTCACAAAAATGATAACGGAGCTACTCGTTAGCCTCATCGCACGGTTGAACAACCTCTCGAGCCTATTCAACTCGGAAACGATCCCCAACGAGAAATTAGTCAGATACTCCGGTGCTATCAAAGCTCACGAGCTTCCAATCGATCTAGACACACAATTGGAAATCGAAATCTCAAGGGCCCATGGTCGGATCTTACTTGCATCGCCTACGACCTGTCTCTTGCCATTTGCAGAGAGAACCAATGGCGCTCTAGATCTATACCTGTTGATAGACGACGCAGAAAAAGATATTGAAGGATTGGAAACCTCCATCTATATTCGCAATCAGCCCTTAGCTACTCATTTAGCTTCTATCGCCGACGGCTCGTTGTCATTACTGATCATAGATAGCCTATTATGGCGTAGCCATCCTAAAAAAATCGTCGGGCTCATTGAGTTAATTAGCCGAAAAATATCAAACGACGGAAACGTCATTCTACTAGCCATAGATTTATCCGAAAAAAACGAATTCGACATTCAGGTTGAACAACGTTATTCATATCACCCAGATACAATCGTAAAATTGATGAACTATTATGGTCTAACTCAAATCGATGAGCCAGCAAAGAATTCGCAAAATTGGACATTATCCCGCTTCCAAAAGCGGGATCCACTTCCCCAAAGCTCCACAATCTGACTGCGCCGCAACTAAAAATGGTCATCGGCGAGAACAAGATCCTCAACAAAGCCATAACAACAGATGTCGCACGAGTTTCCAGATTTCCTCATCAAATTGAGCCCTAGCAATTTAAGGCCTCGAAATTGCTCAAGCCCCAACCCATCTTTCCGAAAATCAACCTATTCTCCCAGCTAGTTGAGTATGTGGTCTTACGTTGGGACACTACAAATGCGTCGCAATGGTCTTTATCCGTTTAAGGGGATCACTAACTCCTAAGAGACGGTAGATCTCTTTGTGAACCGGCTCAGAAACACCACTAGTGCGGATGTGATAGACGACGCCTTTATCTGATGTAAGAACTATGGTGGCTCGGCGGTGACTGTTGAGTTGCTCTTTAATGGTTGACCATCTTCTCTTATCGTTATTTTGCCTCAAGGTCAGCTCAATAGCACTAAGGAGGTGATAGGCAAGTACTGAGATGAAGAGGTGAGCAGCAGTTCGGCTAGCTAGTTGATGATAGACCGGTCGAAGTCCAAGATCACTCTTGAGGGATCTAAAGGCATCTTCTACTTTAGTGAGAGTCGTATAGATATTCCAGATCTCACCTGCATCTAGCTCGCTATGGCTGGTATCTATGACGTAGGCTCCTTGGAGATTATCATCTTTGGCTTTTGTGGGTTTTTCTGTAATAGTGAGATTGATTACTTTGTCAAAGCGTCTCTTTTTGATGATCTTGCCATGGTCTTGATGA
>NZ_JXYS01000036.1 GCF_000949295.1 Acidithrix ferrooxidans
TGTGGAGCTTGTGTTGAAGCTTGTCCTGTAGATATAGAACACATCGATGCAATTGTAGATATGCGTCGTTACCAAGTTCTAATGGAGAGCGACTTCCCAAGTGAAGCCCAAGGCATGCTCCGTAACATAGAAAACCAAGGAGACCCATGGGGCCTTGGCTCTTCTCATCGAGGAGATTGGGTATCAGAGCTTGACTTTGAAGTCCCAATAATCACCAATGAGATCCCTGAGGATATCGAATACCTCTTTTGGGTTGGCTGTGCTGGAGCACTAGATGAAAGAGCTAGAAAGGTCACCCAATCGATTGCTCGCCTACTTCATAGATCTGGAGTCACCTTTGCAATACTTGCAAAGAAAGAGAGCTGCACCGGTGATCCAGCTCGAAGACTAGGCAACGAATACCTCTATCAAAGCCAAGCAATGACCAACATAGAGACCCTAAATTCAGCCAAAGCCAAAAAGATCATAGCCTCTTGCCCTCACTGCTTTAATTCCTTAGCCAATGAATATCGTGGCCTAGGTGGCAACTACGAAGTCATCCATCACACCCAACTACTCAAAGAGCTAGTAGATGCCAAAGCACTAGTTCCAACCATTACCCAAGATGCCAAAGTAACCTATCACGACCCATGTTACCTAGGTCGCCACAACAACATCTACGAAGAACCAAGAAGTGTCCTTGGATCGCTTCCAGGACTGTCTTCTGTTGAGATGCACAAGCACAAAGAAAAGGGCTTTTGCTGTGGTGCCGGTGGAGCTCGCATGTGGCTAGAAGAAAAGATCGGCAAGAGAGTAAATGTAGAACGCATGGATCAAGCCCTAGAGATGGATCCAGATATGGTATCTACAGCATGCCCCTACTGCATGATCATGCTAGATGACGCAGTAAAGGCCAAGATCGCTGATGGTGGAGCCAAAGAAGGTGTAGAAGTCCTAGATGTAGCCCAGATCCTCGAGAAGTCACTTGAGGCCAACTAATGTTTCGCTCACGGAGCTTTTGAGTCTTTGACGTTAGTATTTTTTGGCGGAAATTGTGCCTTGGATCTTGCTTAGGTGTTCTGGTTTTTTTGGTAGTGGTGTTTTTGCGGGATGCTACTGAAGGTTTGTCAGATAAAGGCATATGTTGGTGAGCTTTAGTCTTAGGAGGCTCCGCGGGTTGATAGATAGTTACCTTAGGTGAGTGTTGGCTAGAGGCTATGGGCGAACAGTCTGCCAATTGCCACCGGGTGATTGGTAAAGGGTTGTTGTCTGGTTTGCAATTGATCAATTTGCCTGAGTGTCAATGGCCATTGAGAACTGTGGTTGTCTCGACCCGGCACTCTTTCAAGGGGAGTTGTAATTAAGTTGATTGAGGATGGGCTATATATCCAAAAGAGACGCCACGAGTGCTCGAGTGGGTTAAACAGCATATGTTTGATGTGGATCAGGGTGTGTCGTATTATCTGAGGTTCAACGGTTGAGTCTCGGTAAATGAGTTTTTATAAAGGAATCTATCCCTGGTGTTGGAACCAGGGATAGATTCCTTGGATTTAAGGTACCTAAAAATAATCGTTTATGCAATGTGCCAAAGTAATTCTTTCAGTGGCGTACATCTAACTGTTCGTAATGGTTCCAGAGGAACTGTTGAGATAGTTAGTATCCTGGGGGAAGCGATGCGATTACCGGTGAGACCGTGACGTCTCCACATTGAAGATTCGCGATGGTCCTACCGCCATAGGGATTGATAATAGCTTTAACGACGTTGAATCCGTAGTCATTTGGTGGTGTGACCTCAATCGAAGCGGATGTGGGGCAGCTTGCGCTACCATATCCGGTGCCGTCGGAGTAACCAAGGAGAAAATAGGCGGTTTGGCCGCTTTGGAGAGTGACTTTAGTTACAGGTTCTGAAATTACAGAGACTGAATTTCCCCGATGTACATAAGTGGGGATGGATCCGCCAGTGCTATTGAGCATCTCTAGACCGGGATATCCCTGCATGTAACATTCGGTTGATGCTGAATTAGTCATCGAGAAAGATATACCGATCGATCCTGCCGCGACAGAGGGGCGACCCTCGGTGATGGTGAGCTGACTTGGTACGCATCGTCCGCCCGCGACTCTTACATCTTTCGGTGCGGTAGTGGTAGTGGTTGGTGGAATTGTTGTCGAGGTAGTGGTTGGTGGAATTGTTGTCGAGGTAGTGGTTGGTGGAATTGTTGTGGTCGGTGCAGTTTGGCCGCTTGAGCCACATGCTCCAAGTAAAAGGCCGAGCGATAGAACCGCCCAACGGGTTCCGATTTGTTTGAATAGCCGCACATTCACCTCTTCTTATTTAGCGTGGGTTATGTTTGCTTAATTTGTCTATGAACCTTATACCTTAGGCGTTCCATCGGTTATTCGTTGTAAGGGGCTGCTAGACGAAGGGTAATAGTGGCAGTTCGTTGCTTGGAGATGTACGTAGCGGCAGAAGTTGATCTCCTGGTGCCGTCGGAAACGGTTTTGTACCAACACCTGCTGGAGCCACTGAAGTACTAGGAGATTGAACCTCCAAAGCCTTATTAGACCTAAAGTTACCGTTAGGGGCTTTTCTTGCGTGACCCATTTGTAATGTAGCCTGATTATTGGTTCGGGGTTGGATTAATAGATTAGATAGTTATTAGGTTTTTTCAATGGTAGCTTCGCAGACGCGGTTTGGGTTAGGTGACGGAGACAAATTCATTCACAGAACTCATAGGGCACCCGAACTGTCAACTTTTCAGCGTTGTCAGCAAGATTCAGATAGACAACCTTTTGTCGCTGCTCTAGAAAGGTATCTATTATTGGCGATGTCTTCGGTAGTTTCACATTTCAACTTCTCAAATCGTACTCCTTTCCTCCGTGGAAGTTTGTTCGTGTTAATGGCCAGCGAGATAGGCTTGATTTTTGCGCGTTTCTCTATTGATTTGACATCTAGCTGGTCCATGTGATTGTTATGGGAGTTTTAATTCCATCGAAGGCATGCGTCAATTAGTAGGTAATTGTTTGGATTTTTGTGTTGCTAGCTTTGTTGGTGACTCATTCTCGTTCGGCTGCTGGTAGCTGAACGAGAATATGTGCTCTAAATAAGCTTTGGTAATTCTAGGAAAGTATGAATCAACTGAGCGCTCGTTGGTTTTTGGATGCATGATTTTAGATCAAACTGCAAGCCTATGAGCTTGGTCCGACCTTGTTTTCGATAGGCTAAACCAAGCTTTCCGAGTGAATAAACAAATTCGGTCCTTCGAGTTCGAGACTTGCTCGGGCCTAGATGAGATCTGGTTGTTTTGACTAGTTGTCCCGTCTTGCTTTGCCAGGACATAAAACCGTAATCTCTGTCAGTAATTGACTCGAAGAGTTGAAGGCTCCAATCACATCAATGAGACAAGGCGGTTCTTTGATTCCTTGAAGAAGTCCGGGAAGAGTAGTTACCGTGCTCTCATTTGCGCAAATGATGACTGCAGACGTGTCGACAAGAGCCGTATTGACGTCGGCGAATCGGGTTAGCCCTTCAAAGCCCGAAGGCAATGCTTCGGCTGAATTATCTAGAATCCGAACGTCGTATCCTAACTCTTTGGCCTGTAGCGCTACCTCTAAACCGAAGCTTCGTCGTAAGGTACTGCTACCAGACTTGTATGCGAGGCCCAGCACGAGTATTGGACCATCTTTGGGACCCTTGGTCTGCACTAAGGCTCTGATTGGCCAGAGTTTCTGTTCGTTATGACTCTCGAGCACCGCTTCAATGACTGGGATCCGGACTTGGTCCTCATGAGCAAGAGTCTCGAGGTAACGTATGTCTCTGGCGAGCGTACCGCCGGCTATTGGACCACCTGGAGTAACATAGGCACGTGGTCCTATTCTCCTGTCCGATTTCAGGGCAGCGGCAACATCCCATGCGTTAGCTCCGTGATGTTCGGCGACACGGGCAATTTCATTTGCGAAGGCCACGGACATTGCCAGAAAACTGTTGAGAGCATGTTTGGATAGCTCAGCCGATTCAACTGACATTGAGACTATCGGTATATCTAATGGAGCTAGGAGCTTTGAAAGTGTGCTTTCGGCCTGCTGCGATGATGTGCCGATGACGATCCGGTCTGCCTCCATAAAGGAAGAGATAGCAGTTCCTAGGCGAAGATTTTCTGGCGAGTAAGCGAAATCAACACGACAATCTGGTCGGAGCTCTGCAAATCGCTTCTCAATGCGGCTAGTACTGCCGAGCGGAAGTTGCGAGGATATGACGAGTAATGCTTCATTTCGAAGGTGTAGGAGAACTCGGTCGATGATTTCAAATACTGCGTTGACGTCAGCTGAGTCGTCATCTCGAACTGGAGTATCAATGGTAATCCATGCTACATCAGCGGTTTTGATAAGGTCGAAGTCGGAACTAAAGGTGAGATTTCCGCTGGCGACTCCTGTGAGCATTAGGTCCGCTAGACCAGTTTCTTCTAGGGGTAAAACGTTTCGAGTTAGGTCGTTGACCCTTGCAAGATCTTCATCTATGGCTAGAACTTGATGGCCGAGACTTGCAAGCGATGCGGAGTATACGCAACCTAAATGCCAAAGGCCAATGACTGCTACCTTCATGACAATGACCCTGCGCCTTGACTATTAGCAGTCCTAGGACAGCTTAGGTGACTTCCGAGGTGAGCTGGCAATGTGGCTATTTTCCTGAGGTTCATTTGATTGCTCATGAAATGCATTCTTTCGTTTTATGTGAACTCTGTTCGTGCTGCTAAGTGTGTTAGTTGCTATTCATACGCCGACGCGTATTATCGCCTATGGCTAGGGCAATTTGGCTAAAAGGACTGGGAGTAAGTCTATCAATCTTCATGACTGTAACTTCTTTTCTTGCTTTGGGCAACTCTTACTTCCCAGAATGATGAGATCTTAACTTGACACTCTTGTCATTTCACAAATGGACCCCCTGAAGCTATGTCAAACTTGGTGACGGCGATAAAACGTTTCGACTTAGGTCGTTGACTAGATTCCATAACTTCGTCCATTCGAACGCTCCTTGGCGCCAGCAAGGTCAATTGGGAGCCTTTAGCAACTGCGACATAGACATTTCATTAATGTCCCCCCCTTTTTTTCTTTGGCAGATAGAAAATCGTAGCCCTATCAAGATGAACTTGTCCAGCTACTAGCTATCTTGATATCAACTAGAGATCCCAGTGGTCGAAGGACATTGGAATGGTAGAACGCTTTGCGTTCTGCCATTCCAAGATTTTTTTCCTAGCAATTTTCCACAGAGTTAGGCAATCTTGGTGATTTAGGTCCTCAGTGGGACCTAAATCCTGTATTAGGACGAAGGGGCCATTGTGGTATTATTATCGCAGTTTATGGTCAGCACACGGGGACTTGGTTCAAGACGGGTCACGGATCAAGCAGGATCTTATATTCGAGTAGCATCAATCAATCTGATTCAGACTAAGGGTGATGACATGTCAATTCTTAGGTGCTCTCAGGTTCGTTAGATGGGATAGATGTTCTGGTGGGTGTTTTAGAGATCTATAGTTGGTAATTGATCGTCACCCAAGGTGCTATTGGAAGAGTCCACGGTTATCCCTATGACCCAAAGCCAGAGGCTTATTCTGATTTAGAAGCTAACTTTCCACAATTAAATCCGAATAAATCCGAAGTTCCAGTTATGCACTATCCGTCTTGGTGCTCACTCATTATCGCCGCTAAGCCATTGTGGAGGATCGGAGCCAAGGCGACGAGCAGGAAGTGCCCACTGAAGTGGGGCTCCTTGCACAACAACTGGAGGCGGCAGTCGTAGTGCGTCGCCCCAAGCAGTTCGCTCAATTGGACCAATAGGATCAGGTGGAATTGGTGAGTCACTTGGATCAGAAGGGACCTGCAATGGCCCCGATTTGATTAGCAAATCGGCCACACGCGCAAGGGAAGTCCGCCATCGGCTACCGGCGCCATCAATCTGGCGCTGCGAGAGACCAGTAATCGCCGCGGCGGCTAACAGATAGCCCGTAGCGTGATCGAGTGCCTGCACTGGTAGGGGTGCCGGTCGACTGCCATCAGTCATAAGGCGACCCGCATCGGCGATTCCCGAACTCATCTGAACGAGACTGTCGAATCCTCGACGTTGCTGCCAAGGGCCGGTCCACCCGTACGCATCGAGGCTAACGTCGATAAGCCCGGGACAAACATTCTCACGTACTTCATCTCCGAGTCCAAGGCGGTCTAGGGCGTCCGCACGGTACCCGTGAACGACGACATCAGCCGAAGCGAGTAGCTCGAGAAAGTGAGTCCTTCCATCTGGCGTGGATAAATTGAGACGAGCGCAGCGCTTACCTAAGGTGACCTCGGGAACAATCGCGGGCTCATCCCAGTCGGGTGGGTCAATCCTCAGCACCTCGGCGCCCCATCCCGCGAGCAATCGGGTGGCGACTGGCCCAGCAAGAACTCGAGTGAGGTCGAGCACGCGCAGTCCATCCAGGGGACGTTCTCTGTTTTCAAACAACCTATTGCGCTGGCTAGCCGTTGATGTGCGCCGTGTCCACATCAGTGGTTCGCTGGCAACCGCTCGACCCTGGGGATGTTCCTGCCAATCCATAATTGGTCGCATGACAGCCGCTGCACCGCCCGCACCTATTACAGCGCTCTCCAACTCTTGAGCCGACCAAGTACCGACGGCGGCAGCGACAGCATCGCGGTCTTCTGGAACCTCTAGAACGGTGAGTGCCGCGGTGCGATGACGAATAGCGTTGGTGTGAAGTCTGATCCAACCATCACAACACTCGTACTCTCCGCCCACTGCGTCCCATGCCGGTAGGAGATTCCAGCCCTGTGGTCGGATCGAACCAGCAAACCAGGCCGAGGCCAAGTTTCTATCGACAACCACGCCTGGCGGTGTGTTTCCATCATTCAGGGCCACGAACGAAGCCAACGACGAGCCAGCCACGGCGATCGAAGCTTGTGCTAAGTCGCTCACGGCAAATACCGAGGGCAATGAACCTCCATCCAACAACGTCACAGGAGAAAACGGCACCGGGGAGCCAAGCGCCGCCTGAAAACTAGCGATGAATTTGAGGGCAGTGTCCGTCATGTCATTACTCCTTCTCGCATCATGCGAACTTGCAAGGACTCCTTGGGTGGATTCAACTAGATAGCACAACAACTGCGATTATTTTCTCATCTGGAATCTTATAACCCAGAGTCTTTCTAGATCTCCAATTGAGGCTTCTTTGGATCATTTTCAAGTCATCGCTTGAGTAGTTTTTCACGTCAGTTGCCTGTTAGCAGATACTTGACGAAATGGCCGGTTGATGTTCTTGATTGGTCTTCTTGGTCGAACCTCTTGGCCAAGGCGAATGTGGATCGACCAAAAATATGGTACCTCTGTCACTAAAGAGAAGTTTTTATGGCTAGCCAACTGCGACCCCAACTCCCAAGTGATGGATTTCATGACTTCCAAAGAAAACCTCTGGATTGCCTTTGGTCGTCGCTTTCTCGAGCGCCGCTGGACCGTGGTCATCTGGGGTGCTACAAAAAGATATAGCACCTCCAGCGTTCAGCAAGAGCTAGGGTCCAAGGGGTGGGCGCAACGATTGGGTGAAATTTAGCCGAATGCGAGAGTAGAATGCGAGGCAAATACGCATTGGAGCCCCCATATTGTCAATGCACGATTCACTTATTACGACTAAATTCGATGGAACTAGTACTGCTTGGGACGTGGTAGAGGGTCTCGATCTCAGCAACCTTCCTACCATCGTCACCGGTGCTTCTTCTGGTATCGGAGTCGAGACCGCTCGCGCACTTGTTGGTGCTGGCGCCGAAGTAACGTTAGCAGTACGCAACATCAGCGCGGGTTCAGCCGTAGCTGACAACATAGTGAGATCGACTGGTAACGACTGCGTAAGGGTAGTTTCGCTGGACCTGGCCGACAGTGCCTCGATAGCTAGTTTTCTCGATCGCTGGAATGGCCCATTGCATCTGCTTATCAACAATGCCGGTATCATCCCAAGTACGCTGCTCCGAACGCCAGAGGGCTGGGAGCTGCAATTTGCTACCAATTATCTTGGTCACTTCGCCTTAAGCTGCGGCTTGCATGATGCCCTAGCCAAGGGCGCTCGTGCTCAGGGTGACGCACGTATTGTCTCGCTGAGCTCTGGTGGTCACATGCGTTCACCGGTTGTATTTGACGATATCCAGTTTGAACGTCGCGACTATGATCCGCAAGTTGCCTACGCTCAGTCTAAAACGGCGGACTCGCTCTTTGTGGTCGAAGCTACACGCCAGTGGAAAGCAGATGGCATTGTAGCTAATGCCGTCAATCCTGGTGGTGTTGCTAGCGGGTTGCAAAGGGATTTCACGCAGAAGCAAAGGGATTATTTGGCAGAAGCGCAAGCAGCGGGTGTCTTTGTCTACAAGACTGCCGAGCAAGGGGCAGCTACCACCCTTGTTGCAGCTGTGAGCCATGAATTTTCTCAAACTGGAGGCCATTACCTTAGTGACTGCAACGAAGCACCGACAGTCCCTAATGACAGCGATTTGTTTGCTAATGGTAACGCCGTAAAGGAGTGGGCGATTGACCCATCAACCGCACGGAGGCTGTGGATGGTGTCGCTTTCTCTTCTCGACCAACCTGTTCAATAGCGTTCATGAATATCCTCGGCGAACTGGCCCTTTAGATTCGATACGCCAGCTTTGGCAAGGAAACAATAAGTTTGGGATATCGCAAAAGAAATGGGGTGTTCTCACTTAGGGTATCGATGTAATGTTACCTGGACAAGCTAGTGATTGAAAAACCTGATATCTGGATACCACGAAAAAGTGCCTTATGAGCAAATGAGGCTGAGGATATCTGACATGAAATTTTATCAGGTGCTTTAATGAGCTAGATAACCAGATCCTTGGGTAGATCCCTAGGTAGATCTCATTCTAGAGCGTCAAGAGAGATAAAGAAGGCAAATGGTGGATGAGATTCATATCGACTTTAGCCCATCTCAATGCTCTTTTCGAAATACAGGGCAATACCAAACGGCCTAAAGCATCAAAACTCACTTACAAAGCCCAAGGTTTTAAGGAGACATTGTTTCCTGGTGAGATTGTTTCCTGGTGAGATTGTGGCTCGAGAAATTGTGCTTCCCATGGAGATAGCTAATCGACTTTGGCTGGACATCGTAGACTTTTGGGTAATGCAAGTGTTGATGGCCATTGAGAGCTATAACCTAGCGCCACCAGCCTGACATGGATCGCCTTAGCCCGGACCTTAGCCTTAGACTTGTCAACGGCTTCCTCAATTATGCCAGCGTACTTATCGGTGGCCTTAGGACGCCTCTCATATTGACCCTGTCGTATCAGTTGCCCGGCATTTCGTGCTTGAACATACTTCTTTAGGGGTATTAGGAGAACAGCCAACGAACTGCGCTGCTCCGTTATACGATCCAAAAAGATCGTAAGCCTCAATAATTTCCATGGATTCTTTGCTATCCTTCACTTTGGGCCCTTTCTTGGCATTAGGAGTGGTATAAATCCATAATGCCCCAAGATAAGGGCCTTCATTCTTCTTTTTTCTCAAAAAGTGATAGCCAGACCGCCTTTGCGTGCCCACTCTCGGGTCCAGGGGACCCGAGAGTGGGCCGTCACGCTAGGCGGTCATCCTGTATGCAATTTTCGTTGCTATATTCATTCATACCAAATGGCCATATTCATGCATTTTGTAATGGCCGTTGACAAACTGAGCGACTAATGCCGTTGTGAATGGTTGACTTTTTCACCCGATGCCAATACGCCTAGTTGATTTTCAGTTGATTTATTGGCCACTGATGTGAATCGGCCAAAAGTTTGTAGTAGCAGAAATCGAGCATATTAATAGTTGCATATTAATAAAGAGACCACCTTCGTATTTGATACGCAAGAGGATTGCTTAGGGACTGCGTCCGCCAGAGGCTAATTCGTAGGTCGTAATTTTAGAGTTGAATAGCTATTTCCTTGCGGGGCCATCTTCTTTAGGGGGCCAACCGTTTCACTTATCCATCCGAACGGTGCGCCACTTGTTTTTTTTGCGAAGGGGAAAACTTTGAAAGAGACCGAGTCCTAGAGTTCAGGGGGATTAAAGTATTTTATTTGCTGACTACCAAGCTTTACCTTTAGATCGAATTAGCTGTTATGGTTTGTGAACTATGAGGGGTTGGGCCACGTGAGATTGGTCGGGGGATTGCGCATAGGTTTGGCAAAGAGAAAGCCTTGTGCGAGAGTGGCACCGTTTTTGGCAACGAAAGCGAACTCTTCCTTTGTCTCAATACCTTCGGCTACGACCTCGATCCCCTGCTCTCTGGCAGCAGTTGCTAAGCCGCGGAAGATCGACTGTTTCAGTGGATTGCGGTCAATATCAATGATAATTTCGCGATCGACCTTGATGATGTCGGGCGAGAGGTCAATTAATGTATTGAGACCTGCATATCCACTACCTACGTCATCTAGTGCCACTTTGAAGCCGTTGTGACGGTAGTAGTCGAAGATACGACCAAGGTGGTCCATGTCTTCGATGCGTTCGGTCTCGGTTACCTCAAAGACGATTCGACTGGGGTCAAAGTTTGCCTCATCAGCTATCTCTAGGGTGGTGCGCAGACACTGACGCGGATCATAGATTGCATTGGGAAGAAAGTTGATGAAGATGCGACCTGGAAGTTCCAGTTCTGCGGCTGTGCGAATGGCGGTTTCTCGAGCAAGGCGATCCAGGAAAAACACGGCATCGTTGGCTCGCGCGTATTCAAAGAGCACCGTGGGTGAGATGATTTCTCCTGTCTCGTTTCGTCCTCGAGATAGTGCCTCAAAGCCATGTAATTGTTGACTTGCTATCTCCACCACGGGCTGAAAGTGAGTCTCAATTCTTTTGTTCTCGAGACATTTGCGCACTTCTGGATGTCCCATAGAGCGTCGGTATTTATCGAGACTCTGGACACCTCGCATGACATCAAAGGTGACTTCTTCACCAGAACGAAGGGTGAGGAGTTGAATCTCGCGTTGCTGAAAGTCTGAGAGGTTCGCCTGACATGCGAGAAACTGTAGCGCTGTAACTGAATCTGCACCACTGTGTTTTAGTGAGAGGCCGTTAACTTCAAAATCAAAGCCGCCACGGCGCATTGACTCTTCTAAGAGTATTAGTAACTCCATCGATGGGACCGAGAGTAAGACTCGATCAAATTCTTGTTGTTCTGGCACGCAGAAGGTACCGCATTCTCTACATGGCACGCTATTTAATCCATTTCTACGATGGAGCCGGTCGAGCTTCAACTATTTTTTTATCGACCAGATCCCAAAGTTAGTTAAGTATCCTTGCTGAATCTTGCTCTTTTGCTCGGTTGTCTTGCTATTAATGCGAATGCTCACCTTGGCCAAACCTCCTAGCCAGGACTCTGCTGAGTCTGAGTTTTAGCAGCTTTTATTTTTTTGACAATAGGATTGGAAACTAATTGTCTTCGAACTCATCGACAAGGGATCGCTTGGTGTTTTTGGTAGGGAAAGAGGTTGGAGCCTTCAAGCTGTGGAATTATTTGGGTATTGATCAGAAAATTTACCCGGTTGGAGCTGTGGGTTGGAGCGAGGTTGGTTGTGTTATTTCAAGTGAATTTATGTCACCTCTAATTTGGAGATTAATTTGGAAAACGCAGGCTGCAGGGAACTGATGGAAGGTAGGAGTGAGCAAGATTAAGACTTTCAAGCGACCATTGGGTGCAATTTTGAACCATTGATGATGTCGGCGACAGATTTTGTGGGAGCCGACACGGCTTATGCAATACCATTTAGGTGGCAGGGTCGCAGTCGTCGTGAATGAAATTAGATCGACCTAAGTCGACGTGGCGATCCGTTATGGGGGCTAGTAACTCGGTATAGCTGATCTCATAACTCCAAGGATGTGGCACCTTTTGATTTTTGGCAGCGCGATAGAGATTGTGGAGCTCGTGGACAGAAAAAGTTTTTATTGAATTGGAAACCACCAAGATCTTCAAATTCCCATTGTGCCTATTTGGCGAGAATGTTTTTGCTTTTGGGCCTTCACTCTATTATTTCGAGTTATCCCTGCTCATCCCAAGGTGTCGGATCGATAGCTGGTTGAGGTTCTTTCGCAAGCAGACAGCGTCCTTTGATTGAGGCTCATCCCTGTGTCTTTATCTCGAGCAACTTAATTGTGTAAGGCACGGGTTCCGGTGATTCTTGGAGCTTGTCTTGCAATGCCAGCACATGGACTAGGTCATTTGTGGGGATATGGTTAGTGTGTGCTTTGTCAATATGTCCCAGACACTGTCAATCTCCTTTGAAAAACGCCCCCATCACCAGTGCTCCTAGAGTTCTTTAGGCCGTCATGGCTATCTGCGCAAAAGAGGGTTGGGATAGTTAATTCAAAAATAGCCATTGAGCGTGACCCCCAATGATTTTACGCTATCTCTGTTTCTATGACCGTCATTAGACCGCCATCTACGAAGATAGATGCCCCGCTCTCGATTTGATTCACCTGGGCCTGATTCACCTGGGCCTGATTCACCTGGGCCTGATTCACCTGGGCCTGATTCACCTGGGCCTGATTCACCTGGGCCTGATTCACCTGGGCCTGATTCACCTGGGCCTGATTCACCTGGGCCGACAAGGTCTCATGAAGCTCAATATGAACTTGGGAGCGCTGGATCACAAGTAGTGAACCTTGGTTTATCTATAGAGAGATTGGTCACCGTCAATTTGGAAGTTTGCCTATCAGTTACGGTCAAATAGGGATAATCATGGCCAAATGAGGCCACTGGATTACTCGCCATTGGACCGATAGCGAACTTGGCAGGCAACATCAAAGTTGATTCGTTGCTTTTTGGAGTTGTACCTTGGGTAAATTTTCACTTAGTTGCTTTAGCTGGGTAGTTTTTTGACAGGGGATGTTAGCTGGGTTGAGCGTACTTTTGATGACAAGGTACGTTCCAATGGAAGATCACAATGCAGTTCCTTTCAGTTGTGTAGCTCGAATTGTCGCGCTCGAATCAGGGACGGCATGCTTGTTGGTATTTCATTTGCGACAGCAGGGGACTCTACCCGGTGGAAAAGGCAATAGATGATTGCGCGGTAGTGGTCGTTTCTTTGATAGCTATTGAACTTGAAATCGCACCGACTTTGATTTGTAAGATACCCCTGATACCCGCTGATACCCATATAGTGCCATTACACCGTCGATACAAGCCAATCTTGTAAAACTGGCTTCAAAACTTCTTTCAAACGGCTAGATTAGGGCTATACGCGGGTGTAGTTCAGCGGTAGAACATCAGCTTCCCAAGCTGAGAACGCGAGTTCGATTCTCGTCGCCCGCTCCAGATGTATTAGCTCTTCAGCGGCTGTTTTTAATGCCGAGTTATTTCGTGTAGCTCCCGAAAGTCATGCTCAGACCATGTTTCGACCACATTGCGTAAATTTTTGCGGCTCTTGCGTTTCTACCGGGGTGGAGTACTCGATTTCATATGCGGTAAGACTCTTTATCAGCCCCAAGTGATCTTCTTTGTCTGATAGGTGTCTATAGTTGCGCCATGGATAAGACCATATGAAACTATTTAGTCAACCCAGATACGCCAAGACAACGGGCATCACTGACACGATGACCATCTTGTTGTTTGTTGTCTTTGGTAAATGAAGGCGGTTATTGATGGCTTAGTTATTTCACCACGATTGAATCAAGTACCCGCCAGTTGGGCTTTCCGCTATAGAGCAGTGCTCTTATGCGGTAATTCAGGTCTCAAGCAAGCCGCCGGCTAGATTCGGATTGGCATCTAAAGAGGCACCCTTAGATGAAACATTCATAAGTCGCGCAGCCAAGCCTGCATCGAGAAGTGAAACCTTTGGACGAGATACAACGCGCTTTGAAAGGTTGGTTGTCCACGCCGGTATGTTCTGCGTCAGATATAAGGTCTGTAGCAACTCTAGATAAGGAGTCAGGGTACGTTGAGGAATGGTAGTGTCGCGAGCCAAGTCGGCAACGTTCAACTCTCCGCTACTTCTTGCAGTCAACATTCTCGGGATCACTGGCAGCTCCGTGATACGTTGAAGGTTCGAGATATCCTCAGCCTCCCTGCGAAGTATGGCATTAGCATAGTTATAAAACCAAAGGTCACGACGCCTTCCCGGAGCACGATTCAAGACCTCGGGATGTCCCCCGCAACAGCTAGTTCGAGATAGTCACTTCGGCTCAGATCACTTGTATGGTTTATGAATCTTTCACCGGACAAAGCCCGATCGATGAACTTCTCCCTATGCCCTATGAGCTCACCCTGACTTAGGCCGAACAACTCGATAATCTCAGCCCAACCAGCAAGACTATCTTCAATAGTGGGTAATTTGAGGAGATTGGCCGATCCAGTCAAAAGAAACCTACCCAGACGATTATCGCCATCGACTACGAACTTTAGCGCTAAAACTAATTCAGGGACACGTTGTACTTCATCAATAGCCAAAAGACGACCTGGGTCGGAGTTGAGGAACCCGACTGGATCCTCACGGGCGCCGTTCGCCGCAACTGGATCGTCAAATGAAACTAACCGTCCGTCCTTAGAATCGACAATCTCTCTAATGAGTATCGTCTCCCCACCTTCCTGGCGCCCTGTATAACAACAACTCTGGTATCGCCAAGGGCCTCTAATACCCGACTCTTGGCATTTCTAGCGATTCGCACCATGTTTTGATTTTAGAAAATACTCGCCGATTTGCTGTACTTACTTCGTCAACTTACCGTCGTCGGTCGTCTCGAACATCGAGGTTGGGGGCTTTACCGACTAGCAGCCGTTCCCATCCCAGAACGGGGTGAATACCAAAAAGCCGTTTCGGGGTCTAACGGATTAGAAGTTATTTCTGGGGAATCTGCGCTTGACCTTTGGAACCTAGGGCACGTTAAATCTATAACGTAGGAGTAATAGCGCTCTCCTAACACTCATGTGGTTCACCAAGACTCCATAACTGGCAAGTAACCCCTACGTGATTATTAGATTTACGTCTTGAAAGACGATGTGAACCTTCTCACGATACGCGACGCGACGCTCCCTATTCCGAAGGAGAATGCAGAGCTTTCAATTGCATTCAAAAGAGGTAAAGTCTCGTGGGAAGTAAGGACATTGAAACCCAGTGGAACTGAATGGGATGTTCTCTGACACATTTTTGGGTGGATTGTTGAGTGGACAATTCGGTTATTTCCCGGAGAAGGAAAGCGCAAACGCCAGAAAAGATGAGGGTACCGCCCAAACAGCTTCTCCCTCTGTTGCGTCGAGAATATCCCTAGTCGCTAGGATTCCGGTACCAATAGCCGAATTGCGCAAGCCGAGGGCCTCCTGTCTCCACGAATCTGAGACGTATTTGCCCTCGATCGGTGTCATACGTGTCCCCAAATCCGCACACTTACCTACAAAATCAACCTCACTGCTAGCGTTTCGATAATGAGTGATCCAGTCCCCGGAACGAACCGAGCCAGGGCGCACTCTCTCATTCCACTGCAGAAGGGCGACGCCAAGCTGTTGCTCGTTCAAGCGGGTGACGTCGACTTGGCTTCGACCGTTGACGAGCTGTGGCAGTTTGGCTACGAGCGGATCAAGAAAATAGAGCTTTCCCTGCTTGCGAAGATCCGCGTTACCGCTGTTATCAGCTCTCGGGTTTCTCCAGACGAGAAATGCACTCGCGAGAGCATCGATACGCTTCATTAGAGTCTCTCGAGCCACCCCGACCTCTTCGGCGAAGCCACTTATGGCAGTGGGACTCGACAATCGGACCCCGATACCATTGATCACCGCACCTAGGATGACCTCGTTCATTCCACTGGTGATTGCGTCACCTCTCACTACATCCCACAAGGCCTGCCACGTTGGCACCGCCACCTGATTAGTCCGACGCCATTCACCGACAGCCTTGGGGTACCCACCAACCTCAAGGTATGTCTGCCAAGCGGCTACCAAGTCATCGGTATACGGAGCGAGCGCCATCCAAGTTTCACGAGCCCGAGCAGACATCAACTCATCTGCACGAAGTCCCGCAACGGATGGCAAGTCAATTGACAAGCTATGACAGAACTCCCCAAAATTCATTGGCAGTAGGCACCTGTCGGGGTCGTCTACGGGACCTCTGCGACCTGCAAAAGCTTTAATTGCCTCGTCGAGATCTTGGTTCGTTGAACCGGTGAGTACGACACAATCATCACCGAAATGGGTGTTATCTCTGAGGTTCTTCACCACCGACCACCACTGCCCGCGGCAGGCCGTGACCTCATCGATAAACCAGTACCTCGGCCCATCACCCACAGAACTCGTTAAAACTCTCACCACATATTCGTACAGCGTCCCGAGCCGATTGGCCTGCCACCCATCCACGGTCACACGTATGATCTGCAGCGGATTTACCCCCTGGGCAAGAAGCGCCTGAATAGATCGCTTTACTAGCACAGTTTTGCCAACTCGTCGGGGACCGTAGAGCATATAGAGGCCTCCGGACCGTATGTTCGCCAAAGACAAGGGATAGTAGTCAATCTGAGATCCGGCGGCCTCGAGCATATCTCGGTCAGTCGCTGCCCAATGAGGACTTCGCCACCAGGGACTATCTCGACGTACCGCCTCAGCAACCTGTCCCTCATTTACAACCATAAAAAAACTATAGCTTAAACCCCAGCGTTTTTGTAAAGAGTGTCTACAAAAACCCCAGCGTTTTTGTAAAGAGTGTCTACAAAAACCCCAGGGTGTTGTAGGCACAATCGTCCACGGTAAAGCGAAATTCTATATAACCTCCAGCCAATCGAACTCCGAAGCGAGCCGCCTCTGGATTGTTCGACGCAGTATTGGCAAAACCCCATGATTGCCAACAAGCGTGCGCTGTATCTTCAAGTGTTGCGCTTTAGAACGAGAAGAGTATCGGCTCGTCCTCCCAAGTTAATCCTTCGCACTACCGGGCCTTTGGTGAGAATTTTGTGATTGGTACCGCAAGACATCCGATGGTTAATCGAACCTTGGATCGGTTTTGCGAGGTTTTTTGAAACTTCCATGGGATGCTTGCTACGAGTGATGCCTAGGAACACGCCGATGTTGCGTTTTCAACGCCCGTATTACTGACTATCCACTGATAACTCAGTACTGAATAGCAACTTGCCGTAGGCCCACCGGGACTCGAACCCGGGACCAAGGAATTATGAGATGGATCGGAAGTGTCCGAGCTGGGAGTCATAGTGTCGCATAATTGCAGTTACTAGCTTTACAATCTAAAGACCATTGAGACTCCGTGAAACTGAATGTTACGCTCTCGGACACATTTGTTGGGTGAATTGTTACGTGGACAGGCTTGCTTTATCAGCCCCAAAGATTTCAGCGAAGTGGTCCAAAGATTGTGGCAAGGTCAAACGTCGCCAGACATATAGCAATCAGTGTCGCAACCGCTTCTTACTTCCTTCATTGGACGATTGTGCGATAAAAGTCGCGTGTACGATCATCCACTTTGCTATAGTGTGTACGATCATCCACTTTGCTATAGTGTGTACGATCATCCACTTTGCTATAGTGTGTACGATCATCCACTTAAGACAGCATTTATTTCCTTAGGAGGCACCTTTGAAGAAGATTCTTTCCATGAATGATCTAGCGGCTATCGTCAAAGGACGACGTCTTGAACTCGGACTCAGCCAGAATGCACTTGCACAAAAGGCACAAGTCTCACGTGAATGGATCGTGCAATTCGAAGGCGGAAAGATTTCAGCCCAAACCATCCAGTTACTTCGAGTTATTGAAGCCCTAGACCTTTCCCTTTCCGTCTCGGTCAACACTAACGCCGTTGCAAAGGACAGTGCAACGTCGACAAGTACATCTTCGACAAGTACATCACTCGATGAATTACTACAAAGATACGGTGCTAGATGAGTGATGCATTGTCAGTAATTTTGAACAATCAAATTGCTGGAACGATTATTCGTTCCAGCAACAGTACCATTCGATTTGAATACGAGGAAGACTATCGAAATCAATCGAACTCTACCCCGCTTTCGGTCGCAATGCCGACATCTATAAAGACTCACCCTCATTCGGTCATATCGCCGTGGCTTTGGGGGCTTCTTCCAGAGAATCAAATTGTGCTTGATCGTTGGGCTCGGAAATTTCAAGTTTCATCATCGTCACCATTTGAACTTCTCAAAACGCCAATAGGCGAAGATTGTCCTGGGGCCGTTCGCTTTGTGTCTCCAGATCGCGTAAAAAGTATCGTAAACGCACCTTCGGAACTATTACCACTAAGCGACGAGGAGGTAGGGAAACGACTTCGCGACCTTTTAAAAGATTCAGCTACGTGGCTCGGTGAGTCATACACTGGAAGGTTTAGTCTTGCGGGCGCACAGGCAAAGACCGCTCTAGTTAGAACGGAAAATGGATGGGCCTTACCGGTAGGTTCCATGGCTACAACGCACATCCTCAAGCCTGGAATTTCTGACTACCACGATCATGAAATAAATGAATATCTTTGTCTGAACGCAGCCCGTCTTTTGGGGCTACGAACCGCCAAGACTTCTTTGGAATGCATTAGCGGAGTTGCTAGCGTAGTATCAGATCGTTACGACCGCTATGTCGAAGATGGAATTGTCAAGAGGATTCACCAGGAAGATCTATGTCAAGCTCTTGGAATTATTCCAGCAAAAAAGTACCAAAACGAAGGTGGTCCCTCTCCCCTAGATATTGTAAAACTCCTTCGCAGAGCACTCGCACCAACCGCAGCTGAAGTTGCGATATTGAACTTCGTCGACGCTCTGATATGGAATTGGTTCATTGGAGGAACAGATGCACATGCTAAGAACTACTCGATCTTAATCCTGGGACAAGAAGTTAGGTTTGCACCACTCTATGATGTGGCTTCCGCACTTCCATACGACGACCATGAGAAAAAACTCCGCTTTGCAATGAAGCTCGGAGGGTCGTATGGTGTTTGGATAGATCGAAATCCATGGCCTTCCGTCGCAAAAGAATTAGATCTCGGCAATGACTTGATTGTCTCAAGGGCGCAAGAGATCGGCGACCGTATCACCAATTCCTTCGAAGAAGTTTCGCGAAGGTCAGAGGTTGCTGACCTAGCCAGTACGTTACCTTCGCGGCTTTTAGAGAAAATCAACGAACGATCGAAACGTTGTATGACAATTCTCAAATGATGCGAGGTGAACCTTCTCACGATACGTGACACAGTTCTCCCTTTATACAAGGAGAATACAGGTATGGGGGGGAAAGGAATAACAGAAGACTAGGAAAGAGAAGACTCGTCGACAATTTGACGGCGAATTCAAAAAAGACGCAGTCAGACTTTTCTAGAGTAGCAACTCGCTTATAATGCAGGTAGCCGAAGATTCTGGCATCTCAATGGCGGCGCTATTTGATTTGTTCACAAACCTTCATTTTGTCGCCGCCTTCATCATCATTTCGACCAAATCAAAGAAGCTGTGATTTTTCCACAATCTTTGGACTACTTGAATCCGGATACTTGAACCTACTGCCGATCACTTGACAAAAACGTCCAACAGGCTAATATCCGAAGAACCAGAAATGGTGGGCCCGGTGGGATTCGAACCCACGACAAAGGGATTATGAGATGGCTTGAATGTGTCCTAACTAGTAGTCAAATTGTCGCAGCTCGTCCCATAATTGCAGCTCCCGGCTTTGCATTCATATGGTTTTTGAAACACAATGAGACTGAATGGGACGCTCTCGGACACATTTGTTGGGTGGAATGTTGAGTGGAATGACTACTAACCAAACACACATCAGTTCGCTAATTCTGCGTACGTGGGTGTAAATTACTGAAACATTGACTTTCGCTCTCTGTCTGGTGTGCTCATCGAAGTACTCCCCCTAACTTTGGTAGGGAAAATACGATCTTTCCCAGATAGAAACGATCAGGCTGTTGTCCTCACTGATGTCAGCTGCACATTTAGCAACCATTGAGGTTCCCCAGTTTCTGTAGACACCTTTTATGCCAACCTACGATGTTGGTGGAGAGGATGTCACAATGGGAGCAACGAGGCGGAAATTCACGCTGGAGTTCAAAACTGAGGCTGCACATCGAGTAATTGACTCAGGGAGAAGCGTGGCAGAGGTCGCCAAAGAGTTCTCTATCGCCGAAGATTCACTGTACCCGTGGGTCCGCGACGAACGCAGGCGCATGGAAGCTGCAGCAAGTACCGGTGATGAGCCGCTGAGTGCTGCTGAGGTCGGGCTCGCCCAATCGGACTTGGGGCTGGCACAGAACAGCTAACGCGCCATTTGGCACTTGCCAGTGACACAACTGCCGTCACGGGTTAACCCTTTGTCAACGAGCCTCCTTACCCGGCATGCACCAAAGCCGGAGACACCGGTCAATCACGCTGGATCTCTCGGGTACCTCATTCTGGACACGGAGACAACCGGCTTCAGCGCTAGAAAGACCGTCTCATCGAAACGGTTTGGCTCGACAGCACTTTCAGGACCACAGCCGAGTACGCCAGTCTCTACCAGATTGACACACTCTGGTGCGAGCGGCGCACGTTCACGGCATAACCAACGAGGTGCTAACTAGAGCCCACTCCTTCGCTGCTACGGCAAACTGGATCTCTGCCCTGGCAATGACCAATGTTCTCGTCGGCCACAATTTACCGTTCGATCTTCGCTTCATAACTAACGAGATGAGATTGGCGAAAGTAGATTATTTTCAACCTGCCGCTAGTGCCAACACGCTTTCCTAGGCGAGAAACATCGTTAAGGGCGAGGAAGGGTTCACTCTTGCACAGTGCTGCACTCACTACAGCATCCCTTACGAAAAACGCCATAGGACACTTCCGGACGCTCGGAACGTATCAACGGACTTTGGACAACCTTCAATCCAGTTTAAGTGTCCGAGCTAGTAGTCATAGTGTCGCATAATGTCCCACAATTGCAGTTAACAGCTTTACAATCTAAAGACCATTGGGACTCCGTGAAACTGAATGTTACGCTCTCAGACACATTTGTTAGGTGAATTGTTAGGTGGACAGGCTTGCCTTTTCAGCCACCTGAGTAGACGAAAACTCGGGAAGTCAACAACCTCTCAATCGAAACTTCTTGACCCACATTCAGCTAAGAACAAGTCGGAAATGCCGTCCTCGTCATATTTATAGTTGTAGTTGTGGTTTCGCACCGGCAAGTTGGGTAAGCCTAGGCCGTCTCGATTCTCCCGATCAAATCAACGACAGCAGCAAATGCCTGTTCAAATGTCAACCCGACCTGCCCGTCCTCTGCAAGACGTCGCCAGGTTTCTCGCCACGACGGCTGCTATGAAAGTACCGGTGGCCAGGAGTGCCTACCCCGGAGTTCAAAAATCTCCCTACAAGCAGCCGAGAGAGCTGGATACTCCTCCAGTTCAACTAATTCCGCTATCAAGAGAATGTCAAAAAGGTCCCTGACTCTAATGTTCGGATGATCATCTGTAGGTGGCTCGGTGCATGCATGCAATTTTTGAGCAATCTGGTACCTTGCTGGCAGAAATGCAATCTTCCCAGGATCAGGCAACTGAACCGGAGCTAGGGAAATCGCCACCCTGTGATATTCCGGGGAATCCAGGCTAGCGCCTTCTGCTGCCGACATCTCGAATGCTACAGTCGAAAAGGGTTTGGATTTGTACGCCAACTTTATCCTTGCCCTCCGTGGTGGAGGAGTTATTCCAGCGCGAGTGATCTCTACTTCGTCAGAGCGCACGCCCTCAAACCCAGACCAACCTCTCTTAAGCGCGGACCGAAGAAGACCACGCGCTTCAATGATATCTCCGCGAAATGCGGTATCAAGATCGCTGGTCGTACGCGCCCGATCGCCAAGACGTAACTGCAGTCCTGCGCCACCCTTAATGACGAGTCTTGCCCTGCCATCTTCTCCAGGTAGTCCGTCAAGCATTGCCGCGATAGCCGTAAATCCCAAAAGACGTCGCAAGCGACTCTGTCCGAGTTCGAATCCTTCTCGCGCCCACACATCAATTAATCGTTCCAAATGCTGTCTATTGCCTGGAATCCGATCACTTTCGCTCACTTAGCCCCCTCTCCTTATCATCAAGAGCTGCCAAAAGTCTTGCCGCACGACGGGTCCCTATTAGTTCACGCCGACTGGCATTTGTAATGGCCTGATCTATAAGGCTGCCGTCAACACCCTCGTCCATGGCAATCTCAATGGCAAGAGAGGGAGAGACGACCCGGATATCATCTACTTCGTCAATTTGGTCTCTTGGAACATCTCTCCTCAAGAAAACGATGTCCTTTCGAATTCGTCGTATCCGCAGACCCGGGGGTACTATGACTTCGATCCGACGTGGATTAACGTCAGCAAGGTCCCAAAGGTCAAGAGCGGCTTCGCCAGCGAGAGCACCATGATCTCCACCTAGAAGAACCGCCTCAGCGTAGTTGTCGTGAGGGCGATGCGGTACTAAGGAAATACGGTACAGACCTCGTTCTCGTTGTTCAGCACGACCTCGCAATGCAAGCGCCCGAAGGCGCTGAGGGTCAACTCCGACTCTTCGAGCATCCGCTACTGTCACATATCCGTGTTGCTGAATAGCAATCTCCAAAAGTACATCAAGCGTCGTCATGACAATAGTGTACCGAATAACGAACTCTTTTACCACATTTATTGCAATTATTGCCATATCCGTTCATATTAACGAACGGATCAATTGTCCATCTCAAGTGCGTATAACTCAGAGTAAGTGAGCCAACAAATGACTCCAGGCACTGACTTGACCTTTGAACTCGACACTGGTGACCAAATTTCGGAAATAACTGAAAATCATGGCTCAGGAACCAGAGGGTGGTTGGATCCCACATGCATCCCTAGTACACTCGAAAAGCTGGGTCCGCCATGGTCACAGCTGACCAAACCCTACAACTTAATTGGCTCTGCATGGCATATATGTAGTAGGTCCGGTGGGACTCGAACCCGGGACCAAGGGATAATGAGGCGTTCACAAAGTGTCCGAGCTGGTAGCCAATTTGCCCGAGTACGTCTCATTTTTGCATCTCATTGAGGGGTTTGGGCTAGGGTGCTGAGACAACCTCGGACTGGGCTGGACATTCTCGGACAAAATTGTTGGGTGCGCACTTGGGTAAAGTTGACGTGTAAATCCTCTTAAGCATTGATCAACCGTGTTTAAATTATTGTTCGTACCCGAACACCATCCACTTGCTTTTCGGTTTAAATGGATCGCATGACCACTGCTGTCCTGCCTTCGAACAGCCAGTTGTAGAAGTCATCCGGGGTTTTCCGAACAGCCAATTGCCAGAACGGCCTAGTCCGACCGGGTTAAAGTGCGATCCTGACGAGGCAACAACAATCGGGACATCCGCGCTTTCAACTCTATTCATCAGGTCCTACGTCCCTCGTTCACCTTGGAAGGGAATCGCGAGATCTGTTCCACTGTCGAGCATCTCCTGATTCCATACGAGACCCGCAGCCTTTCCGTGCCGAACGCAGTCGGCAAGACCCACCTCAACATGCGATCCCAGCGTTCCAGCAAGAAAGCCCACCAATGCATCGGCACCGTAAATTATTATTTCGTTAGGCACTACTACTTCTAACTACTTAAGGCTTTCGCGGATTGCATCTGCGTCCACGTAGTCTCTACCGCCACACACAAAAACATGGATTAGATTCTCCTGTTGGTATCTGCTCTATATCTATGAACCATTGGAACGTGAACGACATTTTTGGGTGAGAATTCCGTCTGCACAGTCCCCTGTTGGTGATCCAACCCCTGCGTGAATCGACAAATGGACGCATCCGTACACACCGTACCTCGATGTTGATCGCAGCCCAGTAACTGCCCCTTCTAAGAACCTCTGCCTCGCTTGCACGATCCGATAATCAGTGGAGAGATTTCGACCCCTTGGCAACACCATCGAAGATTTCGCTCCGTCAAGGCAGTCATTGACCAAGCCGAGCAGCTTCGGCCCGTGCACTGGTTATCCTCTCCTGCACCAGTTCAATAAGCGCTTGCGGCACCTCGGGGACATCTCTAGCAGCCTGATCCAAAGCATTAGGGAGTCTCTCTAGGAGTTGGGTCAACACCGACTGTGCAGTCCTATATCTCATTCCCCAACGCTCCGCCTCGGACACGAGGTCCTCGACAGTGACTTCGTTGATATTGCGCTTCGCATTCACGAAAAGGCCAAGCGTGCGACTCATTGAACGTGCGTAGGCTGTTCTATAGTACTCGGTACTCATGATGTCATAGACCGGAGCCAGACATACCGTCCCATCTTCTTGGTGAAAAAATGAGACGTTCTTGCCGTGAGCGTCGGCATTGCCGACAATCACATGAATAGCAATCTGGCGCAACAGCTCCTCTTTTGACTGGGCATCCCCCCACTGCTCAAGCAACCTGGCAATCCCGACCAGAGTTGGCCCGCCAAACTCTTCGTATTTGTGCTCAGGGACAATCGTGAGTACTGACAGGGTCTGACAGGCATCTTCTTGGTGCATCCGCCGGATACCGCCTACTTCCCGTCGTCGGTCATAGCGCTCAGACACGAGTACTTTAGTCCCAGCAAAAGACAAAATGGTAGTGCGAGCCGCTTTTAGTCCCGACCTTGCCGCCAGGTTCATACAGAACGCCTCGTTCACCACCGAGTTCGGTAGATCGCGATGTGCCGGTTTGAGAATATGGGTGGACACGACACCATCAGCAGGTAGCACCCAGCGTCCATCTTCAAGCCTGGATAGCAACAGCTTGGATTGGACTCCGGCGAGCGAGACCCGTATATGTCCATCCACTCCAAGCGGATGCACTGGCAACGCCCGCAACCGTCGCTCTATCTCAGCATCATCGACAGTATCCTTCGTTGAAGCTCCTGCCACTAATGCTGCTCCGTCCCCTTTTGGTTGCACCATGAGCGCACCGGCGCAATCTTTTCCCAATACAGCGAGGAGGCCCATGTCATCAGACTCATCGAGACCAAAATCGTAGGCCAGCATCCTTCTAGCCTCCCCTTCGGGTAGCAGACCACGGAAGAACGCCCGCACCTTGGGATCTGAGTATCGTCCAGCACCCACCGGCATTGCCACCGATACAAGAGGAGCGCCGACAGGATGAGCCTCACCAGTGTAGGCCATCGTCATCTGCCTACGATTCTCGCTGAGCATGGCAACGTGTGTCCCATTAAGCCATACCTCAAGCTCCATCCTTACGAGTTCCTTCCCGTGGTCGAACGACGATCTCCAAATCGAGTGCACGGCAGGCCAAGACAAGATAGCGCACGGCTTCAGTGGTGGAACCGCGCTCAAGTTCTGAAAGATAACTCCGATGTAACCCTGAAGTCTTTGCTAGTTCAGCCTGAGTCACTCCACGACGAAGGCGAAATTCACGCAGTGCCATCCCGAAGGACTGGGCGCCCCGAATCACGTACTCCCTGTCTACATTTTCAGACATAGGAATAGTTTAGCTCACTTGTCTACATCTGCGGGCATCGATTGGTGCAGGGTTGATGGTGGACACATGGGGTTCACCACTCCAGGCCGAGGCCGCATCAAGTCTCCAGACCGAGAAAGACAACCACGTGAACCGAAGTTATGCCTCCAACGTCACTCGCCCTCGCTTCACACACCATGGTAACGGATGCTTCGTAATTATGTGGCCCACCTAAACACCATGCTCGCGCGCTGGCAAACCTGAAAGCACCTACCCATTACGTACGTCGCCGATCAGCGTATAGCTACAAATACCTGCCGTGGTGTGACCAATCTGGAGCGAGCATAGAGTCTTCCGAATGCAGAACCAATTACCCTTTCGTAGACTATGTCCCACGTTATACACAAATTCACCATGGCATCTTCAGAATTTCTTGGCTTAGATTAATTCTTTGAATTTGGTGACTCAGTGATACATGTTTCCCAAAGCTCTAGCCAACACTCGATTTACCCGTTTTATGACCGCGGCGGAAGTTCGTGTAAATACATGACGGTATGTTCAGTGATGAGCGAACCTGTCTTCGGGAACATCACTATAAATCTAGGAGACGAGGGGAGGGCGCCCGGTGCCAATACTTAGGTCGATCGGCGACAACTGGATTCAGTAAATCGTGCCTTAGGTATGCACGGCCGAAATAATGGCAGTGTGAACTATGCATGTGAATATCAATGGGGGGTTTGGCCTGACCGAGCAGCATCTAATCCTTGCATTTTCGGGGCTAAAATCGTGGGTCAAAATACCGGTTTGACGTGGATAAAGTTAGAAACCTGATGGAGGGACGCCAGCGACTGCATCAGTCCTAGTCGGCATCGCCCCTACAAGCATCGGACAAGCTGTTGCGTACCCCATGAGCAAATCCGCCCCGTATGTCGCCCCTCAAAAGCATCACTATTGGAGCATTACGTATCTTGAGGACGTCGCCAACGAAGGATTCATTCTCCCAGATCCGACATCGGCGCTTCGGCCAATCCCCGATGCCCGGCCCGACCAGGCCGACGTGCGATGCTGTTGCCACCCTGCGCAACGTCTTGGAGGAGACCTTGGTAATCGCTCACGCGAGTGTTCGTTTGACTCATAGAGGGTGAAGGCGGCGCTATGTGTTTTGTTCACAAAATTTCATCTTGGCGCCGCCTTCACCATCATTTCGCTCAAAATCAAAGAAGCTGTGACTTTTACGCAATCTTTGGACCACTTGAACCTACTGCCAGTCACTTAGCGAAAGCGTCAAACATGCTAAAGTACGATGAGCCGGAAATGTCGAAAGGTCACCCCGCTAGAAACGGAAGAGCCACTGAAAAGCTAAATAGCTTATGAACTGGTGGGCCCACCGGGACTCGAACCCGGGACCAAGGGATTATGAGTCCCCTGCTCTAACCGACTGAGCTACAGGCCCGAATAGATACTAATAGGACATCAACCAGACACTGCCAAATTAACAGACCAAGTAATCCAAGCAGGAAATCAAGGGCTAGCTCACGGAAAATCAATCATTCAAAGACAACCTTGCTGATGAAAATTAACTTTTAGCCAAACTTGCTGGAAGTTACAGTTTCAGCGGTTTCAACCAAGCGGACGGTTCTAGGCCCGATGGCAGCTCTATCTGAAAAAGATTACATTTTGCAATAGAGCGCAAGTCGACCGCACAACGGCAACCACCAAGTCAGCCAAGCTTTCCATCTCTTTGGTCAAGTGATAAAAAACGAGCTAACCAATCGTTCACGCATTTTTTATCTAGCACTTAACCAACGCTGATATCACCTTATGATTTGAACGATAATCTCTAAAACGCCGAGCGGGTGCTATCTGACGTGTCGTAGAGGAACCAGAGTCAGAATAGGACTTCGGAAAATTTCAACAAGAGACCAAGGACAATCCGATGGTGGCTTTATCAATCAAAAAAACGCGATAGAACCCTAGTTGCAAGGATCAAATTCAAAGGTGAAAGATCAAAGGTGACAAATCGCATCGCATCTCAACAAATCCAAAGGATAGTGATAGTCAAAGATGATCGTGCCGTTCGCGACTCAATTGCTACCGTTCTCCGACTAAAGGAGTACGTAATAGAACCGTGCAAAGATGGAGAAGATGCCCTTTTGGCGATCGAAAACGAACCACCAGATGCCATCATCCTTGACATAATGATGCCAAAATTAGACGGACTATCTGCGACCCGAGAAATTCGAAGACGGGGCTACAAAACCCCCTCTTAATTTTAACTACCATCTCCCAGGTCAGTGAACAAGTCGCTGGCCTTGACGCTGGAGCAGATGACTACCTAACAAAACCCTTCGCGCTTGATGAACTAATCGCAAGGTTCGGAGCACTTCTAAGACGCTCGCAGCTCGTGAATACATCACCGATGATTTCCATTGGAGATTTGACGATAGACCAAACTTCAAGTCGTGTATGGCGCGCAGACAGAGAGATCAACCTCTCCAAGACAGAATTTGAGATCCTATGTCTAATGGCCAAACACACCGGAGATGTGTTGGATCATTCAATTATCTACCCTGAGATATGGGGCTCAGGCTTTGAACCACAATCAAAAAATCTAGCGGTCTACATTGGCTACCTTCGTCGAAAAATCGAACAACCTAACGAAAGTCAGCTCCTACAGACCGTGCGGGGGAGGTCGGATATGTCCTGGAATCAATATGAAGCTTAGAATAAAACTTCTCCTCCTTTTTGCCAGCTTTAAAATTTTAGCTTCCACGATTGTCGCTCTCTATTCATACAGCGCCACATCGCGCCACCTCAGTGCGTCCATAGACCAATCACTGATGCATACCTTTACGACCCTCTCACGTCGTGCATCTCGCACTTTTATCAATTCTTCCCAGGGCTCACCACTATCCCCCTCGACGCGTCCAAGCGGACCACAGCCAAACAATCCATTTAGCCCAGGGGAGGGCTCTTCAACCTAGCGAGCGTCCAATTCATCAACCCTGCTGGCATCACTCGTCAAATATCCGGATCGATTAGCCTTCCTGTATCCGCGAGAGACATTCATATCTCCAACACCACTAATCAGCGGTGGATTCGCACTGTTTCACTATCGGGTGGTGTATCTGCAGCCTTTTGACACAAAGTACTCCAGGAGGCGCGATCGAGATAGGGCTAAACTCAAGCGCCACCTTAGGTTCCCTCTCGAATGTGAAGCTGCGACTCTTTGAGTTTGGCTTGTTGATCTCATCTCTCTTTGCAATTGCTCGCTATTTTGTTGCATCGGCAATCACCAAGCCAATCGACGAACTTACCCGCACATCAGAAGAAGTCGCTATCACAGGTGACTCGAGCATCCAAGTTGATATAAATAGGAGAGATGAAACCGGTCGACTCGCGCGTTCAATCAACCAACTGTTAGACTCCCTGTATCGTTCTCGACTTGCCCAAGCACGCCTCGCGCAGAACGCATCTCACGAACTTCGAACACCCTTGACATCACTTAGAACCAACATTAAATTGCTTAGCCGATATAGAAATATCCTAGATGTCGATCGAGAGCGCATACTAAGAGATCTACTAGGTGAGACAAACGAACTATTCATGCTAGTCAAGGAGCTACTGGCCTTAGCTGGCCTTAGCTATGAAGACGAAGAGAAATCAGCTGTCGATATCATGAACTCGTGCGAGGCTGTGGCCAGCCGAATAAGTTCACGTTTCAATGTCAATATTAAAGTACGAGGGAACTCGCCACAAGTCTGGGTCATTCAGCCTCGAACTATCGAACGGGCCATTTCGAACCTTTTAGAGAATGCGATAAAATTCAGAGACAGTGAAGAAACCATAACTATCGACCTCTCAAATTTCACGGTAGCCCTAAGAAACTTCGGAAGCTCGATTCCAATTGAGGATCCACCAAATATCTTTGAGAGATTTTATAGAGCTAAAACTTCATGGCCCATAACCGGCTCTGGCCTTGGACTTGCAATCGTCAAAGAGGCCGCCCGGACCAATAATGAAAGAGTATTTGCCAAGAACATACTCGACACAAACGACAAAATTGGTGTCGAGATTGGAATCAAATTTGATTCCGCCAAGATAACTATTCGACTTGGTTCAAATCCTCTGTCTCAAAGTCTTGACCTCTAGTTTGCTTCGACAGGGCAAGATATCAGAGAAAAGAGACGCATAATACAACAATTCATTCATTAGCGGCCATAGCAGGGTCGTTAATCTAAAAATCAATAGATTACTCCCGATAGACTCACCCATGTGGATTTAAACGCAGACGTCGGTGAGACCATAAATGATATACCCTGTAGTAACGATGCGATCTTAATTCCTCTTATGACCAGCGTCAACATCGCATGCGGAGGCCACGGTGGAAATTTAGAATCACTCTCGAGCGCGTTGGCGCTTGCAAAGCATAACAACGTAACAGTTGGAGCACACCCTTCATACCCTGATCGATTGAACTTCGGACGGAGAACGATTGATTTGAAACAAAATGAACTAAGAGAAACGATCACCGATCAGCTCCATTATTTGAAGAAGCTTTGCGACCAGTTGGAGGTCAAGATCTCATACGTCAAAGCACACGGGGCGCTTTATAACGACATGTTTAACGAGAGCGAGATAGCTGACTGGTTTTTAGAGGCAATTGAAAACTTCGATCCCAACCTTGCAATCTTAGGTCAGCCAAGGGGTGCACTAGCTAAAAGAGCAAACGATCGCGGCGTTAGGTACTTCCAAGAAGGCTTCAGTGATCGAAGATACCAGATAGATGGTTCATTGAAGCCAAGAAGTCACGAAAACGCGGTCTTAGAGAAACCGCTCGAGATAGCAACTCAGGGGTATCTGATGGCATCAAAGAGACAAGTTACAAGTGATAGTGGCGATCAGATCTCCTTGGAGGTCGACTCGATCTGTATCCATGGAGATAACCCGGCTTCAATAGATGCGGCTCGAAACTTACGCGATCGCTTGCGCGAAGCCAAAATACCTATCGAGTCCTTTTGTTAGGAGTTGAGCCCTATGGAAACGCCGCATTCCTCGTAACGAGCGACAGAGCCTTTAACTTTGAAGAGCGGCTTCTACATGATCGTCCCCCTTGGTTGATCGATGTAATCGCAACGAGCTACGAGGTACTTGTAAAATTCGATACCATATCAACTTGCCCTAATAAGGTAGTCGAATATCTGCATGGACTCTCTGAGGTGACCGATAAGGTTTGGCAGATCTCTAAAGTTGGGCAAAGTCACGAGATCGAATTCGAGCTCACTGGCTTTGATCTAAAAGAGGTCCTTGAACGCTCTAAATCAAGCATTGTCGAGCTTAGAGATGAACTATCAAGTAGCACTTTCAAGGTGGCTCACCTTGGATTCGCCCCAGGCTTTGTCTATCTAGATGGCCTAGGTTCTAAATTTCATATTCAACGTCGCGAGAGTCCGAGAACAAAGCTGCCAAAAGGATCTCTGGCGATTGGCGGCAAATATCTGGGGATATATCCACTTGCCACCCCAGGCGGATGGAACGTAATCGGATCTGCGACCAGTTCATTCTTCGATATCCGAAATAACCCTCCAATGGCACTACATCGAGGTGACACAGTCACCTTCAAGGAGGTCGAGTCAAAACCCATAACCGTAAACAGCTCTCCAATTGATACTGACGATATCCAGCTAGTTCCGTCGGGCAAAAATCTCCTTCGATTTGGAGTAGTAACACAGAGCATTGGTAACCCATCCTTCCAGGATCTAGGGAGATTCGGCCTCAACCATCTGGGTATATCCAACTCAGGGGCTATGGATCGATCAGCCTTTAGCTTGTCAAACTTGATTTTGGGCAATGACCCGGTCAAAGCAACGTCGATCGAGATTCCTATAGGATCAACACTTCAAGTAAAGGTCACCAAAAGCGCCTATGTGGCAGTCGTGGGACAGGGAGCTACCCTTAGAATCGACAACCATGAAGTTCCTATCAATACGACATTGGCTCTTAATGAAAACAACGTATTCCATATTTCAAATCGCGGAGACAGTGCCTACGTCTACCTCTCCATTGCCGGTGGCTTTGCCTGTGATAGGACGCTTGGATCTACCTCATTTGATTCGCTTAGTGAAATAGGTCCGACCCTTAGCTCAAATGACCTTTTGTATATAAAGATTAATAAAAAAAATACCATCTTTGACCATATTGAGATGAACCAAACGGCAACATCAAAAGAGTTATCAGTTCCGGTGATGCTAGGTCCAGATATTAAATATTTCTCGGACGAAACTACGGAGCGTTTTCTCAACAATCGATTTACCATCTCATCGAAGATATCACGAGTAGGAATCCGCCTCATGCCAGATCTAGCACTTAGGCCAATTAGCAATTTGGATCGATCGAAACCTATGGCTTGCGGAGCCATTCAAGTGACGCCCTCTGGAGAGATGATCATCATGATGAGAGACTCCCCCACTACGGGCGGATATCCAGTCATTGGGGTCACCTGCGAACCCTGGATCTCAAAGATCGCTTCACTCTTGCCCGGCGCTTCAATTACATTTATGATAATGGGGCTAGAACACTACAGATCATCCCTTCTGCAAAGGCAATCGCCGCCCTTATCAAAATGCCTTTGGGGACACCGCCCTTACGATGAACTCATTTCAATGGACTATAAGCAATAAAAGGCGCCTAAAAAGGCGCCATAGGAAAAATGAAACCACAAAATAATCATTACAACAAACCAACAAAACGCCTGATGGCCAAAGATCGATAGGTAGCTCAACATTTACAATATGAGCGACTGATACCTCTATCTAACCTCGATAAAGAGGTGCGATAGAGGTATCTCAAGAAATTGATTGATTGATCGCGCTAAAGGATAAGCTCGACTAGAGTCCGGAGCGAGTCAATATCGCCGCCTGTGACCACGGTAGTTATTACCGTCTCCTTCCATCGTTCGAGATCATGTCGAATCTTATCCTTAGGACCAATCAATGCCACATCTTCGATCATCGTCATAGGAATCGATGCCATAGCCTCACCTTTAGCTCCAGCTAAAAATAGGTCCTGAATACGAGCACACTCAGCTTCGTATCCCATCCTCACGAAGACATCAGCGTGGAAGTTCTTCGCCTTGGCGCCCATTCCACCTATGTAAAGTGCAATCATGGGCCTAATGGCATCGGCGGCTTTTTCGATATCGTCGTTGATCACAATGGGCATAGGACAAATAACTTCAAACTTGCTAGAGTCATATGCCTCGCCACGAGCTTTAAATCCATCCTGAAGAGCCAATGAGTAAAAATCATTGCTCTTTGGGGAAAACCAAAAAGGAAACCAACCATCAGCAATTTGTGCCGCCAGTGAAACATTCTTGGGGCCCTCCGCTGCTAAAAAGATAGGAAGATCGCCACGCAGCGGATGAACCGTGGACTTCAAAGCCTTTCCAAGACCTTCTCCGCCTCCATATGGAAGTTGATAGAACACACCATCATAGGAGACCGGTCCTTCGCGCCTCAAAACCGATCGTACGATCTCTACATATTCTTTAGTGCGTGCCAACGGTTTGGGATATGGAGCTCCATACCAACCTTCAACGACTTGCGGGCCACTAGCGCCAACTCCCATAATGAACCGACCATCAGAGAGGTAGTCCAGAGTTATTGCCGCCATAGCCGCAGCCGTTGGAGTCCGAGCACTCAGTTGCATAATCGCCGTACCCAGCTTGATCTTTGAGGTATGTGAACCCCACCAGGCGAGAGGGGTCAGCGCATCAGAGCCATAAGCCTCAGCAGTCCAGACAGAATCGTACCCCAGTGCCTCTGCTTCTTTCACTAATTCAAGAGCGCCACTTGGCGCCTTTGATCCCCAATATCCCATTTGTAAACCAAGCTTCATAGAGCACCTTCTAAAAAAATAATTCAGCTCATCATCCTGAGAATGAAAGCTCTCCTAAGTCTCACCATAGCCCAATTACAAAGGAATTATTTGCCATTTAACAATTTGGCGCTGTGTAAAAATAGACAACGACAAGCCAGTACGAATGCAGAGATCTTCCAAATGCCCAGATTCGCACTACCAGCTCAGAAATAACCAATTTAGAGCCGATGGCCCATGAAAATATTCACAAGAAAGGTCTCTTAGAAGCGGCTGGTAGCCATTTTAGAACTTCAACCTCTTTTAGAATTTGAGTTTCTTGAAGTTAGCAAAGGTGAGCCAATGTCACACTTAGCCTGGATCCACCGAAAATTTAGCCGCTCAACTTTGATTTTGGCATAGAAAAGGTGCTCTGAACTGGTAGAATGATGTTTGAAGACACTTCAAATCCATCAGTTCAAGGAGCACCTTTTAGATGCAAGCATCTACTAGTGCTTTAGAGTGTTTGATAGTCACCTTTGACGATTCGAACGCAGTTTCCAACAGTGGGTTAATACTCCCTATCACCCTTGCTGAGAGACTTGGCCTTAGGGATCTCTTTGATTCTCACATTGACCTAGAGGATCGTCCTGGACGAGCAAATGTTGGCAGAAAAGCTATGGCTATCGTCGCATCTATCTTGGCCGGTGGTGATTGCATTGATGACACTGCAATCCTTGAAAGCCCAAATGCGCAAGTTATCCTTGGTCAGATAATGCCAGCACCATCCACTCTTGGTGTCTTCTTGCGTAGTTTTGAGACCAGTGACATCGCAGATGTTGAACGAGTTGCAGCTTTGTTGCTAGAACGAGCCTGGCTAGCTGGAGCAGGTCCAGGTGATGAGCCGCTCACCATTGATGTTGATTCCACGATATGTCAGGTATATGGAAACAAAAAAGAAGGAGCTGGATTTGGTTATACCAAAGTAAGGGGGTATCACCCACACCTAGCAGCTGTTGGCAAGACAGGTGACATTCTTGGAATAGTGACTCGTGAAGGCAATGCCAATACCGCTCGTGGTGCCGGAGAGTTTGTAACTCAGGTAATCAACAATGCCAGAGCCGCTGGAGCAACTGGTGAAATAACCATGCGTTTTGACTCTGGGTTCTACTCAAGAGCCGTTAGAGACGCAGCTAGTGCGGGTGATGTTCGCATTTGCATTACAACACGGATGTCCAAGAGACTAAAAGGTATCATCTCCGATATCCAAGAGGATGCCTGGACTTCAATTCCCTACTGGCTTGAAGGTGGAGCTGATGTAGCAGAAGTGAAATATCGCGCATTTGCAAGAGATAGACAAGACGTTCGTCTTATCGTAGGAAGAACAAAGCCTACTCCAGGGTCTCAGCTGGCACTATTTAGTGACTATGACTATCACGCATTTATTACCGATCGACAAGGCGAAACGCTTTTCCTTGAGGCTGATCACCGAGCACATGCCCAGATCGAACTAGTCATCAAGGATCTCAAAGGAGGTTCTAGATGGAATCATGTTCCATCTAGATACATGAACGCTAATGCCGTTTGGTTGGCTCTGGTCTGGTTAGCCATTGGTGCAATTGCACACAACCTGGCACGGTTCACTGCACGAATAGGCGCTATTACAGAAACTGTTATCACCACACCAAAGCTTCGACGGTGTTACTTTCAGATCGCAGGACATATCACTCGTTCAGCTAGAAAAGTAATACTGCATCTTGAAGAACACTGGCACTATAAGGATAAGTTCTTAGAGGCTCTTGATCGGATCAGAAAGTTTGAGATCGCCATCACCTGAACATCTGGTTACCTAACACACTGAATATTACTTGAAGGAACTGCTCTAGAAGACAAGGGATTAGGTCACTATACCCAAAATGAGATTTCACAATCTCAAAAATGACCAAACAGGCTCAACCACAAAGGGAATAGGTCATATTTGGCTCTCTGAAACCAGATTTAAGCCATAGACCCTCCGTCAAACCTAAATCAGTTCCGAAAAACCGACTCAGAGTCACACCGAAGGGCTCAAGCTGGTCCATTTCTGTGGATTCAGGCTTAGGGTAATGGCCTATCAAAAGAGTTGCACTTATTATTAATTGGCTTAAGCGGCTAGCGGCTAGCGGCTAGCCGCTAGCCGCTAGCCGCTAGCAAGCTTTTCGAATAAAGAGATGATCGAACGTTCAATCATAGCAAGGCTTTCGTCGA
>NZ_JXYS01000037.1 GCF_000949295.1 Acidithrix ferrooxidans
GCCATAGCGAGCTAGATGCAGGTGAGATCTGGAATATCTATACGACTCTCACTAAAGTAGAAGATGCCTTTAGATCCCTCAAGAGTGATCTTGGACTTCGACCGGTCTATCATCAACTAGCTAGCCGAACTGCTGCTCACCTCTTCATCTCAGTACTTGCCTATCACCTCCTTAGTGCCATTGAGCTGACCTTGAGGCAAAATAACGATAAGAGAAGATGGTCAACCATCAAAGAGCAACTCAACAGTCACCGCCGAGCCACCATAGTTCTTACATCAGATAAAGGCGTTGTCTATCACATCCGCACTAGTGGTGTTTCTGAGCCGGTTCACAAAGAGATCTACCGTCTCTTAGGAGTTAGTGATCCCCTTAAACGGATAAAGACCATTGCGACGCATTTGTAGTGTCCCAACGTAAGACCACATACTCAACTAGCTGGGAGAATAGGTTGATTTTCGGAAAGATGGGCTAGTGCATCTCGGTATTGCTCGAAATCTCCGGTGAGCGATATCTTCCTTGTTGGGTTACCTTCGTCAAGAAGAACCTTACCTCCGGTGAGATCGGATACTCTTTAAGCCTGTGCTTTTGTCCGCATTATCGCGATCATGAGCACACCGCATCAATAGCACGCTGAGCTTTGTTAGCAGCCGAACTGCGACCGTAGAGGCGGACACAGAGAGACGTGAGCAGTTCCGTGACATCACGCACTAAGTCATCGTCTACCTCGGCTGGATCTACCACAACCAATTTCCTGGACTGAGCCTCAAGTGCAGCCTCTATATATTCAGCTCCAAACCGACAGAAGCGGTATCTGTGTTCTACCAGAATCGTGTCTACTGTTGGGTCTTTAAGTAACGACAGAAACTTTCGCCTATGTCCGTTAAGGGCCGAACCAACTTCGGTTACTACGCGATCTATTGAGTACCCGTGCTCTGTAGCCCAAGTGAGAACTCTGGCAACCTGGCGATCTAGGTCTGATTTTTGATCTACAGAAGACACCCGTGCATATATGACGGCAGACTTAGATACGGACGGTTGAGACTCTAGATCTCCCACCAATATGAGTTGCCCTACTTTAGCGCAGGGACAGGCAGAGTACCGGCACGATACCACTTATATGCCGTTTGAGGATGTATACCTTGGGACAGTGCCCACTCATGTAAGTTCATTACATATCGTTATAGAACATCTTTGTGCCAACTGTTGCAACCCTGTCTTTAATTTGAAGTTTCATCGCAAACCATTCACTAGCTTTTCTGTATTTTCCCCTTGTAATTACCATTGCTTGTTGAATTAATCGTGCAAACAACAGCAATGGTCCTTTTGTCGCGCGTAGTACCTCCAAAGACCATAACCTTATAGGTATGGACGGATCATCGAATGTCGCGGAGCTATTGGGACCATCTCGATTCGTTAATCGAGAGCTCTCATGGGTTAGATTTGCGGAACGGGTTATAGAGCTTTCCGAAGATAAGCAATTACCACTTTTGGAAAGAATCAAGTTTCTAGCTATCTTTTCAAGTGGTTTGGACGAGTTTTTTCAAGTTAGGGTCGCCGGATTAAAGGATCGGCTGGCCGCTAGTGTTCGTTCCAAGAGTTCGGATGGAATGAGTACCCGAGAGCAGCTAAAAGCGCTTAGGGCGCTTTTGAACCCACTTCTAGAGCGGGTTGGGATCGTCTATAGGTCGCAGATCCTCCCGGAGCTCAAGGACCATGGCGTGGAGATATTGAACTTTGGCGATCTCGGTGAAGATGATCGCCAACGCATGGTTCAAGTCTTCAATAATAGGATATTTCCAGTTTTGACACCTTTAGCTGTGGATCCCGCCCATCCGTTCCCCTACATATCAAACCTCACGTTGAGCTTGGTCGTGGTCGTAACGGATCCGATCTCAAAAGAGTCACGAATCGCTCGAGTTAAAGTGCCTCCAATCTTGCCTCGGTTCGTTCCACTTGACGACTCGACTCGATTTGTCACCCTAGAGAGCATTATTGGCGCGCATCTCGATCGACTCTTCCCAGAGATGGAGATTGGCCACCACTTTTCCTTTAGAGTAACGCGAAATGCAGACCTTTCGCTTGAAGAGGAAGAGGCGGACGACCTTCTTGAATTGGTTGAGATTGAACTTAGGCGTCGGCGCTTTGGGCGCGCGGTGAGGGTCGAAATCTCTCAGGGTGCACCGGCTTGGATCAAGGAAGTCATCATAGACGAGTTGAGGCTTCATAGAGATGACGTCTATGAAGTTGACTTTCCTCTAGATCTCTCAGGGCTTTGGGCTGTCTATGACATTGATATTCCAGAGATCTCTGGACCGCATTTTTCACCAGTTACCCCCGTTGAACTCGTTGAATCGACTGCCTCGCGTAGGGTCAATGTCTTTGATGTATTGTCGTCCCAAGATATATTGTTGCATCATCCTTATGAGTCGTTTTCAACCACGGTTGAAAACTTTATCGAAGCGGCTGCAGTCGACCCGAGTACCCTGGCAATCAAGCAGACGCTCTATAGGACTTCAGGTGATTCAAGAATTATGGCAGCGCTAATTAGGGCTGCTGAAGCTGGAAAGCAAGTTGCAGTATTGGTAGAGCTAAAGGCGAGATTTGACGAGCAGGCAAATATCTCATGGGCAAAGCGACTTGAGGAGGCAGGGGTACACGTTGTCTATGGTCTAATGGGTCTCAAGACTCACATAAAGGCAGCCTTGGTGATTAGGGCCGAAGAGCAAGGGAGCAGAATTTACTGTCATCTTGGAACCGGCAACTACAACTCAAAGACTGCTCGTGCCTATGAGGATTTAGGCCTTTTGACTTCGAATCCCGAAATCGGACGAGACCTTGCCGAGGTCTTTAATCTCCTCACTGGCTTTTCTCGCCCCGGACAATATCAAAAGATGATATTGGCCCCAGCATTTTTGAGGTCGCGGTTGATAGAGCTAATTGACGAACAGGCTGAACGAGAAGATGCTGGTAGGATCATTATCAAGGTGAACAATCTGACTGATCCAGCTATTATCGACGCACTCTATGCTGCGTCGGGGCGTGGCGTTAAGATCGACATCATTGCACGTGGGATCTGTTGTCTTCGTCCTTTGGTTCCGGGTTTATCCGATAACATCATCGTCAAATCTATCGTCGGGCGATACCTAGAGCACTCCAGAGTCTTTGCTTTTGGGGGTACTAAAGAGAATCCAGTGAGAATCTGGGTCGGTTCGGCAGATCTCATGGAGAGGAACTTGGATCGACGAATCGAGGCGATATTTCCGATTGAGGCCGAGCTAGACAAGGCGCGAATTTTGGATATTCTTCGCCTTAATTTAGATGATGACATGTTCTCTTGGTCCATGGATTCGTCAGGTTTTTACGCCCGCATGGAGACCAAGGTTGGAATCTCGGTGCAAGATCGTCTTTGCGAACTTGCGACCGAAGAGGCAAGACGTACGCAATCGTCGTCTATCGAGACGATTTTTTGATGGATATTCCTGAAATAGGGGGAGCTTTGAATACAGAAGACGAAGTGAAGCTCGAGGTGGAGATCGACTATTCTCCACCAAGACTCACTATTGGTGAAGGTTTGGACGAGATTGAAATTCTTCCAGAGGTTCATACCTATACGCTGTATTTTGATTCATCTGATGGGGCTCTGTCGAATGAAAGCATGGCGTTGAGATTTAGGTACCGCCTTGGTGTTGATCATGCCTCGACATTAGGTGGTCGTATCCATCCCGAAGGCGATCAGCTTGGAGTTTGGGCGTTGAAGACCAAGGGCGAAGTTATTGAAGCTGATGGCGTTCGAACCACCTCAAGAATAGAGATTGAAGATCGTAGCACCTTTTCGGAGATGCCCGGAAATATTGTTCACGCATTTCCATTAGTAGCTGAGAAGTTTGGTTCGCTTGTATTGGTGGCTGCTCTGGAGTCACGGAGAAATAGCCACATTATAGGCGCACGGGGCTCTAGGCTTATTGAGATCGACGACGATATAGTCAATGTTATCGATCTATGTCAACCTTCTAAATCAAAGCTTACCTTTCGGGAGATCGAGCTTGAGTTGCTGGACAAAAGTGCAGTTGCCTTGCGATCGACTTTAGTCTCATCATTCCTTGAAGCTGGAGCGAAATATGCTAGCGCGGGCTCCAAACTAGAACGTGCGATATCCGGCTCTTAGGCTAAATCTATCACTTGTAGTTCGGCGAAGTTCATCTAGGGGCGTTAATGCGTCAAGGACAAGGATTCGGATCTCTACTAAAGCCCAGACAAGTTGTCAGGTCGTCGATAATTGTATTTTGGTGCGTTACCGCGACGCTTTATTGTGGCATATTATTTTTATCAAAGCGCGCCGGAAAACCCCGTCCGTAAGGGCGGGGATGAATAGGCGCAGTTCTCTTTGCTTAAAGGACTCAATCTGTTTGTTGACAAGTCCAACTAAAGTCCAGCGTGCATTTGGTCGATAGGTATAGATATGAGCATTCGAGAGCGCTTGTACCCAGAGGATGAGGAACTACCCATTCTGGTACAACACTGCTCCGATGCTCGTTTTGTTTGGAATCTTGGCCTCGAACAACGCAACTTATGGGTTAGGGGTAGGTCACAAAAGATCACCTACAACACCCAAGCTAAGGAACTCACCCAAGCCCGCAAAGAGACTTGGTTAGAAGAGGGTTCTTCTGCAATCTAACAACAAGCCTTGAGAGACTTAGACCGTGCTTTTCAAAACTGGTGGGGAAGGCCAGATCACTTCAAGCGACCGACATGGCGTAAGGCTGAGATAAATGAGGGCTTTGCCATACGGGACTTATCCGTAAAGAGACTCAACCGTAAGTGGGGCGAGGTATTAGTCCCAAAGTGTGGATGGGTGAAGTTCCGTGTTAGTCGTAAGTGGCTCGATATAGAAAACTCCACCTCTGCACGAGTAACTAAGGATCGCTCTGGTAGGTGGTTTGTTAGCTTTACCGCTCCAGCCTCTCAGATGGATAGAGTCTCTACCGGTTCTTCTATTGGGATCGATATGGGCATCTCTTCTACAGTTACCTTATCCAATGGCGAGCAGATGCAGATGCCAGAGCTACTAACCAAAGGCCAGCTCCAGAGAAAAAGGAGACTCCAGAGAAAGCTAGCTCGACAGAGCAAAGGATCTAACCGTAGAAAAGCTACCAAGCTAGCCATAGCCAAGCTATCAGCTAGGGAAGTAGATCGTCGTAAGGATTGGATCGAAAAGACAACAACCAAGTTGACCCATGACTATGACACAATTGTCATAGAAGATCTAAAGATCAAGAACATGACCAAATCAGCCAAGGGGACAATTGCCAACCCTGGCAAGAACGTAGCAGCCAAGTCCGGCCTAAACAGATCGATCCTGGAACAAGGCTGGGGGATCTTTAGAAAGAGACTCAACGACAAAGCTACCAATGCTCAAGTGCCAGTTAAAGTAACATCTATCAATCCTGCATATACAAGCCAGCGTTGTTCGGTATGTGGCCATACGATGAGAAAAAACCGCAAGAGCCAAGCGGTCTTTTCTTGTCAATCGTGTGGTCATATAGATAACGCTGATGTAAATGCAGCTAAAAACATAATTGCCGCAGGGCTTGCGGTCACAGGACGCAGAGGGATATTGCAGGCGAAGTCTGTTTCGACTAAGCAAAGCAACCCGATGAAGCGTCAACCACTTATACCTGCATAAAAGCAGGTATAGGAAGCCCCGTCCGTAAGGGCGGGGAGGATGTCACCGTTTTGATCTCTTTTTGACCTATTTTTTTCGCTGTAACTTCGCCTTGCTGGATAGAGGGTAAGTTGAATTTTCGGCGATTGTGGTTTTTGGATGGTACGGTCTTGTGGTGCCTTTGGCCTACTGAGTGAAATCACAGAGATAAAGTCCATATACCCATGATCGTGGCAATCATCTTGGTGAAGAGTTTATCACAAGAGGTCATGGCAGAATAGCGGTACTTTGATTGGTCAATCTAGGCTCTGCGGTGAAAAATTTGAAGAGATTCAGAGTCTTTCTTTGCGGTTAGTACTAGTAATGCGAAGGGTTTTTGAGGTCTAATGGGCTTTGTTCCGAGTCATTTCTTGTTGATGAACAACGCTTTAGCAGCGCGAAGGTTGCTCGAGGTGGCAATACTCGCTAAGTTGGTTGGGTACTATCTTTTCGACCATAAGCTTTTGTAAGAGTGAATTTGCCATTAATAGTTTCATGATTTAATAAGGAGCCAGACCTGAAGACTTTCAGCTCTTTACGATGGATATTCGTTCCCTTCTTGGTTGCGCTTTTATGTAGTTGTGGGGTATCGTCCACAATCTCAAGCACATCCAATGCAGCTACTCAAGCCATCTCTCTATCAAAATGGATAACTCAATATGGGATTCCGGATGTTTCTCAATTGAATTCAAATTTAGGATCGATAGTGAGTTCAGTTTCACATGGGAATATTCCACTTACAGCGAGTGGCTGCCTGAAGCTGGAATCTACTGTATCAAAGATGGTCTCTCAACCTGTAGCACCAGAAAGTCCGCTCTCGTCGGATTGGAGCAGGACGCTCTCTGACGCGAAGGATTTTGCCGATTCTTGTAGTAGCGCTTCATCTTCTAATTTCGCCACCAATGTTCCTAAGATGGATAAGTCTATTCAGTCGTTGACCTCGGATATCGCGAGGATAACCTCTGATTTGACTCCCAAAGTTGGTTGATTGGCAAAATCTTCTCCATGGTTACGAAAGGACTAAAGCGTTGTTATGAGCGAGTCGCATTATCGGGATCAGCAAGTTAAGCTCGGAAAAAGTTTTGGCGCAGTCGCGGATCATTATGGGCGTGCGCGCCCTAGCTATCCGATTGATTGTATAGATCCAGCTACTGTAAAGGGTAAAAAGGTCGTTGAAATTGCTGCTGGTACCGGAGCTCTTACTAAGCGTCTTAGCAGCTTGGACCCGGCATTATTGATTCCAACGGACCTTTCTGTGCAAATGCTTCAGGACTTGCAGCGGTCCAAGCTAAAGGTCGAACCTTTCGATATGGTTGCGACTAAGGCAGAGGACCTTTCGTTTCCAGACGGTATGTTTGACACGATCTTTGCCGCCCAAGCTGCGCATTGGTTTGATATTGATAGATCCACTAGAGAATTTTCGCGTATTTTAGGTGGTCAGGGCAAGCTCGTTTTGATATGGAATATCCGTGACGGCAGTGTCCCCTGGGTAAGTGATTTTGACAGAGTTGTGGATTCCTATCAGAATCGAATCGTTATCGCTAGAATCGTTGAAGAAATTACGGGTACAAAGCGGTTTTCAAGCTTTTCTCGCACAAAAACTCCATTTGTGCATCGTCTTGACCCGGAGTTGGCTCGGTCGTTGATAATGAGCTTTTCGCCGGTATCCACGCTTGATTCTGTGGATCGAGAACGGGTTGTTGAAGCCGCGCTGGGTATCCTCATGGATAATTTAGATAGCGAGGGAAAGATCTCAATTCCATATGTTGCCAATGTATACACTTCGACGGTTTTGTAACCAAAGGCACTTTCAGCTAGGTTTTCTCATTCTTCTATTACGGGCCGATAAATATTTCAAGGCACGACTCAGGGTCTTTTGCTTCAAGGTCTGCTATGAGCTTTGAAAGAGTAAAGACATAATCTGATTCTTCGGCGAGACGACGGGAATAACCCAGAAATCGTTTTTCTCCGTTTCGATCTTCCCATTCTGCGCGCTCGGAGATCAATGCCACACGGACGTTACGACAACTGAGCCGCTTGAAAAGAGGCACAAAGTCTTCGTCACCGGTAAAGACCACTACGGTATCGATCCCTCGCTCGAGGGCTGCTTCGTAAGCTGTTAGCGCCAGCCATACGTCAATACCCTTTTCAGAATGCGTTCCGTTGCCCTCCGTTACTCGGTAATAATGAGGCACTATGCCCGCATACATCAAATTGTCTTCGACGTACCTTTCGCTTTCTAGGATTCTCACATAGCGATCGTCTTCGCCAAGTGCGGCAATCTGGGGCGTCTGGTATTCGTCGCCCATAATTTGACGTGGCGATTGGATTGGCCGAGCGAAGTCCCTTAGAGATTTGGTCGAATAACGTCCTTTGAAAAAATGCGCCTCTACGATCTGGTAGGAGCTAGGGGAGAGTCCGTTTTGCATTGCAAGTTGCCGAGATATCAAATCTTGGAGGCCGTTTAGGTTGATGAATTCACCCTTCGAATGAGAGAAACGATAATATCTGTTTACCTTGTCAAAAAAGGATCCATCGTAATAAAAACCGACGCGCAGCTTGTTCAAATTGTTATCCGTTCTATCGCTTGAATTATTTTAGCATCATTTATCGGGATTATAAACTAATTGATCGTGGCGCAAGCATCACGCAAAAGTGATTTTTTCATAATCATTTGACCTATTTTGTAACTTGATCTCTGCGATAGTTAGAATACTGGTGACTTGTCACAAGGTTGTGTCTTCGGGCGCAATCGAGCCACTTCTCATTCCACTATCTGTCCTTTAAAAGCTTTGGATTTGGATTTCACTTGAATGGTCGACCCTCCCAATCAAATCAGCTTCAAGCAATTCGCCAACGCTTGGCAATCACGCTCAGCTTCTATTGGGCGAGCCAGATGGCCTATTGATTTAGCGGTTTCCTATTGGGTGTGGTCATTCTAGTTTTTTGAACGGCGTTCGTTTGATCAAAAGCCAGTTTGTGCATTTTATGATGGATGATTTGATTTGAGATAAAGCTTAATTTGGAGGCCCGGGGTGTGGCATTGTCCCGCTACTGAAAGATAAGCGGCTTTGAAGGGAAGGTTTATACGTGGAACTATTACGGATTCAAACGACCATTGTTTTAAAATCCTGCTAAAGAAGGCAACGTTTTTGGGTTTTTGAGGTTTGGTTTCCCAGCTTTACGTGCGAATCGAAGAGGTATTTTGTTATGGTCTTGGCCCTTCCCAAGGGGCCAAGACTCCGTCGAAATCCAAGGCACAATAATCTAGCTGGTACAACTTTTTGATGGTTTCTTGGTACTAATGGTGGTTCGTGTCTACTTCGATCATTGGAAATAGTTGATGCGGTAAGGGTAAAAGTCAACGGAATCCGAGGACTCTCGCCTCTTGTGGTTGTAATAACAAAGGGCATTTGCTAAAGGGCGGGATTTTAAAGGATGCGCTTGACTTTCCACGGAACTTTTCCTATTTGTGTATGAAATTCGTCTTTGCAATTGTCTTGTCTGATTCGTCTATGCAAGCTATGACAAAGACGAACCTGGATTCATTTGTGATCTTTCATTCTAGGAAGAAGTTGCGCCCCCGGTAGGAATCGAACCTACGACCCACTGCTTAGAAGGCAGTTGCTCTATCCGCTGAGCTACAGGGGCGAAAATATAAATCGGTCTATAACTTTAGTCGAACGAAACGGGATTTTAGGACGCTGTTGAAGAGGATATTTTATAGTTGATTCCAGATAACTCAACAATAATTTATCTTACGGGAAAGTGTAATGGCTTTTTCGGATCTAACATTGCCATTGCCGCGCTAAACTAGTACTTTCTTGGTGGTCGTAGCTCAGCCCGGTTAGAGCGCCAGGTTGTGGCCCTGGAGGTCGGGGGTTCAAGTCCCCTCGATCACCCCAAGTTGAGACTTCTCCTACGTTTATATCGTTGGAGAAGTCTTTTTGATGTTAGCCAAAGTGTTTGATGCCGCTTTGCTAATCTAAATTCCAGATCGCCGAAGATCGTCATCTCTGTTCGTGACCGAGGCCGTGGTCTGTAGGTCCTTGTTGGCGAGCTATCTATTTTCCTTTGCCGACGGATCGAAGGCTTGCTAAAATCAATTTTGCTGACAGTTTCTCCTTCTCCTAGCTTTTTGGGACCATCAAATACTCCCTCTCTTTGGCCATTCGAGAGGTACGGCAGGTAGTGGAGATAGCTTTTTTAGGTGAGAATCAATATTGAACGGGGCGTCAGAGAAGCCAATCCATTTCAATGCGTTTATAACGTGGTGAGATTTAGGGTACGCCCAAACAGTGGGAAATTTAGAGGAGGTGCTTGCTGTCTTGGTTGAGAAATTCGGCTGATGCTGGATGAAACTCGATTTAAGCGATGCCCCCTTGCTCATTCATGACCTCTTCGAATGTCGCATAAAAAGGGAGAAGGCGAATTGAGGTCATATTTTGATTTGCGCAAAGTCAATGGTCAAATATCTTTGCCGCGCATCTCTAGGTTATCCTTGTTGATAGCCCGCAATCGCATCGTCTAAGGGCGACAAGTCGGGCAGGGTTGAGTTCTAAGGTTTGAGGTGCATCTCGTTCTGCTATGTCAGCATAAGACTGTCCCAAAATGGGGCCTTGTTTAAACGGGCGCCCATGGGTTATTAGAGCGCGACCATTAGGTGAATCTTTGAGGTGAAACGCGATTGAGAAGTGCTCTGCTCCTTGAGAATGGCCACTTTGCGTAGCGAAATGGATATTTTTTATGGAAGTCCAATTTAGCCACAGTGATCTAAGCATTAAGGTTGCTTGATAAGTGAATCACTGCCTTATCTAGTGAATCTCTGATTATATCCCATAGTCGATGAGTGCTTGTTTTTGTTGACCAAAGTAATTTTGAGATGCGAATTTTGATAATTCCGCAGTGTGATCACGGTGTGGCTGCTAAATTGATAGTTCCAAATGCGCTTCTAGCTCAACGGCAGAGCAACGGACTCTTAATCCGCAGGTTCTGGGTTCGAATCCCAGGGGGCGCACCATATTTACGCTGTTTAGAGCCAATGAACTTTTAGTTGGTGGACAAGATCAGGCAAAGCAAAGCCCGACATTGCGATAATTATGGCTCAAATCCCGTGCACGTGTCGTCAAAGTTCCTCGCTTAGTTGGGTGACACCGATAGTCGCTCGACAACCCAGTCGGTTAGTGTTTCATCAGATGCGCCGGGAACCCCCGTCCTTGCGGGCGGGGAGGGATAGTCGTACACATTAGCTCGGCCTCCGTTGGTTTTCTATATACGTGCGCAACACATCTAGACTTGCACCTCCCGCAGAGCCCACAAAGTACGATGGCGACCAGAAGTGTTCTTCCCATAGATACTTCCTTACTTGTGCTGATCTCTGCGTGCGCAGCATTCTGGCTGATACGCCTTTGAGAGAATTAACTAGACGAGATAGCTGTACGGTCGGTGGATACTCGATCAAGAGATGAACATGGTCGTCTTCGCCGTTGAACTCGATTAGAGATACACCAAAGTCCAAACAAACCTGCTCCATTACTGTTTTACAGACATCCAGTAGGTCATCATTAAAGACACCCCTTCTGTATTTGGTGACAAAGACCAAATGTGCATTTAGGGCGGAGACTACGCTTCTACCTCGACCAAATTGCTTAGGAAGTGTGCTTATTACTGTTAATGGCCATTGAGAACTGCAGGTTGTGAGCAAGATAGTCGTGCCGATCAAGATTAATGCAAACCGCAAGATAACGGACGACTTAGGAGCAACCCTGCGACTGTGCAACGCCACTGCTAACTACATATCCACAGTCGCTTGGGAGACTAGAGAGTTCTCTAGGTTTGCTATCCATCGCTTAACCTACTCCAAAGCCAAAGAGGAATTTCGCCTTGGTGCCCAAGCCACGGTGAGAACAATCGCAAAGGTAGCAGATGCCTATAACTCTGGGGACAAAAAGTTTAGACGCACGCGCAAGAGGCAGTTCTCGTGGAGTTCAGCCCAGCCATTTGATGCAAGAAACATGTCTTGGTGTCTTGAAGCTAAAACGCTCAGTATATGGACAATTAATGGACGAGCTAAATCAGCACCGTTTGTCTGTGCTGATTGGCAGCTAGAACTTCTGAAACATACTCAGATCGCTGAGAGTGATCTAGTGTTTCGCAAAGGATCGTTCTATGTCTATGCAACCATTGATGTAACTGATGAGATCATGAACGAATCCCCAGATGGGTTCTTGGGCGTAGATCTTGGCATCATCAACATCGCCACCCTGTCAGATGGAACCAATTTTTCAGGCAAACACCTGAATCATGTTCGTAATCGCAATATGAAATTACGATGCAGGCTACAAAAGAAGGGAAGACGATCTGCAAAGCGCCTACTGATAAAAAGATCAGAATGTGAAGCTAGATTCGTGAAAAACACAAACCACTGCATCTCCAAGAAGATTGTTACTGAGGCTAAACGCACCGGCTACGCAATTGCCCTAGAAGATCTCGAAGGCATCCGTAATCGGGCACGGTTACCAAAGCCACAGCGAGTAGCACTCAATTCTTGGGGATTTCACTAGCTTGGATCATTTGTTCACTACAAAGCAATCCGCGTTGGTATCAAAGTGGTCTATGTTGATCCCGCCTATACCAGTCAGCAATGTTCTGCTTGTGGGCATGTAGACAAGAAAAACCGCCCTAATAGGGATACTTTTCTTTACACCAGTTGTGGGCTGTCGCTGTCAGCCGACTGGAACGCAGCTATTAACATCGCCAAGCGCGCATACGATAGCTGGGTAGTGAGTCACGCTACCGAACGCAACACAGGAGAGGCCGCATGAGCCCATATACTGCGCAACTAACGTTGCCTCGTTTAGGCGAGCCTAAGCAGTTTGCCTCTTTCTGTGATTTGCAAGCTCGGTCCTTCAGGGCCGAGAAGTTGACACCAACCTTGTCGCCTGCTATTGCTACCATCATCTTGACGGTTGGATTGTCAACCCCGAGGTGCTAGAAAAAAGATCCCCGTAAAGGTGTTAGCTATTCCATTTACAAAGTCGTGGAGCACGGCTATGTACTTTAAACCGTTGGCTGAAGTGAGTTGCATTCGAACAAAGCGGGACGAGAATTGGGTCACGTTGCCGCGAAGGATATAATTTTTTGCGGTTTGTACCATTACGTTTGAGGTTCTTAGGGTTAGGGTCCCAAATGGCGTTGGTACACCATCAACTGCCAATCTGAATTTTGAGTTTGGATCTTCGGCGAAAGTTCCTTTGAATACAACGGAAAGGTCTCCAGAAAAATTGGGGAGACCTACCGAGACGGAACCAGATGTTCTGTATTTGAGGATATTAGTTCGATGAGTCGTGGCTGTCGTCTTGATCTTTTCGGGAAAGTTCGCCTTCGGTTGTGCCTCGATCTGGACCGGATTGATTTGGGTGTCCGCGGAAGTCCCAAAGCCATTATATGTTACGAAGGTAAAGCCCAACAGTAGGATGACTAAGACTATAGTCCCTGCGACCAACCCTTTTTGCCTTAGACCGTTTGTCACGATTTCCTTCCGAGGTGGCGATTTTGGAGATCTTTCTCGGTTGTCGTCTTGTAACGATGACTTCCACAAGACTAGATCGACTAAATTATGCTAATCCTTAGCCAATGGATACTAAAGCCTTTTCTGGCAAGATTCTAAATAATCGTGATTTGCTTTCTTGTCATTATTCTACATGTGCACGCGTTGTTGTTCCACGCGGAGATGTTGGACCCCATTAGGATGTGAACATGTTGAGCAGTGAAATCGGCACCTATAGCGTTGGCTCTCTTTTGGATACGTCGAAAGCGTTATTGTCCAGCTTAGGCAGTTCGCGCGAACCATTTCGAGTCGAAGGTTTTGTATCTTTTAATGCAACAACCGCAAAGTATGACCAGATGTATCTGAGCTTGTGTCAATATGCGGATCGGAATTCGCCCGTAGGTAAGCCCATTGCCAAGTTGGATGCGGTGATTTTTCAGAGCCAACTGAAATCTATCAAGGCGTCACTTGCAACCGCCCAGATGGCTCTGGTCCCGGATCTTAGAGCGGTCTTTTTCGGTCATATTGATATCTACAAGCCCTTTGGCAAGCTTCAGCTGGTCATAGTTGGTGTAGATATCGAAAGGACTCGTCAGATAGCTGAAGGCGCAAAGGATTTACTCCGGCGTAGATTGAAAGAAGAAGGTATCTTCGATCTTAATCGAGGTTTGAATGCACCTTTAGTTCCTCTTCGAATCGCATTGGTTACATCTCGGGGTTCAGCTGCTGAGTCAGACTTTGTTACGCGTTTGGATCGCACGCATTATAAATTTTTGGTGACACCATTCTACGTGAATACCTCCGGTCAGAATGTTGCGTTCTCGATACCGGAAGCCATGGCTCGAATAAATGAGCGGTCGCATGATTTTGACATCGTCGTCTTGGCTAGAGGTGGCGGTGATCACGTGGACCTGGCTAGTTTTTCCCTTGAAGGGCCGACCCGCTCTGTTGCTACTTGTAAGGTACCGGTCTGGGCCGCAATTGGCCACTCAACCGATGATGTATTGGTTAATGAAGTGTCGAATAAGGCACTTTCTAACCCTAATGATGCCGCTAGCGAGCTTAATCGAATGGTTTTTACCTTCCATCTGAGATTAAAAGAGGCAGTAAGTAATGCTAATAGCTTCGCGCAGGAGCGGATTGAAATCGCTCGAAGTGCCTTGGTGACTCAGAAGTACATGGTCTTTGCCGGTGCCTCGAGGCAACTTGGTGGCCATAAGCAAGCGATCTCTCGTGCGGGTTGGAATTTAGGAGTGGTCGCTTGGGACTCCATCGGTGAGATCTCGAAATTGGTGGCTAGTGTAGGCGAACGGGTCGCACTTGGTCGAGATGATCTTTTGAGACATTCTCGTACTTTACTTGAGGGTGCATCGTCTCAACTGGACTGGAACCTTGTCGAGAGGATGGTAGATGATCCCAAAAAGGCCCTAGCGCGCCTCGATCGAGATCTTCTGTACGCTTCGAGTTCCTCTATAGAGAGATTTCGTTCGCAGCTGTTATCTTCCACCCTCCTGTTGAATTCAATTGATCCGAAATCTATCTTGGCGTTGGGATATGCAATCGTTGAGGTTGAAGGTAAGGTGGCAAATGAGATTTCTAAGATACGGGCTAAAGGCAAGGTTACAGTTACCATGAAGGACGGCAAATTTAATGCAACGGTCTCTAGCGTTAGCTCGATAAATTAGGTAAGGGAAAGACGAGAGTGAACCATGACAGCTGAAAATACTCCAGATGAGATTTCATTCGAGGCCGCGATTGCCGAGGTTGATGCGCTTGTTAAAAAGATTCAAAATCAACGTTCTCTAGATTCTCTAGTTGCGGATGTCAAGCGCGCCAAGGAGTTGATTACCATGTGCGAATCGAGGATCCTGGCCACCGAATCTGAGCTCGAAGAGATTTTAGGCGTTGATGGCGTTCATGCCTCTGATTCGCAATAGGGTTTGCCAAGATATGACTTTTTAATGGTCAGATGGCATTTTCTTATCTCACCAAGGCGTTGTTCGGTCTTGATTCGCGTGCTATGAGTGTAATCTATAGTGGTCCACTTTTGCGGAGGGATTAGATCTTTCTAAGCGGGCATTGCCCCCGTAGCTCAGGGGATAGAGCATTGGTTTCCTAAACCATGAGCGCAAGTTCGAGTCTTGCCGGGGGCACTATCTAAAAGCACAAGGTTTCAACCTTGTGCTTTTAGTTTTCAGCTGCAAGTTGGGCTAAATCAATGTATGTGGTTTTGTGGATGGATCGCGCGAGAGTATCGACTCACCTAGTGGTTTCGCATAGTATCTATTCATGCCACTATATGGAGAGTACGAAGCCAGTCCGAGTGACTGGGTTAGAAATCAAGTAGAGACCTATGAAAGCTCAGAAGGTAGACAAGGTAATACTTTAGGTGAATCGAACCTACCTGTCGTGATAGTTACAAGCCTAGGTAGTCGATCGGGAAAGATTAGAAAGACGCCATTGATGAGGGTGGAACACTCCGGCCAGTACGCATTGGTGGCCTCAAAGGGCGGATCAAAGGATCATCCACTTTGGTATCATAACCTCAAGGCAAGTCCTGGTTTGATAATGATCCAAGATGGCTCAAGGGTGCTTGACTATCGGGTCGAGGAGGTCTCTGGTGAAGAAAGAGAACTTTGGTGGGCTAGGGCTGTCGAGGCTTTCCCACCATATGACGAATATGCAACTAAGACTTCTCGGTTGATTCCAGTATTCGTTGCAATGCCTTTGGATCAATAGGCCGCTTTGACTCAAGGGCTCTTGGGGCAGGTCTTTTTGGAATCGCCTATTAACTTTGGACTGATCCAGCGGCATCTTGCACCGAGAAGCTTTTAGTCTTGGTGCAGTGATGTGGATCTATCGTATCGACTTGTTTGATCTTTGGGCACTTTTTGCGAGATGATGGTCTGGCCCAAAATGGTCGGGCTCTCTTTGAGGCTCAAGGGCGGCAATTTGAAGAGGCCGCCAAGGGTACGTTGCTTGCCGTAAAACTGAGTAAAAGCCCAGATGATGATGGTCTTATCACCTTTAGATGAAGATACTTTGAGACCTGGTTGAGCGAGATAGATGGGTGTGCGCTTTGAGCGACAGTTGTCAAGGGCAGCGAATGTCCAAATACCCGGACTGATTTGATTTGGAAGTTTATTTTATCGTTGCCTATCGAAGGGTAGAGGAGGATCTGAGAGAGGCCCCCTATTCGGATAGGCACGACTCATTGCTGAGCCGTGCCTACTAAGAACCTAGCGGGCAACTTTCATCGCACTAGGCTCAAGCCTTATGAAGGCCCTTTTGGAACCCGGTCATATAGCTACCAATTCTTTGGCGTTAATATACCCGTGACAGCTTTGGTGGACTAGGACCCGGTTAGAAAACGTGTCAGGTCCCCCGAGTGAACGGGGAACTATGTATCGAAGCGTCCATCTCGTTTGAGATGTGATCGCTTCGTTGTTGTTTTGACAGTTTCCATCTCGTTCACGCCAATGGCGGGCTAGCTTCTTTTTCTCCGCAGGGTTTGTGGTCATTTGACGACCGATGCGGTCCTCAAAGTATGCATCCCACTGGGGATCGAAGGGATTGGCGTCGCCTTTGATCTTGACGTGTCGAACAATAGCCCTATCGCTGGCTTTTACCAGTGTTATTACCTTGTCGTCTTTGTCCTTTACGCTAAATACCCAATTCCGGTTGCCGATGGTCATGAAGTACTTCTTCTGGTCCATTTGGTTCCCTTGTTGGGGTGGCGTCTTTTTGCCCATTGCCATAGCATTATCCATATCTCGTGATCTAGAGAGGAAAAGGCTTCCTTGGCAAGGGCATGGCGATGATAGTTCGCCCAGCCCTAGATCACCGGGTTCAGTTGCCGTATGAGACTTTCCTGCTTAGCCGTCTTGTTAGAGGAGATGATCTGGCATATTTTAGA
>NZ_JXYS01000038.1 GCF_000949295.1 Acidithrix ferrooxidans
TTGTTGTGCCGTTGCGTTTGTAGTCATGTGTTTGCCGCTCTGGAACAAAAGGTCTCATGGGAAGCAGTGGCTGGGTTCTATCCAACGCCTGGATCTGTGTCTTTTCGTCAATACATAGTACCAGTGCAGCATCAGGGGGATTGAGATAGATCCCAGTTATGTCGCGGACCTTTTCGGTAAAGGCCGGATCGGTACTGATGTTGAAGTATCCCAAGACATGGGGCTTGAGGCCAAAGGTTCTCCAGATACGTGAGATGCTCGCTGGTGATACCCCGATCCGCTTGGACATTGAAGACGTCGACCACTGGGTAGCAAGCGGGGGCTCTTCTTCCAAAGTGATCCTTAGAATCTCGGCGATCTTTTCGTCATCAATGCTTCTCGGTTTTCCACTTCTCGGTGCGTCATCGAGAAGTTCCACTCCGTAGTTGATAAAACGCCGCTTCCATTTGCATACCGTCTCTGTAGATATCTGAAGTCTTTGCGCGATCTCGTTGGTTCCAACCCCTTCGTTACTCCATAGGGCAATGCTGGCCCTTGCCACCTGTCCTATGGGAGCTGTGGACTTTCTTACCACTGCTTCTAATTCGCTACGTTCTTTGGGACTGAGCGGAACCACCGAAGCTTGTCGTCCAGATCTCTTCTTGGGCGGCTTGCTCTGGTTGGCATCAATGTTTGGCTCCTCTGAAATGGTGTGACTTTGCATCGTTCTCCCTTGCAAGGTTATGTCCTTACCAAGGAGAACAACCTTAGAAGGGATTAATTCCTCAGTTTCAGGGAAATTATGAGAGGGGACACTAGTAATTCGATGGAAAATTAGCACCATTAATGCGTCGTAGAAGTCCACAAAAACCTCTTCAGAGGCGGTACCACCTCCAATAGCAAAGCTGAAAAAATACAAAAGTCAAGTGGGCTCACAAAGTTGTCATGGTCTTAAAGGACGATCAACAATGGGCCGATAGCCACTATCAAGGTGATCCCAACGCTAGGGGAAACACTGGGCATCGTTATGAAAGGTACCGAATTTGATAGGGAAAATACTTTCTAAGCTTCCAAAAGGAGCCAATCTCGACGATCTGGCTTGGGCAAAACGGCATCGATTTATTGTCTATACTCTATATTTTCAGGTTCCATTTCTAATAATCGTCTCGTTACCAGAGCACTCCACCACCAAGGTACGACTGGTCGATATCGGTATACAATTTGCATTCTGCCTCGCTGCCACTCTAATTAAGGCGCGAAGGCTTGCAACGATCACAACTAGCCTCGGCCTTTTATGGGCCGGGGCCGCTCTCGTACACATCACACACGGTATGCCAGATTTCCATTTTTACTTCTTCGTTCTCCTGGCTATAGTGGCTCTCTACGAAGAGTGGACACCATATCTTCTCTCCATTGGATTCGTCTTAGTGCACCACATTCTCCTCGGCCTTTTTTGGCCCAATTCTGTCTTTTATACCTCCTATGAAAGAGCAAACCCAATTGGATGGGCCCTTATACATGCTGGATTCATCTCGGGAGCAGTAGCTGTACAAATTGTCTTCTGGAGCTTCTCAGATGCGCTACGCAGCCAGAGCTCCGCGCTCCTAGAAAAAAGCACCTTTGAAGAAAAGCAACGTTATGAGCTCCAGCTAGAAAAAGAAAAAAGTGACCGTGAAGCGATCGAAAGACGCTCTCAAGAGGTAGAGAGAGCCCGCAGAGACCAAATCGAGGTCGCTAGTCAAGCCAGCGGCCTCTTGGCAGGATCCGACCAGATTAGGGCAAACATCGATGCAGTCGCAGGTGCAATTCGAGAGATGGAGCTTACAATAACAGGGATAGCGCACGGTGCCAACCGTGCCGCAGAGGTTGCACATGATGCCGCTGGAATCGTCGGGAAGACCTCGATGACCCTTGATCGACTGGATAAAAATTCCGCCAACATTAGCCAGATCGTAGTTACCATAACTGAAATCGCAGAGCAGACGAACCTCCTTGCGCTCAATGCAGCCATTGAAGCTGCGCGCGCTGGCGAAGCCGGCAAAGGATTTGCCGTAGTGGCCAATGAAGTCAAAGCGCTTGCCGCAGCTACAGCGCGTGCTACTGCGGATATCGGCGCCATGGCAATATCGATGACTTCAGATACGAGCGCGGCGAGCGCGGCGTTCTTAGAGGTAACCGATACTGTGAGCGAGATCGGGAGACTTCAAGGCGAAATTGCCGTCTCGGTCGACTCCCAGGTTGCATCTACGAACGAGATCGCACAAACCGTAGATGATGTCGTAAAAACAACGATCGAGATCAATACCCGCATCGCATCACTTCAAAACGCTAAAGGGAAATCTTTAGCCTAAAAGTAGAGGTAATCCCGAGATCTTGGACGGATGGAACTTCTCTTTGTTACCTTGACGATTCCTTCGACTCAATCCCGAGATCTTGGCCGGATGGAACCCTAAAAAATAAAAACTGTGCTCGGTGACAGGCAAGAAATAATAACTAAAAAGGATAAGGAGGAAGACCTATGCCAGGAATGACCTCGACACCCAGCCACCCCTTTGGCACCTTAGGTTCGCACCTATACCTAATAGTCGGCATAATCATCACAGTCGCCATGGCATTGAATCTAGCGGTATATCTATTCGCAGAATCAAAACCAAGGACAGATATCCAAAAGACAGAGGCGCAAAATATCGTCGCCACCGCGACGAGCTCCAACACAACTCTTAGCTTTCTATCCATTTCATTTGGCGCCATCTGGATCATCGACGGAATGCTCCAGCTCCGCAACGGAATGCCAAACGGCTTTGTGTCGAATATTATCAGGCCCGCATTTGTGAATGCTCCGTCTTTTTTGCGACCACTTGGGGACCTTGGTGCCTGGGCCTGGAATATCAATCCATTTCGCGTTGATTTAGCTACCGCATGGATTCAGCTCTTTATCGGCATGGCGCTCGTATCTCTCAAGCCAAGTAAAACCTGGCGTCTGGCAATCTACCTCTCGATCGTATGGGAGCTCATTGTCTTTTGCATAGGTAATGGCTTTGGACTCTTCTACAAGGAAGCGGCTTGGTACAGTGGAGCACCTTCAGCAATATTGATTTACCTCTTAGTCTCGGTAGAGCTGCTAATGGCTTCCAATGGTAAAAACAAATTCCCAACAAGCCAGCGACTGGGATGGGGATTGGGAATCTTTTTCCTTGTGGGTACTCTCCTTGGTGCGCTTCCATCCGAGGGATACTTTAAACCCAACGGATTTTTCACGATGATCACGTCGATGGCGAAAAATCGACAACCCGAGGTCTTTTCGAACCTACTCAATGCTGCGGCAAATATTACAGAGGGCAGAGGATCCATAATCAGCCTGATTCTAATCTCACTGGGCCTTATTATTGCGACGGCCTTGATAGTAGCGCCAAGCTCAGTCGCCACCATCTATCTAACTATCATCGCCTCACTAGTAATGTGGGCAACAGTCATGGATTTTGGAGTCTTTTCGCCAACTGGAACAGACTTCAACTCTGGCCTTCCAATCATCATGGTCTCAATAGCGCTGCTCATGGAGAAAAGAAAAAATCTATCCAATATAGACGAGCCCGTAAAGTCGGTATCTGACAAAGTGCTTCTGAGTTAGAGACACAACCACTTGGCTAGTATTTGTCAATATCCGACTCAAAGAGATAAGGTAAAAACTCTGTGACCTAAGCTCTGCACGGAGCTTATAGAAAAAGCAAATGGGTCCTTGGTAAGATTTTACTTTAGATGATTGCTAGCTAGGTGCCCAGTAACTGCACATTAAGCAATTGCGCACGTAGCGACTACCCGTCTAGCAATAGAATTCAGAATCAAAGAAGCCACGTCCAAAAGCGCCTCGAAAAGAAAGCGACGATCAACTCCGATGAGGCCACGACTAACGACAGGACCTTAAGGACAAGGGCATAGAGACCCATGGTCTCTATGCCAAAACAACAAACCCACTAAATAGAAGATGACACAAACATCCCAGCAGGCAAATCGCTCTAGAAGCTAGCTACGTAGAATAGTTCCGCAAGCTTACCGTCCTCTAGGCCAGCATACAATGCAGATCTCGACCCCCACTGACCGAGCATATCCGCGAGCTTCTCTGGAGTTGGAAGTTGGCTCTTGTGCTCATGCAGAGCCTTCAACTTGAGTTCAAACGTTCCTGTGATATCAACTGCAAAATTCGACCTTGGGCTTGCCATCATCAAAATCTGGCTCACACTGTGAGGCTCAAAACCTTCATCGATCAATTGAGGAAACGCAAATGGGTTTCTCGAATCAGGATAGATCGCCCTTAGAGCCGCCTCACCGGTAGCCAAATGGTCAGGGTGGGACGCCGGCATCCTCTCATAGTTTCTTTCAGGAGACTGGCATATAACCGTGTCGGGACGAACTCTCCGTATAGCTCGAGATATACCCTTCCTTAGCTCCAAGCTAGGCTCGACTTCGCCATCGATGAATCCAAGAAACTCTATCGAGGAGACGCCATAGACGTCACCAGCGCGCGTCTGTTCCAACTGACGAATCCCTGGAATCTCCGACCTATCAATCGTCCTATCAAAGCCACCGGCTTCGCCTGAGGTAGCAAGGCAATAGTGAATCTCGATACCGCTTTGGATCCACTTCGCTATAGTTCCACCCGCCCCAAAATCTGCGTCGTCGGGATGAGCGGCAACCACAAGAACGACCTTGGGCGCCTGAATCTCTACTGCTTTAAAACTTGAACTTTCCATGCTATATAGCCTAGGTGAATAGGCAAAAAGTTACCACACCGAGCTATTCCAAGATCGAATATCGATTTCGATCGAACCATAGGTAACTACAATTCATCCAGCTACTCCCTAGTAGCCTAGGAGACCTTTGCGCAATTCATAGATCGACTCTTTCGGGTGGTATCTTTTGACTCAGAATGCAGTTGCTATGCCTTATCTAGCATTAAGTGCGGAGCTTTAAATCCAAAACAGCTAAAGATCTACTTATGCAATTGTCTCCGTGCGACATGAGGTTGCCGAATTTAACGCTTCCAAAAGGAGGAACTTGTCATTCAGCTGGCAAAGCCCACCGACACATGCCAGAGGAGTAATTCTCTGGTATGGAGCTGTCGGAAAAGTACCCGCGGGGAATCTCATAGGCCAAATCCGTGAGGTGAAGCCGACACTGCCAGCAACAAGGCCCTAAGGGGCCAGACAATAAGGGACCAGGCAATAAGGACCAGGCAGCATGGAGGTAGGCTAGCTGGGTATGAGCAACATATGTGAACTGCTGGTTAAAGATCGTTATTGCAAACAAGCCAAAGTTGCTGATGGGCTTGGACCAAAAGCTACCTGCGACGGTCGCATCAGTGGAGATTGGATGCGCGCTGACAACAATTCCCTCCGGTGAAAAGGCAGGCCCTAACCCCAGCGTATATTATTTCGGTGGAACATTTCTAAGTCGCTATCTCCGCCCAAGCAATTGGGCAAGCCCCCCCAAGGAAGGCCGATGGGGATGTGAGCATAAGGATTGGATACAAAGCGAAACGCGCTCTTGTAATGCGACGGATACACCTTGAGACATTACCTAACACGGAGCCAAGCAGACTTCCCCGCCGTGCCAAGGTGTGAAATGGTCTTAGTTGCGAGATGGTCTTAGTTACGAGATGATTCATAGAACCTCATAGGCTATGAAGGCAAATGAACATGGCTAACGCCACGTGTGGCCCTACTGACGAAACCAATTGGGATAAGATCGACTGGTCGAAGCTCAACAGTAACGTCAAGAGGCTGCAAACCTACGTCGTAAAGGCTATGCATCCAAGGCAAATTGGTAACTGTATGACCGGGTCCCAAAAGGGGCCTTCATAAGGCTTGATCCCAGTGCGATGAAAGTTGCCCGCTAGGATCTTAAGGAGGCACGGCTCAGCAATGAGTCGTGCCTACCCGACTAGAAAATCATACATTTCGATTGTTACCCGAATAGCCAAAACAAAAGACACCCACGGCCAGCGAAGTTGCCTATAACCAGTTCTCTTATGTTTGACCCAACAGCTAAACCCCAAGAAGAACGAAGCTACAACATCTGCCGGTAAATCTGAAAAGAAATAGTATATTTAGCCAGAACTTTAATTCGTGGCGCTCAATGAAATGCGCTCGTAGCCCTTTAGATACCACCATTTGAGACGACCTAGTTTCAAATGGTAAAAAACAGGAATGCACCATCTGTAGTCGTAGCAGCGAAGTTTAGACTAAAAGTTACCGGTACCTCCAATTGTTTCTTTCTCATTATTGCTGGCCATCAAGAACTTTATACAGTTCAATTAATCTAGTTTTAATCAAAATCCCAAGAAGGACCCAAATGACTCCAAAATTAAGCCCTGGTGATCTCGCACCAAACTTCACGCTCAAAAATCAGTTCGACCAAGAGGTCTCTCTCAATGACTTTCGCGGCAATAGGGTGATCATATACTTTTATCCAAAGGACTTTACTCCTGGTTGCACCCAAGAAGCTTGCGACTTTAGGGACTTCGTCTTCAGCGTTGATGGTCCGAATAAAATCATTGGCATCTCTCCAGATTCAGTAGATAAACACCGGAAATTCGCAACCGAATTCTCACTCGACTTCGACCTATTGAGCGACTCCGACACTACAGTAATGGCTCAATGGGGTGCCTACGGAGAAAAACAAAACTATGGAAAGACTGTAATTGGGGTAATTAGAAGCACATTTGTCATAGATCCCTCAGGTTACATAACCGATGCCCTCTATGGCGTAAAGGCTAAGGGCCATGGAGCGCGCATCGCTAAACTACTGGGAATCTAATTCAAAGGCTAGACAATTCAAAGACGAGGTATTCGCCAAAGATGTAGCCGCATTTTCAGCGATAGGTGGGCACTACTTCTACTTTACGAAACCGCCGGTTACAAAAACTGGCGCATAACACCTAGTAGGCGATTTAGTAGGTACCATTAGAAATCCATCGGATATAGACTCCTAAACCAATGGTCCTATTTTTAGCCCAACTATCCCCATCTGTAACCATCAACCAACTACTTACAGGCTTTCAATTAGACCCGTTATCGATACTTGCCGACGCAGCCCTGGTGGCAACAGCCATACTCTACATATTAGGAGTAAGAAGGCTCGCAAAACGAAACCGAATTTGGTCTAAATGGAGAACGCTCTCATTTATGGGGTCCCTCTTCACCATCTTTTTCGCTGTCGGATCTGGATTCGCTAGCTACGACGACTCCGTATTTTGGATGCATGTCATCCAACATCTACTTTTGATGAACGCTGCTCCAATAATGCTTGTGTTGTCAGCGCCGGTAACTCTAGCGCTACAAGCTTCTAATCGAAGCACGACTACTTCAATCCTAAAGATAATCAACTCACGATATATCAGCTTCTGGTCATTTCCGATAGTTGCGTGGCTGAGCAACTGGGTCACAATGTATGCCTACTTTTTGACCCCCCTATATAGCCTCTCAATTAGGCATCCTCTTTTTCACTACTACACCCATCTTCACTTTTTGATAGCGGGATTCTTCTTTTGGAGCGTAGTTCTCGGTCTAGATCCAGCCAAACATCGCCTTTCATTCGGAGCCAAGCTCGCCTTTTTATTGACCGGAATCCCTTTCGGTTCATTCTTGGGAATCGCCATTATGCAAAGTTCGAGATCCATTGACCCGGCGGCTAATACCCTGACCGATACTCACATGGGTGGATCAATCCTTTGGATCTTTGGCGAAATCTTCACATTTGCTGCTATCGGCATAATCTTTGTTCAGTGGTCCCGTGCTGAAGAGCGTTCAGCCAAACGCCTCGACCGAGAACTCTATCCCGATTCAATGCCGCCCTATCAACCAAATTCCTAGACAAGCGACAACGACAGTACTAAAAACCCTGGCTCCATAGCCATAAAGATAGAAGTTACCTTTCAATTCACCGAGATCGCTTTTGGATTTACCCGATTGTAAATTCACCACACCTTCAAATTGGAAAAAGCCAACATGCCCGTGGAAGGCTCCCATTTAATTGATCCGCTACCAATATCAGCTTTGTATCCATAATGTAGATGGAGGAAATTAATGTGAAGTCCAAAAGGCATACCCGTTCTCCTCAAGGTAAGCAGGGCGCAGGTGTGTAAGAAGATCGCCGAAGGGGACAAGATGCTAAATGACGGTGCAACCATAAGTGAAGTTGCCGCTTTGCCATAAAAGCCCTAAGGCGCTGCAGTTACCGAGACGACCTGGCACCGATGGAAGAGTACCTACGCTGCATTGAAGGGAACCAAAGTAAAGCTTACTCATTGAACTTGAATCTAAAGAACCGTCGTCTAAAGAGCATCGTTGCCGACCTAACTCTTGATGTCTCCATGCTTAAGGAGGTGACGATAAGAAACTTCTAACCCCGAATCGTCGTCGTATGGTAGTTCACAAACTACAGATACGATTCGGGGTTTCTAAAGAGACGAGCCTGCAAAGTAGCAGGTCAAAATCGTTCTACGCAGCGTACCGTAGCACCTGAACGCAAAAGTGCAGATCTAGACGAAGAGATCACGCAATTCCTTAGAACGTTTGTCCTAGAACACAAAGCTCAAGGTTACAAAAGAGCATATCGCTACGTCATAGACAAGGGATACCATGTCAATATCAAAAAGGTAAGGTCTCTTTGGCGACAAGCCGGCTTGAAGGTACCCTATAAAAATAAGAAGAAGTCGACCGTTGGAAATCCAAACGTTTGGATTTCCAACGGTATCGGTATCCGTCATTCATCCTTCCCGAGCTATGACATCGATTGAGCACAATTTGGTCTCCTTGGTATATAGTTATGGCAGATTGTTGGATAACAGGTTTGGTAGATGTCTTAAAGAACATATTGATTTGGGAAGAACGTGGCTGTGGGCGCGATGTGATCCTGAACCGTGTCGTCCGAATACATCCAGCTACAGATGCCTGTGGATACATTGCACTGGGCGCGCTTTATCACTGTGTAATACTGTGCGTATTCGGATCCCATTGCAATGACGCCCCACTCGCCGGGAGGGACAGTAACTTTGTAGGAGTAGCCTTCGGTTTGGCTATTGTTGATGTTGAAGCCTACCGCACTGCTGATGTCGGAGACTGATATGTTTATGGAACCGCCGATTTGCGCCGAGACCGTTACCGCGTAGTTGCATTGTTGCTGCGCAACGTTAGGTCTTGCGGTCGCGAAACCACATTGCACCCAGTCGCCTGAGTGATATCCCTGAAAGGTCTTTTGGACCTGGTAAGTCGGATAGATCTAATAGAGAGGTCTCATGTGCTCGGTTTGACTCGCTGTAGTCGCCCATGCGGCAGACCCAGTCATTCCGACCGCCACAGTCGATAACGCCAATGCCCCAATCCAACTCCGATCCTTCCTGATATTCTTTTACTACCCACTGTGAACATCCCCCCCCCTTCGTTATTGGCTATCATTCTGATAGCGTTCGTCTATATGGCTCATAAAGCGAGTTCGCTTATCGTGGATAAGCCCTTGATCGATTGGTTCTGCTATAAATCATTCCATGGCAACCACATCCGTAGTCATAGAACACTGGTGGTAACGCTAACCATTTATTTTTTGCCAGACATCTGCCCAAAAGATGATTTCGAGGTCTTTTGAGCTTTAAATTCCTGGAAGATTACCCTCAAAAGACACCTAGGGTATGGTCTTTCTGGCTTGCAAAGCAAGTTGGAACAAACTGCCATACTCTAGAGTCAATGGATCTAAAAGTAGGCAAATGCAACAACTGTCCTGAAACTCACCGCCAAGACCTACAGGGATATTTGACAGGTAGAAGTCAAAGTAGTCGTAGTCAAGAACCGGAATCGGTACCGGTTTCTGAACCGGGCTAAGCGGAGCGACGGACCAAACCGGCGCACGGCCCGCTTGTGCCATATTTGTATCCAGCGCCGCTTTTACATTTTAGCCTCGCTAAAGTCCGGGCTTCCTATCTCCAATTCCAAAGGTGCGGTGCTACGCTAACTAGAAACCACACCTCAAGAAAGATTGATGTAGAAGCCAAAATAGCCCCACCAAAGACGTACAAGCGTCTCTTCGAACTGGAGTAGCTAGCGATTTTGATCTTAGCTTTTCTGTTGCGTTCCCTTCCTGCATGCAGTCGCATGAGCACCGGGAAACGATCCTCCCCATACTTGGAATGGAGGCTCCAAATAGCAAGCCCCGCATAGAAGTCCAGCAGGGGAATCGCCGTCAGAAGTATGATTTCAGCTTTGCCTGACAGTGCTATTGCAGCATTTAACATCAGACCTTTAACCTCCTACGCACATCCATGTGAAGGCGATACCCAGTAGTGCAAGCCTACCCATATATTTCTGCTGCCGCACATGGTCTGCGTCTCCCCAATGTAGCCAGCTGCTCCAAACATGGCCGCTGAGAGCGCGCCTGATACTCCAGCGATCGCGATACTGACGCCGAGAGGAACTAGTGCGGCCGTAATGACTCCATAAAGTGCTGCTCCTCCATTCAATTCGTCAACCAGGCCAGTTGCAAAGCATTGGTTCATGTACCATTGAAACCCATCCCACCCCTCAAAGCGGAAGCTCTCCCAGCCACTACACCCGCCCCCAACGAACAAATCAGGCTTAATAATTCCGCCCTTTGATGGGTATTTCGCAGAGAATCGCACTGATGTTGAAACCCTACTGTCTTGGCGGCCATCGGTGCAGCATCGTATATCTGAATCATCTGTTTAACCGCACTGTATTCCTGCGGAGAACTCACTTTCGCGAAATCAGGCGAAAGATAAGCGAAGTAACCCCGGGTTACGTCATAGGGAGAAGCCTGTGCCACCCAATCGGCGGGTAAAAGGCGACCAGAAGTGATTGAACTCGATCCAGAACCCGAACTCGCGCTTTGTGCAGATGCAGTGGTTGCACTAACGCCAATGGCAGCCGCGCTAACAGCCAATGCCCCCAAACCAACTGCGATCCTTCCTGTTATTCTTTAATACCCACTGTGAACACCCCCTCTTGCTTATTAGCTATCATGCTGATAGCGTTCGTCGATACGGCTCGTTAAACAAGTTCGCCTATCGTGGATAAGACCTTGATTTATTGATTCTGCTATAAAGCATCCCCGTGGCCACCACCACATTCGAAGCCAGCCTCCGTAGTCATAGAACACTGGTAGTAACGCTAACTATTTATTTTGCGCGTCGCATCTGCTTAAAAGATGATTTTTGGGTTCTTCGGCCTTTATTTTTTTTGATGAAAACTTTTTAATAAATCTTGACTTACTCCAAGCTTCTGGAGAAATTATCCGATATTTCTGATGATATTGAACGATAACCTTGGCGAGTCGGAATTTTATCTCTGCGTAGATCCACAATAACTCTGGGGATCGACTGGAATTGCTTTGGTATTTGGATGCAAAGCAGTTCCCGGCGTTTGGATTAATCGATACGCCGGAACCTTTACCTACTTTCCCTTTAGTACCCGCCTTGTAAGTTGATGATCTTGGCTCCCGTAACTATCCGATTGCATATGGCATCGGCGGCGGTCGGGTCATCGATTAAACGGTGAAAGGTATCGGGAGCAAACAACAGTTGACACTTTTCTATCCAACACTTGCTTTACATTGACTGTAATGGCTAATACTTACAGCATTGGTGAGTTCGCACGACGGATTGGGCGTAGTCCAAGTACAGTACGGCGATGGGAGCAAGAGGGCAAGATCACGCCCAAAAGGCTCCCTAACGGGCATCGCTACTTCGATGAGTCTGATGTACGAGCTATGCTGGGCGGCGCTCCTGTTAGTCGAGTCACTGTCGTCTAGCGCCGAGTGAGTGGTTCAGGGCAAAAAGATGACCTGGTATCACAGGTTAAAGCTATGGAGATCTACTGTCTTAACGCTGGTATAGCTGTAGATGAGTGGACTTAGGAAATCGGCAGAGGTATGAACTTCAAACGCAAGAAGTTCCTAGCGCTTATGGATCGTATACAGCACGGAGAGATTGAACGATTAATAATCGCTCATAAAGACAGACTCGTTAGGTTTGGATTCGATCTTATCGCCCACATAGCTGAAGAATCGGGATGCGAGATAGTAGTAGTCAATCAACCATCGTGTTCACCAGAACAGGAGATGTCGGACGCGATCATTCCTAAATAATATCGACCATCCGGAATTAGATAATCAACCCAATTGAGGGATACCCATCGAAATAATTCGGCGAACTCAGCATCTTTAGGCTACTAAACATTGCCACTTTGAAATAACCTAAATAAATAACTTCCCTAGGAGCTCAATATTTATTCATCATATAAATCAAAATATGTTAGTTCAAATCCATAAAGACAAAGAATAGCTGAAGTTTCAAAGGAGACATATCGTGCAAACCTCTAAATTACCAGCTATAAATGCATCTATCTATCTTGAGTCTTAACAAATTGGCCTAAGCTGACGCAGCCAAAATGCCCGTCATCAATAATCGCAAGAAAACTCCGCTACCTAGTGGTAACATAGGATGGCTAAGAGTTGTCAATTTGAATGTTCGGAATGGTCCGCGCTTCAAGAATTGGAATTGGTGAAAATGGAAGAAGCAGTAATTGTAGCTACGGCTAGGACGCCGATAGGACGCGCTTACAAGGGATCGCTCATCGACTACCGCGCGGATGATATGGCAGGATTCATCGTTGGCGAATTGATGAAGAAGGTGCCGAACCTTAGCCCATCGGAGATCGACGACGTTATAATTGGCTCTGCCAATCACGCTGGCGAGCAATCAATGAATCTGGGCCGAAACGTAGCAATGCTAGCTGGATTGCCCGATAGTGTTCCCGGAACAACAGTCAATCGATTTTGCGCCTCGTCCCTCCAAAGTATCAGAATGGCCTTTCATGCAATTCGGGCAGGAGAAGGGCATGCTTTCGTAGCTGGCGGAGTGGAAAGCGTTACGCGTACACTCGGAGTCGGCTTTTCCGCATCGGATATGAATCCCCGATTCACCGATACATCCCGGTCCGACTTTATAAACCTTATGTACATACCAATGGGGTTGACGGCTGAAAACGTCGCCGACCAGTATGGCGTAAGTCGAAACGAGATGGACGAATTCGCCAAGCTCTCACAAGATCGCGCAGTCGAGGCACAGAACAACGGATTCTTCGAAAGAGAGATATCTCCGGTTACGCTTCCCAATGGGACCATCGTCTCCAAGGACGACGGCCCGCGCGCTGGGACCACAGTCGAAGCACTTTCGACACTCAAACCTGTATTTAGACCAGATGGAAGAGTTACCGCTGGCAATGCATGTCCCCTAAACGACGGGGCTGCAGCAGTAATGGTGATGTCCAAGTCGCGCGCACAGGCACTTGGAATCAAGCCACTCGCTAGAATTATCGCATCTGCCGTCAGTGGCCTTGCTCCAGAGATAATGGGTGTTGGCCCGATCGAAGCGATTGCCAAGGTCCTATCTCTAGCAAACATGAAGATCTCAGATATCGACATAGTCGAATTGAATGAAGCCTTTGCTGCACAGGTAATTCCGATCGCTCGTGAGGTTGGCATTTCAATCGAAGATCAACTCAACCCTCACGGTGGTGCAATCGCCCTAGGCCATCCATTTGGAATGACAGGCGCCCGCATTATGACCACCCTTCTAAATGATCTTTCTACGCTTGACAAGACATTCGGTCTTGAAACCATGTGTATTGGCGGCGGCCAAGGAATGGCAATGATTGTCGAGCGACTCAACTAGAAGATATCGACCACATGGCAATATTAGCTTAGGAGATTCAATCTGTTAGCTATTGTCTACATCGATAGTAGGTCAAACTTCTAGGGATCTCTCGTCTCCTTGGAAGTTTGACCATTACCGCCCTCGCAATATGTCGGGGGCGGTTCTATTAAGATCGCCAATCCCTGTAGGATGTTTCCAGGTAAATTCAAAACATTTTGAGACTCTCACTAAAGATCGAGGCACCTTGGAGAACCAACATATCGAGAACCAACCCATTGTCGTTGATTCTCCCAAAGATACAGAGATCTCAAATAGCTCCGATCAAGGCGACAAAGAACCAAAAGAAACTTCAACCACGTTACTTCTCATTCGCCACGGCAAGACGCCAACCACTGGAACGACGCTTCCCGGACGGGCCCCTGGGTTGCATCTCTCAGAAGAAGGAGCCGAACAAGCAAATCAATTGATAGGTACGCTCCGCTCCATTGAGATAGACGCCGTCCTAACCTCTCCACTTGAGCGAGCCAAAGAGACAGCTCAACCACTGTGTCTTGATCGCCAAATTGAAGCAATAGTCGATCAACGAATCATAGAGTGTGACTTCGGCGATTGGACCGGACGAAGGTTAAATGAACTCTCAAGGCTTCCGGAGTGGAGAGTGGTCCAGGCTGCCCCAAGTAAATTCAGATTTCCCAATGGCGAATCTTTCAGAGAGATGTCAGAGAGAATGATCGACTTCTTGGACTTTGTGCACCAAAGATACAACGGGAAGACGGTCGCAGCCTTCACCCACGCAGATCCAGTAAAAGCTCTTATCGCACATTGCTTGGGTCTGCACCTTGACGCCTTTCAAAAGGTAATAATTTCAACAGCTGGAGTTAGCGCCATCTCCATAACCAATACGTCCAACTACGCTTTGTATGTGAATACAACAGCAAAACCCAATATGAAAGTCTCCTAAAATTGCCAATCGAACGCCACTTTAGAATGCCAATAGAAGTCGCCTTAGGTGCTATCGGAGAGCCTGGCAATAGAGTCTTCATTCTGCAAATTCGCGAGCCTGGCGAGCAACTCACTCTCAAGCTCGAAAAGACACAGGTAGCTGGGCTCATACAGTACATTGCTTTGATCTTGGGCGAGATTGATCGACTCGGTCACCTCCCTAAGGCCTTCCCTATCGAACCTCCAATCGAACCAGAATTTGCTATAGGTGAGATCGGGGTGGCCCATCTCGAAGCCGAAGATGAGGTAATCATCGAACTCTCCGAGCTCAGCCCCCAGGATGAAGAGGGTTCGTCTGTCGTATTGACAATTTCAAAAGAACTAGCCGGTACAATTGCAATTCAAGGTACCGAACTCATTGAAGCGGGTCGCCCGACTTGTCCGCTTTGTGGGTTTGCCATAGAACCAGAAGGACATCCTTGCCCGAGAACAAATGGATACAGGGCGCCGACGCCCTAAATCTCCTAGGAACTGGATCGATTGAAGTTATAGGTCGAATGCCCTATAGCTCTAATGCCACGCTCTTAGTAAAGATCCAGGGAGAAGGCGACGAAATAGCGGCTATCTATAAGCCGCACCAAGGAGAACGGCCCCTGTGGGACTTTCCCGATGGCCTATACCAGCGTGAAGTAGCAGCATATCGACTCTCTGAATCTCTCGGATGGGATCTAATACCGCCCACCATAATTCGCTATGATGCTCCCTATGGAGTCGGATCCCTTCAACTTTTTATAGATGCTCGCTTTGATGAGCACTATTTCACACTTATGGATCGTCCCGAGCTTGCCTCGACCTTCATCCGCTTTTGTGTCTTTGACCTGATCGCCAACAATACGGATCGAAAATCTGGCCACATTTTAATCGATAAAAATGATCACCTATGGGGCATCGATAACGGATTAACGTTTCACGAAGATTCCAAGTTGAGAACTGTGATTTGGGAATTTGGTGGCGCTCAAATCCCAGAACAAGACCGGGAACTTCTAAGAAAAAATTCCAGTGAGATATCGGAATCATTGTCAGAATTAATCAGCGAGGTCGAACTAGAGGCACTTTCAAGGAGAATAAGGTACGTCATCTCAAAGAAAAAACTACCCGAGCTAGATCCAGAGTATCGCCCATATCCGTGGCCCCTCGTCTGATTACCTAACCGCTACCCAAGTTCATCGTCAACTTCAGGGTAAATCAGTAGATGGTTCGAGAGCCCAAAGTGTCAGAAAAACGAGCGTCAATGATTTCCGTTTCGATAGGAACGCTTATCTCTTCCAATGCAGGTGCAATGTAATAACCTTGCGCGAATGTGCAGCCAATCGAGGCTAAAAGTTCTAGCTGCATCTTGGTCTCAACACCTTCGGCGACCGTGCTTACTCCAAGCGCGTCACACATGGCCACAATTGCAGAAGCGATCTGACGCGAATCGTCCGCCTCCAATTTTGCAACAAATTGCTTATCAATCTTTACGATATCTGGTGCGAGTGAAGAGAGCTGAGCAAGCGAAGAATAGCCCGTTCCGAAATCGTCAATCGAGATCAATACGCCAATGCTTTGCAGGTCACGGAGCAAGGGAGCTATCTCAGAGGGGTAGCGCATCATCTCGCTCTCTGTAATCTCCAAGACCAGTTCGCCTTTCGAAAGATTTTTAGATGCTATCAAATCTATGAACGAACTCCGACTCCCCGTCTCCAATTGACGCATGGAAACATTAACGGCAATAAATGGACTGCGACGCGGATCAAAAGATTGAAAGGTTCTAAGCGCCGAAACTGATGCTGAAAGTGCAAAGGCACCATGGAGATGAATCAAACCTGAATCCTCAGCAATCGGTATAAACTCATCGGGGCCAATCGTGCCAAGCTTTTTACAGTTCCACCTCATCAACGACTCATATCCTACGACCAGGCCGCTCTGTATATCCAAGATGGGTTGATATGCCATGTATATCTCATCACGAGATAGGCTCTGGCGAAGGGCTGCCTCAACAACCATTCGACGCTCTGCGCTAGACCTAAAGCTCTTGTCAAAGAATGCTACCTTCGAGCTTCTACTCTCTTTAGCCTTATACATAGCAGTATCAGCATCTCGCAAAAGTTCGTCCCACGGTGTATCAGATAATCCTGTCGCCACACCGATACTTGCCGAAGAAAAATAGTCTTCACCATCTATTACAAATGGCTTCGCGAAATTTCGGGCAATCCTAACTCCGAAAGCTTCGGCACCCGCTTGGTCTTTGAAACCACCCGCAACGACTATGAATTCGTCACCACCAAGTCGAGCAACCACATCTTGATCGCGCCCGGCACTTATCATCCGTTTGGCTACACTCACGAGCAGACGATCACCAACGAGGTGTCCTCTGGTATCGTTTATCAATTTAAACCGATCGAGGTCTAGGAAAAATAGCGCTACCAAGCGACCATCATCTAAATTAGAGACGATCTCCAAATAGCCCTTCTCGGCCCCCCGGCGATTCAACAAGCCTGTCAAGGAGTCACGTTCAAGGGCCGCTTCAAGTTCTGATTCATTCTGCTTATGACGCGAGATATCAGCAACCACAGCGAGACGAGAGATTACATTTCCGAAGCTGTCTCGAATTGGGGATATCTTAGCCAGGCCATGAACAGTCTTGCCGTCCCCTCTTAAGAGTATCAGTTCGTGCTGCATCTCTGGGAAGCTATCCCCGCTTCCCCATTCCAGAGTCGGATCGGTAGCTGACATCGGATCCAAGAAGTCCGAGACGTAGCATCCAACGATGTCACTAGCATCTCGATCAATTAGAGCCTCCATTGCCCTATTTGCATAAGTTACGCGCCCATCTAAAGAGACAACCCATATACCTTGACCAGAGGCCTCCACGATCGATCTATATCTAGATTCGCTCTCTTCGACCTCACGCTCCATCTTGCGTCTCTCGGTCACGTCACGAGCGCTCACAACCGTAGTCGCACCGGATGAGTGTATAACAGGAAGTCGATTGGCGACGGCTTCTAAAAGGTGGAGATTTCCTCTGTGATCTTCAATTTCAAAGAGAAGTTGATCCATCGCCCCCAAAAGGTCACCATAACCCAACTTCTCAGTTCCACCATGGTATTGGATTACCTCGCTCATGCGTCGCCCTTCTAAGAGCGAGGGGGAGAGTCCAAGCACCTCACGGTGGCTAGGTGAAGCCCAAACGATCCTTCCATCATCAGAGATAGCCCAGACCAACTCCGACATTGCCTGAACAATAGTTGCAAACAGTGCGTCATCTTCCCGCTGACGAATCATCGTGCTGGCCTCTAGTTGACTCGAGGAGATAGAGGCAACGGCTGGATTCAACTGTGCCACAGCTTGACGCAGGCCATTTCGTTCGATCTCGCTAAATTTGGAACCATCTATCTTAGCAAAGCCAATCACTCCCAAAATAGAACGACCTTGAATGATAAAGTCGATTTCATCACTTACTGGGTCCTCCCCAAGCAATTGAACTATTCGAAGTGAGATGGCATCAGATGAGGCGAAGTCCACTAAATCTATGATCCGCTCACCATTACCGATAAATAAAAGCCGGTAACCGGTTATTCCTCTTGGGCGTTCGATGAATTTAGCCCCATCCAACAAGACCGCAAGCCGCAAGCCGGACGAAAGCACTCCAAGTGCACTAGTCGTCACATCCAACAAAGATCGAAGCGAGGTCTTGCCAGTGACTCCGCTGGCAAATGACCAATTCCACGCCACCATCCACTCGCGATCTAGTCGTAAAACGGCCAAGGTTACCTGCGAGGAAAAGGCACCAAGAGCCATCAAATCCAGTCTTGAAAAAGCAAAGCTGGTCGCACTGGCTATGACCGCCGACCCGATCGGCCTTTGACCAGGTAGCGAAATAGGAACTATAGCTATCGATCGGAAGTCGCCTAGGGCTCCCAACCTATCGACGAATTCCAAGGAGAGGCTCGGAGTAGCCACCTTTTCTTGGGAGTCATAGACGATCGCCGCCTCAGATGGAACCTCTTCGGATTTCATTACTTCGCGCAAATGTGAGAGCGAATCCTCCGCCAAAGAATTACCAAGCCGGCTAAATGACCGACAATTCGAAACAGCGTCTTCGGAGTCATCCTCTATAAAAAATTCTATGTGACTGCAATCAAAAAGTTTGTTGAGCACCTTTGCAAATTCGTAGAACAGGTCACCCTTTGAGGAAACCGTCTGCATTGACAACGCACTAGCTTCAAAGATCTCAAACCTTTTCTCGAGTGCTCTGAGTTCATCCCCCGATAGGTAATCCTCGATGGCAGCGACGACGGACGTTGTGGTGGCCACAAATTCTTCATAATCCTTGCTAGAGTGAGCCAACGAATTCTGAAAAAAATCAAACCTGACGAATAACTGATCGAATGATCTACCTTGAACTTGACTTTGGACCACAATCGCACCGTCACAAAGGTCCAAAGCACATCTATCGATCGACTCTATGGAGGTAGATTTACGAATAACAAATGCGTCGCGATCGCTAAGGCTGAAGTCACCTGACGGATCAATCTCAAAGATCTCACCATCTATCTTTGAAAGCGACAAAATCAAATAGAGGTGATTGGTAGCAAGGTCGTCTATCGAACCCAGGTAGATTGAAACCCTTTTTACCTCATCAAGGTCAAAGCCACTGGCAACATCGAGCATGCAGCGAGCAAGGCCCTTGCTCAGTCGCAACTGCGATAGGTTCAATGTTGCCCTCTTTTCAACTCGGCTGACCCTGACAGTAGCCTACTTTTAGTCTCTTGGATTACATTCATCCTTATACTTGAACTCTCAATTAAAAGCTCATAGTTACATCGACATTTGGGGGCATTAATATTATCGATTCCTAAAACATCAAAATTGAATAGATCCGGATCAACTTCGATCCTACAACCAAAAACCACAACCAGTTGTTATTCGCTACTGATCAAAGAGTCTTCGCCCTCGCTAATCTACCTCTTTAGCAAAAGCATCGCCAAGGAGCATATGCGAAAGACGACAAACGATCGACTCTGGTGGCTTTCTTCAAAATCACATTTAGATGGCCAAAGCAAGTGTTGATCTTGCCTACGCAAGTACCATCCCAAGCGGTCAACCATTGTCCAAAGAGCAGCGCTCGCAGTGATAACCAGACGAGTCAAATCAATGCGCGATAAGCTCCGGGATTACATTCGACGTTCCCATGAAAAGTAAACCTTGTCGCCATCGTCAACTAACATTGCCCATCAAAATTATCTTCCAAAAAAATCAAACTCAATCACTACCTCCAAAGCCATTCGCACTTTTCAACTGGTCAATTAGATGACTGCGCACATAGATACTTTGCTCGTTGAATAAAAATCCATCAACCCTATAAAGCAACGAGCGAAATAAAACATACTTATCAAGTTTCGTAAGCAAGAGCCATTTTGGAATCAGATTCGCGGAGTAGCGGATGTGGAGACGCAAACACACATGTATTGAGAAGTCGCTCTACCAAGGACATTTCAAAGTGCCTTCGGTTGAATCGGTATGCGAATTCCTCGAGGTAAAGTTGCTTATGTTCCTCACGTCCGTGGTATGTTCCGTCGATAAATTTCTTGCAGTTCCAATTTAGGATCTTGAGCCATTTGAATGTTACATGTGCTTGTTCGTCTTTGGATAGAGCCCTCTCTGCCAAGATTGTTGTCACCTAGCTTGATTTTTGTTTATAAGAGGGCGAAGATGGAATGGTCATGAAAAGGTACCCCAAAGAACTAAAGCAAAAAGTAGTTGCAGCTCTATATGAGCTCGACAATTCAGGAGATGCTACACCTGGTGCTATCGCCAAGATTGCAAGGGATAACGAAATCAATGCAAACGTTGTCTACCAGTGGAACTCAGAGCGCAAGGCTAGTGCAAATTCAGCCAGCGATAAGATCAACAAGATCAAAGCTGTTGTTGACACAGCTGCGATGAATGAGCACGAACTCGGTTCTTGGTTGAGATCAAATGGAGTTCTAGCAGTAGACCTGGAGGAGTGGCGCAACACCCTAGAGTCAGCTCTTGACAACAAGAGTGCTGCTAATAGGGCTCACCAGGCGGAACTTGATAAAGAACGTAAAGCTAGAGTACGAATTGAAGCTGAACTTCGACGGAAAGAAAAGGCGCTAGCAGAAGCTGCTGCTCTATTGGTTCTTCAAAAAAAAGTACGAGAGATCTGGGGGGAAGAAGGGGACGTTTAGTCTCTCCCTCAGATCGAGCTCAAGCTGTAGCTCTAATCAATGAAGCAGTAGATGCAGGTGCTAGATGTTACAAAGCCTGTGAAGTTTTGAAGATATCCACTCGTACATTTAGGCGATGGGAATCTGGTGCTACAGATCGCCGGCGAGGAGCTGTACACAAACGTCGCTCTAACGCACTATCGGAGGAAGAGAGACATGAGATCAT
>NZ_JXYS01000039.1 GCF_000949295.1 Acidithrix ferrooxidans
ATATTTAGCCAAGTCGCTCGTGTGACTATTTAGGTCCCATCCTTGAGTGGTTGAGCCACCAAGGACAACTGTTTTCATGTGATCGGTAAGAAATGCATCGGTTATGCCACCAAAGTAATAAAGAGCATTGATCAAACAGGTAGAAAAGCCATAGATGTCAGCTGTTAGGGCAAACTCTAGATAGACCCTTTAGCTATAACCCATTGTCACCATAAGTCCAGCGATGTTTCTCCTTGTTCCTCGGTGATCGTCATAACCAAAGAGTCCCCAATCAAGTTGAATCTGAGCTCCCGGTTTGCTTTCATAGCGAATGGTCGCCTTGGCGTGAGGTCGAATATTTGGTTTGATAGATTTTACGTAATTACGGATCGTCGTTTCTTTAGAGCTATAGCCCAAAGGTTCTATTCGAGAGAGTATCGCTGGAGCACTGATCAATCCGTCTTTGACAAAACCATCAATCATCTCCTTATAGAGGACCTAAGTTTTGATCCCCTAGGCGCTCTAGGTGGTTTAGTTTCGCACATTGCTCCATCACGAACGTACTTAGCTACAGTATTCCTAGATACACCGGCAAGTTTAGATATTTCGTGATAGCTGTGTCCTTGTGATCTTAATTCAATTAAATTCATTAATGTCCTGCCCTTCAGCATTTGATGACTCCTCCGTGGTTTTGAATGTTCCACAGACAAGTCTTACTGGAGGGTGGGTCAATTTAATGTTGCTGATCCTGGGTCAATTTAATGTTGCTGGCAACAGCTCGTCTACTCAAGCGCACTCTATCACAGAGATGGGGTCGGTTGTTCGTCTCCTGCCAGCTCGCGATCAAGACAAGCGTAGTTACTCCACCGTCTGCAACTATGTCCAAGAAAGACCCCCGCGCCGGTGTCGATCTAGGACTAAGGTCACTTGCTACTATCGCAGACAGCAATGGCGGCATAACAGCTATTCCTAACCCAACTCCGCTCAGAGCTACTATGAATGAGCGTCGTAGGGTTGGGCGCAATCTCACCCGACGGATACCCGGATCACACGGTCACAGGCAAGCGAAAGCCAAGCTTGTCAAGTTAGTCCGTAAAGCCGTATACGTCCGTCGTGAAAGTATCCATCAGTTAACCTGTTACCTGGTGGATAACTACAGCGAAGTTAAGATTGAAGACCTTAACATCGCTGCCATGGGTCGAAGTATGGGAAGACGGGCATTGCGCCGTTCGGTATCTGATGCCGGACTCGGAGCCTTCAAACCAACGCTTACCTATAAGGCCGAACGTGCCGGAGTCAAGGTAGTCGTTGTAGATCGCTTCTTTCCCTCGTCGCAAATCCACCACAACTGCACAGGCAGACTCACGGGTGCAAAGCTCGCAAAGAGACTTATCTGTGATACTTGTCATGTTGAGGTGGATCGAGATGAGAATGCTTCATTGAATATCCGCGACTGGTCGGTTATCAGTTGTGGGCCAGTTGGGTCCAGCGCCCTGCCCGTTCCCAGGCCATTTGGTACAGGCGGCAGTTGCGATGATGGGATGACTCATCATCGCAAGAGAGAACGTAAGACCGCTAGCAATACTGGCGGTGCTCAAAGAGGCAAGAACGACCCTCGGGCGAGTGAGAATGAAGCCCGAGGGAAGAACCTTGAAAAAGGTGCATCTAGTGAGTAGACTCACCATTTATCATTCAGATGCAACGGACTGCTAGCCATCAATCAATAGGGCTTTCGCGCCAGCATTTAATTCACAGAACTAAGTTCGCCTTTTAGCCCCGAGGCCACCAAAGTCGATCAATTACCCAAGAGGCATTTGGATAAGTTTTTCCGTCTCCATCTGAGCCACTCGGCTAAACTCCAGAATAAATTCTCGAAGAATCTCTACTCGTCGTCGCTTAGCTAAAGTTATTAGGTAGGGATTCATAACGGTCGAACGCAAAACCACTACCCCACTTCGGCGATACGATGCCTCGCCATCAGTGATTCCGGCCGCCTCAATAAAAGTTCTCATCGTCGGGTAGCTATAGGCTGGTTGGGCAAAGGTCGTCTTGGAGAGAAAGAAGGGTTGCGAGTAGCTGTACTCCCTTTCACCATGTTCAGCCTGTATTGAAAAATGCTTATAGACCCGATTTGTAAGATCGCACATACCCTCTAAAGTACGATCCCCCTTGGCTCTAACCCCAAAGATAATAATATTTGTATCTGGCGGCTTGGATTTGCCATCTTCCCTTGCATAAGTGAGCACCTCAAAGTCTCGTCGAATCCCTGTGGCGTCTAGCGCTTCATTTAAATTCGACAGCCATTCAAAGAGTTCCCTTGCTGCGAGCCACGACGATCGCACGATCTTGCCATGATTTAGCCGATCCAATGGAATCAACTCAGTATTTAGCCAAAGAGCGGTAGCTGGGAAGCTGGGGCGTGAACCCTCGAGAGTGTAGGGGGCAAAGGCCTCGGTTGCTATCAACCCTACCTTGGCCCGATCTCCCGGCTTGGCCGTCTCGACGAGATGTCTTGGAGGTAGGTGTAATATTCTTGCATCTGCAACCGAAGTAATATAAGGCGCTTTTTGTCTAACCAGTAGTCTGACCCAGTCATTTCGAAATGCTACTGCACCGCATGGGTAATTCACATACCCCATCTTGTGGGGATCTACGGTGACAGAATCCGCTAGTGCAATTGCATCTATCGCCCCAACGATCGCGCTATCTGAAAAGGCCACCTCAACCGACTTGTGAAAGTGAGCTTCCCTCCTTCTCTCGTAGTCGAAGTTAGAGAGAACAAGCTCAATCTCTCCCGAAAGATCGCTAACCATCTCACTAGAAGCGCAACTACCCAAGTCATCTGGAGGCAACGCAGTTCCTTTGGAGTCAGCGTCACCATCTCTCAATTGATTGACAACCGATAAGAGCAAGTCCAGCGCAGTTGCAACCGAACTTAGTTCCCGACCAGCCAGGGCCTCTAATGCAGAGGATGAGTAGTGCAAGAACAAGACGTCGCTATCACCTTCGCCAAATAAAAGATCATCTAGTGCTTGGATTAAACGAACGACCTTCTCGACAAAATGATCTGTTATTGTCGGCTTGACCTCATCAACTTCGAACACCAATAACTCGAACTCGCCATCTAATAATTCCAAAGACGCTATTGAAACCAAAGAGTTCAAATCGTCGATCACGCGCTCAGAGGCCGCCTTGATGAGCAAAGTCCTAAAGAACCCTCCCCAGGCAGCGTCCACATGTACCCAAAAACTGATGCCCTTTGTTTGCATTCTTTGTCGCAACTCAATAATCTTATCGACAGGGTCTATCGCACCCTCTTCTGTCGTACCAGCAATTCCAATTACACAAAGCGGAATTCGCCCCTTTTTGGTCGCGTCTAGAATCTTCAACTCAAGGTCGTTGATATCTAAACGAAAGGTCGAATTCATCTCAACTGGGACCAAACAGTCCTTGCCAAGGCCCAAGAGATCAAGCGCCTTTGAGATTGAGTAGTGGGCTGCTCCAGAGACAAAGATCGCAGGCGGGAAGTCAACTAAGCAACGCGCCATCCCATTAGCAAGGCTGTACTTGGAATCACTCTCCAAAAAGCGCCATGCCATATCAGCAATTTCATTATCTGATGGGCCATCCTGGCCTCGGGGAGAGCCCATCTTTTGCTTTATCGCCTCTAAATATCTAGAGATCAAAGCCAATGACTCACTAGGTTCGATATTGAGCAGCTCTTGAGGGTCAACCTCAGAAATATTTCGCATGCCAACAAGGCCATCTTCGCCGATGACGTTAACTTTGAGTTCGAGAGCCCGCGCGATTGCGGTATCACGCACCGATAGCGGAAAATACTTTACAGCTCGAGCCACCCAAAGCGATTCGATATTGGCGACAGTTCCCCCGGAAGTCAAATGACACCAAGCATATTCAAATGAGAGCATCTTGTGATATTCGTCCAAAGAAGCTTGGGTGACGACCCGAGGTGGATCGGGAGGAGGGGTAAATCCTATCATTCCAAGCAGCCGATTACAGGCGTCAATCTCATATTCAAGAGTCACTGCTCCGGTCTCAGAGGTGACGTTGTTTGAGTTGTACAAAAGACCAGCAAGAGAACCGACCAGGGCGGGAATAGTGGTCTCTCCCTGTTGGTGAGCTATATAACGAGGAGAATAAAATGGGAAACTCCGTCGTAGTCGCCCTAGCATCTCACTCAAACGCTCTTGAAGATCACTCCGTTCGTCGATGAAATCATGCGCCTCGGACGGGGAGATAACCGTGGGATCTGACGGATAGTAGTTGCGCCTCCAGTGAAAATAATCATCCAAGACCGTCCCGAAAAGTTCCTTTATAAACTGCGAGTTTTCACCCTTTGGACCTGGAAAATACGCGAGAAAATTCTCCTTTGAAATCTCTGACATTCAGCCATACCCCCACAAAACCATTCAAATATGCAAGCTCTAGAAAACTCTAATAGCATATGGAGTCCCATTCGGATACGAACGATAATATTTTTAAGATCTCAGCGCAATTTTCGACCACCAGAGACGAAAATGAAAACCTTTACCAAGATACCAAAGATATGGTGGCTGGTAAAGCGAGAATTTACCGCCGAAGATTTCTAATTATACGACTTTATCTTTCTATTGTGACGATCCCAAAGACACCAATGAGTTGGTTAAATTCCAAATGGAACTAAAGAGATTGAATCCTTAGTTTGATCGACATGAAATGCAATACTGGAGAGATGATCGAAATCCTCTCGATAATGAGCACCTCGAGATTCCTGTCTTGCCAGCGCACCCGAAAGGACTAACTTTCCTACCTCTAGCAGATTCAGGGTCTCCACCTCACTTGGAAGTGAGGTTTCAAATGACTCAAAAAGGTTCAACCGTCTCCTGCCGTCTTGAATTTCAACGCCATTTCTCAAAACCGATGCACAGGAGGTCATAATCTGTTGAATCTGAGGACGCAAATAAAGGTCAAGACCGCCAACAAAAGGAGGGGCATCATCACAATGCCCGGGAACCTCGAGTTCCTTTAGAGCTGTTCTAGCTGCCCTTGCACCCATTACCAGCCCCTCTAACAGTGAATTTGACGCTAGGCGATTCGCACCGTGCAGTCCAGTGCTTGCGACTTCTCCTGCAGCAAACAAGCCAGCAACGGTAGTTCTTCCGTGACTATCGGTGCTTACTCCACCCATTTGATAGTGGGCAGCAGGCGAAATCGGCACTGGCGACGACAGAGGGTTTAATCCAAGGTCAACACAAGAGGCATAGACCGTAGGGAATGAGTTCGCAAGGTCTCCCACTGGACGCAGGTCTAAAAAGACACCACCACTTGAGCGCTCTTCATTGATTACTGCACGCGCAACAACATCACGAGGTGCCAATTCACCCAAAGGGTCGTAACGAGTCATAAAGCGCTCACCATTTTTGTTGAGCAATATGGCACCTTCGCCTCGGCAAGCCTCAGAGATAAGAGAACCATCCATAAGTGCCGTAGGGTGAAACTGAGCTAATTCGATATTTCTGATGGTGGCGCCTGCCTTCAATGCAAGCACTATGCCATCACCAGTTGCCTCTGGGGGATTTGTTGTAACGGAAAAGAGCTGGCCTGAGCCACCTGTGGCAAGGACTACCGAGGCTGCAGTAATCTTTATCAACTCTTGATTAGGACCAAAAGCCCAAGCGCCCATGACAGACTCGTCCTCTGCCGCTCTCAGACCAACGACAAAGTGGCGCTCTAGCGAGGTTATTCGGCCAATAAGTTTGCTATGCAAAAATTTCAAGAGGAAGAGACCAGAACGATCGCCTCCGATATGCTTGACTCTCGGTCGTGAATGTCCACCTTCTAGTGCCAGCTCAGGGTCAAAGTCCATACCCAACTCCTTGAGTAGCGCCAGATGTTCCAGAGATTCACCAAGAATCTCCCGCGTTACCGTCGGGTCACTCAAGCCACGACCAGCACGAAGGGTATCCTCGAGGTGCGACGGAATATCATCTCGGCCATCAGGGAACGCAATACCGCCTTGGGCCCATTGAGTGGATCCAGAGACAAGTTCGGTCTTCGTAACAAGCATCACCCTAGCGCCCATCGAAGAGGCCAGCAAAGCTCCATAGGCTCCCGCTACGCCACTTCCAATAATCAAAAGGTCAGTTTCAATCTCTTCAAACACAGACTGACTAACCAATTGAGATCATGGCTTCGATTGCCCCTAGTGCAGCCCTTGCGATCTCCTCGTCCACCGACACAACATATTTGTCCTCGACCAAAGAGTCATATATCTTTTCAAGGGTGATCATCTTCATATATTGACAGATAGCACTTTCTTTGACGGGTAAAAACTTTTTACCTGGCGCCATCTTGTTCAACCGATGAATGATACCGACTTCCGTAGCAATCACAAATTCTGTCCGGTCGGACGCCTTAGCGTAGGTCACCATCCCTTCAGTTGAAAGCATTTTGGCATCGGGCTTCAAGTACAGACAAGAGCTTCCACAGGAGCATTCAGGGTGTATCAAAAACTCGGCGTCTGGATGCGCTTCAAGAGTCTCGCGAATCTCTTTATCTCCAATTCCGCCATGCACGTGACATTCTCCCATCCAAACGTGCATCTTGATGCCAGTGACACGCTCTACGTGAGCTCCAAGAAACATATCAGGCAGAAAAAATATCGGTCGAGTTGCATCTAAAGATTGCACAACTGCAACAGCGTTAGCGCTAGTTACGCAGACATCGGCCAGGGCCTTTACCTCTGCGGATGTATTGACATAAGCAACCACTTGCCCGTTAGGATTTTCATCCCGCCACTCCTGGACGTCCTTTGCGCTTATCGTGTCAGCCAAAGAACATCCAGCATCTAAATCTGGAATCAATACCGTCTTTTTAGGATTCAAAATCGCGGCGGTTTCGGCCATAAAGTGAACGCCAGCAAAGACAATGATGTCGGCCGAAGTGTTGGCCGCCACTCGGGAAAGGCCAAGTGAATCTCCTACAAAGTCTGCCACATCCTGAACTTCGGGACGTTCGTATGAATGAGCTAGGATAACTGCATTCCGCTTCTTCTTCAACTCCATAATCTCTTGCGAGAGATCAATGCTCAACATAATTCGCTCCCTATGCCTTAAGCACATGCGGTTGTAGTCATTAAGACTAGTACCTATCGATAATCATACACCAAGCAAGCTTTACCTTGCCATTCGCTTAGGATCCATTGTTGGTATGCACTATTGCTGCTATGAGATATCCAATGAGATGTCGATCGCATTTGCGGAGTGAGTCAGGGCACCTACTGAGATCAAATCAACGCCGATACGGGACACTTGAGCAATCCGACTCAACACCATATTTCCGCTAGCCTCGACCAGGACTCTGCCTGCAACGATTCGAACTGCTTCCTCTGTAGATCTATCGTCCATATTATCCAACAAGACTCCATCGGCTCCGCTTTCAAGAGCCTCTTGAAGCTCGTCCAAATTAGAGACTTCAACCTCGACTTTTAGATAATGAGGCGCATTTGCCTTGGCAGCCATCGTAGCTGCTCGCACTGATCCCAAGGATTCGATGTGGTTATCTTTGATTAAGATCCCATCGAATAGGCCAAACCTGTGATTCACGCCACCACCAACTTTGACCGCATACTTCTCCAAATACCTAAGACCAGGAGTGGTCTTGCGAGAATCGGCGATCTTCGCCTTTGTCCCACGAGCCTCTGCCACAAAAGTAGATGTCATAGTAGAGATTCCGCTCAATCTTTGAATTAGATTCAAAGATAACCTCTCGCTAGCCAAGATAGATCGAAGATTTCCCCTGACCCGGGCGAGCACTTCACCATTGCGAACATGGCTACCTTCGTCAACTTCCAATTCAAAGAAGACATCTGAATCGATAGTTCGAAAGATCTCTCGGGCGATCGGCAGGCCTGAAATAATCGCGTCGCCTTTAGAGACGAATACAGCCTCGCCAGATCTCTCATTAGGAATGGTGAGTATTGACGTAATGTCACCTGCTCCTAGATCCTCTTCGATCCATCGAGATATATCACCGCGTAAGTGGCGAAAGTCTAATTGCGTCATTCAAACGACTCCAGTTCAATTCTGTCTTGGGGCGCCAACTGCTTTTTGCCTAAGATTGAATTCATCCTAGACGTCAACTAGGATCCCTCAAATAAATAGTGAAAACCAGGCAAAAAATTAGCCCGGCGCATAATGCAAGTCTTTTATAGATTTCTATCAAACAAAGCCCCCACTAAAAGATAGGGGCCTAGTTGCGACAAATTACCTATTACACCACCTGCAAAACGAGCTGGCTAATCTGAATTCGTATTCAGAAATCTTTTGCCTCCAATTTCCCTGCCCACGCCAGAAGAACCAGGCATTAAGGGATCTGATCTAGCAATGAAGACCAAACGTCTGTGGTGGCCAGAGGCGAAATAGTAGAGGTCAAAGTGCCAAAGATAGATTCGACCAAGGACATCGTCAAACCTTGGCAATGGTCATAACGTGGCCATAACTCGTGTTAGCTTGGAATCGTGTTATCATAGACGCCAACGGTTCGGAATAATTGCGCTAATTTATCACTGCGCTAACCTACACCCAGAAAAGGAGTCCGTTTTTGGGTTCAAGAATTGCCGCAATGGGGCAAATTCCACAACGAGCTAATGTCAAACGCTATACCCGGCAGCGAAAGAGCGAGCTCGGTATGCTGCTACTTGCATCTGGGATTACAATTCTTGCCTTTCTTTTAGCATCGCTAGGCATCAATTCCGCCCTACCCTCCAACCTGATCATCGTCCTAGTCGCCATGGTCGCATTGCCACTTGTTGTCCACATTGCAAATCTCTTTTTGGCACCCTATGCTGATCCAGCGCTGATGCCCATTGTCGCCCTCTTAAACGGTCTGGGCTACGTGATGATCGCACGTCTAGATCCACAAGAAGCACTTCTTCAAGGGGTTTGGGCCACTTTGGGCGTGATAGCCTATATTTCAACACTAATAATAGTAAATCGATCTGAAATTTTGGACCGATATAGATTCCTCCTGGCGCTTTCGGGACTGCTGCTATTAGTTCTGCCGCTAGCACCAGGAATAGGGCAAAATATAAATGGCGCCAGGTTGTGGATAAGACTGGGACCGGTCAGCTTTCAGCCTGTAGAAATTGCCAAGCTAAATCTCGCAATATTTTTTGCCTCCTACTTCATTGAAAAACGCGACGTGTTGGGCGCCATGGGGAGTCGTTTGAGCCTCCGAGAATCGCTAAATATACGAATCTTAGGACCCATTGCCACTGCGTGGATTGCATCGCTTCTAGTCATGACTCTCGAGCGAGATGTTGGCTTTTCGTTGATGCTCTTTTTAGTCTTCATCATCACGATATGGATGGCGACTTCTAGAATTCGCTACCTCTTTGGTGGCAGCATTTTGTTTGTCCTTGGAGCGCTTGGCGCCTCTAATCTTTTTACACAGGTCAACGTAAGAGTAACTATCTGGATAGACCCATGGAAGTACGCCCAAGGAATAGGGTATCAGATCGTCCAGGCCCAATATGCTCTGGCTGCAGGTGGGATCTCTGGTACCGGTCTCGGGAGGGGTCACCCCACAATCATTCCTGTTGTAACGTCAGACTTCATCTTTGCCGCTATCGGTGAAGAGATGGGGCTCTTGGGAACCAGCGCAATAGTGATGGCCTTCCTACTCATAGTTGGAATCGGAATCAGAGCCGCACTGCGAGCAAAGAGCCCTTTTGGCTCCCTAATCGCGGCTATCTTCACTATGATAATTGGTCTTCAATCGTTTTTCATAATGGGTGGAATCGTGCGGCTGCTACCCCTTACCGGAGTGACCTTACCATTTGTTGCCTATGGCGGATCATCGTTGATCTCAAATTACATTCTGATTTCGATCCTTATGAGAATTAGCGATGAAGGTAATCGCCCAGACGAGCTCGAAAATGAACTCAAATCCAGACGATCTTTACTTAGCCGCAGGGCCAAAACCGCATAGGCCAACCTTAAAGATTAACCCTTTGGGCCACGCCACTTCTTCCTAAATTCACCATAGGACTAAAAGGATCTAACTTAAAGTCAAGGTAGAAAGTACCCAGAACGACCGCGATCTGGCTCGGCCCAATCACCTTCAACGTCGTGGAGACAAATTGTGGCCAGAGATACCGTAGCCTGAGATATTGCAAGAATGCACCTGACCGACTAGGTGCAATGTATGGCAATTTTTTCTAGAACAATAACACTATCTCCCCAGGGCCTCTATTACCAACTTGGATTTGCGCTATCGTTATGAGTTGTCTGCATCATCAGGCATTGCAACAAATTGCATACATAGGTCCTGATATCTTTAAACATTCGCCTTGAAAGTCACCATGACTTTCCTAAACAAACGCACGGCATGATCCCCAAAATCCGCCTAAGCCTCATTCGGAACTTTAACTTTAATTTACAAAAGATCCCAAACCGTGTGTAGTCAATTGAACCAACGGGAGCGTAATCCCCTACCGTAAGGGAGGGGTCAAGCGACCTCGTTCTTTCTTGGTCTCCCTGATTTACCTCTTGGGAGTTTCTGGTTTTCTATGTACTTCTTCACTTCCTCTAATGGGGACCCGCCACCAAGAAAATTAATCACGAACCATACGGAATAGCAATTCTCAAAGTATGTTTAAAAACCTATTCAACACGAACGGAACATTGCTCATTACCACTAGCAATCGTCCACAACTCAATCAACCTTTCTTCCTCAAACCCTCACGAAACACGCCGGAGCGTACCAACCTCGTCGTTTATACGACTTGGTAAGCACCATTCGTTGGTCTTGTGCGGTGAGTTCTAGGAATCGTGTCGGAGATAGGTATCCAAGAGAGCTGTGACTTCTAAATTCATTGAAGTCATCGCTATAGATATCTAGCAGCGCTTGTGCTTCTTCGACGCTCTCGAATAGATCGCCGTTGAGAAATTCATCTCTTAATCTGGAATTGAAAGATTCAACTCTGACCCCATAAAGCTGCACTGGGCCATGGAGATACGGGTTCGGTAGGCATAAGGGTTACGCCCATTTCAATTGACCATTCCGAAAGAGCTTTCGAGATGAACTCTGGTCCGTTGTCACACCTTATTTAGATAGGATGACCTCGGCTTGCTACGATATCATCCAGGACGGCAATAACCCCTAGTGAATCGATCGATCTGGCTGTTATTGACGCTAGGGCTTCCCTCACAACCTAGGGCTTGACTATTAATCAATGATACTAAAGGATCTTGATAGTACGAGTATCGGTTGTCTGGTCGAATTGAAAGTCAAGTGCCCATGAAACGTTTTTCTCCAGAGGAACGTGGTAGCCCATGGATTGTCGTGACTAGAAGATGCTTTACCAACGGTCGACTTCTTCTTATTTTTATAGGGTACCTTCAAGCCGGCTTGTCGCCAAAGAGACCTTACCTTTTTGATATTGACATGGTATCCCTTGTCTATGACGTAGCGATATGCTCTTTTGTAACCTTGAGCTTTGTGTTCTAGGACAAACGTTCTAAGGAATTGCGTGATCTCTTCGTCTAGATCTGCACTTTTGCGTTCAGGTGCTACGGTACGCTGCGTAGAACGATTTTGACCTGCTACTTTGCAGGCTCGTCTCTTTAGAAACCCCGAATCGTATCTGTAGTTTGTGAACTACCATACGACGACGATTCGGGGTTAGAAGTTTCTTATCGTCACCTCCTTAAGCATGGAGACATCAAGAGTTAGGTCGGCAACGATGCTCTTTAGACGACGGTTCTTTAGATTCAAGTTCCTTGAGTAAGCTTTACTTTGGTTCCCTTCAATGCAGCGTAGGTACTCTTCCATCGGTGCCAGGTCGTCTCGGTAAGTGCAGCGCCTTAGGGCTTTTATGGCAAAGCGGCAACTTCACTTATGGTTGCACCGTCATTTAGCATCTTGTCCCCTTCGGCGATCTTCTTGCGCACCTGCGCCCTGCTTACCTTGAGTAGAACGGGTATGCCTTTTGGACTTCACAATAATTTCCTCCATCTACATTATGGATACAAAGCTCACATTAGTAGCGGATCAATTAAATGGGGGCCTTCCA